>NZ_AKFK01000102.1:0-69849 GCF_000272495.1 Methylobacterium sp. GXF4 | reverse complement strand
CCCCTCTCCCGACCCGCTTCGCGGGCCACCCTCCCCCGCAGAGGGGGGAGGGAAACAGCGGCGCCGTCCGCCCCCCGATCCCCTGCACCCGGTCTCGCCCCTGATCCGCCGCTTCATGGAGGCGTGGTTCGAGCGCTACCTGCACCGGCACTTCGACGCCCTGCGCCTGCCGCATTGGAGCGCGCCGCCGTCTCAGGATCATGCCGGCCCGCTGGTGATCTACTGCAACCACCCCGCCTGGTGGGACGCCGCGGTGATCATCGTGCTGTCCGGCCGGCTCTATCCGAACCGCGAGAACCGGGCTCCGTTCGACGCCGCCATGCTGGCGCGCTACCGGGTGTTCGAGCGGATCGGCGCCTTTGGGGTCGATCTCGACAGCCCGAGAGGCGCCGCCCAGTTCCTGGCCGCCGCCCGGGCGATCCTGACACGCTCCGGCACGGCCCTCTGGATCACCGCGCAGGGCCGCTTCGTGGATGTCCGTGTCCGGCCCCTCGGTCTGCGCCCGGGCGTGGCCCGGCTCGCCGAGATCGCCCCCGACGCGCTGTTCGTGCCGCTCGCCCTCGAATACGCGTTCTGGGACGAGCGCGGGGCCGAGGCCTTTGCGGCCTTCGGGCCTGGGATTCCGGGCGCCGAACTGGCGGCCCTGCCGCGGGCGGACCGGCTCGCCCGCCTGGAGGGCGACCTGACCGCGACCCTCGACCGCTTGAGCGCCGACGTGATCAGCCGCGAGCCGGAGCGCTTCCGCGCCCTGGTCGCGGGCCGCAAGGGCGTCGGCGGCGTCTACGATCTCTGGCGGCGCCTATCCGCGCGGCTGGCCGGGCGGCGCTTCGATCCGGCCCACCGGGCCGGCGACGGGCAGCCCGGGCGATGAGCGACCCGATCCTCACGGCGCTGTCCCTCCTCTGCCTGCTCGCCGCCGCCCTGCCGGCAATCCTGACGGCGGTGAACCTGTTCGCCCTGCGCCGGCCCGCTCCGGAGGCCGATCCCGGCCTGGTCTCGATCCTGATCCCGGCACGCAACGAGGCGGGCAACATCGCCGGGACCGTGCGGGCCGCCCTCGCCAGCACCGCCATGCCCGTGGAGGTGATCGTCGGCGACGATCATTCCACGGACGGCACCGCCGAGATCGTGCGCGGCCTCGGCGACCCGCGCCTGCGCGTCGTCCCGGTGCCGCCGCTGCCCGAGGGCTGGACCGGCAAGAACCACGCCTGCGCCCACATCGCCGGGCTCGCCGAGGGCCGCTACCTGCTGTTCATCGACGCCGATGTCCGCCTGAGGCCCGAGGCCGCGGCGTCGCTCGTGGCGCAGGCCCGGCGCGCGGATGCGGCGCTGGTCAGCGGCGTGCCCCGGCAGTGCACCGGGACGCTCGGCGAGATGCTCACCGTGCCGATGATCGACTTCCTGCTCATCGGCTTCCTGCCCGTGCCGCTGATGCGCCGCCGCCCCGACCCGGCTTTGGGCGCGGCCTGCGGGCAGCTCATCCTGTTCGAGCGCGCGGCCTACGCGGCGATCGGCGGCCACGGCGCGATCCGCGGCTTCCTGCACGACGGCGTGCGCCTGCCCCGGCTGCTGCGCGCCGCCGGCTACCGCACCGACCTCGTGGCCGGGGCGGGTCTCGCGACCTGCCGGATGTATCGGGGTTTTTCGGAGGCCTGGGCGGGGTTTTCCAAGAACGCGCACGAGGGCATGGCGACGCCCCGCGCCCTGCCGGTCTGGACAATGCTCCTCGGCTGCGGCCAGGTCCTGCCGCCGCTCCTGGTGCTGGCCGGCCTGTTCGGCCTGATCCCGCCCCTAGCCCTGGCGGTCTCCGCCGCGGCCTGCGCGCTGTCGCTGGCGAGCCGGGCGGCGATCACCCTGGCGGTGCGGGCGCCGCTGGCGACGATCCCGCTCCACCCGGCGGCCGTGCTGGTGGCTCTGGCGATCCAGTGGAACGTGCTGCTGCGGGGCGGCCGTGCCGGTGCGGCCACCTGGAAGGGCCGCACCTACCCGGTCAGCGGCGCCTGACTTTTTTCGAAGGTCCGGCGGAGCCTGTCCGCCGGATGGCTCGCGCAAGCGTCAGGCGGGCCCGGCCCTCACCGCGCGGTCGGCTGGCACGGATCGGTCGAGCGCTTGCCCGTGCGGGGCTTCAGCGACACGATCAGCTGGACGTTCGGCACATCGCCGACCTGGCGGGTGAGGTGCCCGACATGGCCCTCCGGCCCCTGCGGGGTCGCTCCGGTATCGGCGTTGAACTCGACCTCGCCCGGCCCCTGCTCCAGCACCGAGCCGTCCGTGGCCTCCACCGACCAGCGCCCCGACAGGGTGATCACCCATTGCGGGCCGGGGGCGGTGTGCCAGGTGCCGACATAGCCGACCGGCAGGATCGCGTACTTGATCGAGGCCACATCCCCCGGCGGAAAGCCGACATACTGGGGCGCAGCCGGCGGCGCGTAGCTCTTGAAGAGGAAGTTCTTCAGGTCGCAATACTGGACGTGGCTCTGGCCCTTGGCGTCGGCGTAGAGGACGCCGTAGCGCAGCGCCGGCGGGTTGGCCGCCGTTAGGCCAGCCGGGCCCGACGGGGCCGGCTCGATGGTCATCAACGGCTCGCTCGCCTTGCCGCCGGCCGCGAAGGCGCACGTCACGCCCGCGCCGGACGCCAGCAGCACCATCGCGATGCGGCCGGCGATCTTGAATGCCTTCATGGTCTCGACGTCCCGAAATTCCAGGCGCCGAAGACGGCGCCGCAGATTTCATAGGCCGAGCTGCCACAAAACCCAAATTTTCCACCTTAATCACTAAGATTAGATGCAAATAAAACGCGAGATCGGTAGATTTTATCGCGATAAGATCTTGGCGCGATTCGCGCCAATCCGAGCTTTCAAGCGTGGCCGCGAACTCAAATGATGGATCGTTGCCTCGGCGCAGGCGGCTGGCATCATCGGACGCGGGCTGACAGGATCGGGGCCGATTTAGCGGATCGCCGCCGCATCTCCGAGACCGACCATGACTGAAGCCCAACCGGACCTGCATGATCTTATCACGCGCTACCCCGTATCCTGGTTGGGCGAACTCGCCCTGGCTCCGTGGGAGATCACGGCCCAGGCGGCGGCCTTGGTCGCCGCGCGCATCGCCGCACTCGACGGAAGCTACCAGGTCGGAGACGGCATCGCGATCCACGCGCAGGCGATCGTGGAAGCCGGCGCGACCGTAAAGCCCCCGGCAATCATCGGGCCGGGCTGCCTCGTGGCGACCGGAGCCTACCTGCGCGGCGGTTGCTGGCTGGAAAAGAATTGCATCGCCGGGCCCGGCGTCGAGTTGAAATCCGCGTTCCTGTTCGCGGGCGCGGCGGCCGCGCATTTCAACTTCGTGGGCGACAGCATCCTCGGCGCGGACGTGAACTTGGAGGCCGGCGCGATCATCGCCAACCACCGCAACGAGGCACCGGACCGGCCGATCCTCCTCCGGTTAAGGGGCCGCCTCGTCGAGACCGGAGCCCGCAAGTTCGGTGCGCTCGTCGGCGATGGCGCCCGGATCGGCGCCAATGCCGTTATCGCCCCGGGCGCAGTGATCGACCCGCACGCCATCGTGCCGCGTCTCGGGCTGGTCGATCAGAATTGCTGAAGCGTCTCTTCGTCTGACCGGCCGCGACGCGGCGGCGTTTTCGAAGATCCGGCACCCCTCAATTCCACGTGTGCAGCACCGTCCGCCAGCCGTCCGGCTGGCGTTCGAGCACGTTCACCCAATTGCCCTCGAAGGTCTTCTTGGCGCCCCCGTCCCCAGGGCCGGTCATCTGCCAGCGTCCCGAGACGATGAGCAGCTTGTCCTTGGCCACGGCGGTCTTCACCGTCGTCTTGTGATCGTCCCAGCCCTTGGCCTTCAGGCCGGAGAAGAACTTCGGGATGCCGTCGCGGGTCTGCGTCCCGCCCTTGGTCACCACGAGGGCGTCGGGCGTGTAGAGCTTGCCCAGCGCATCCATGTCGTTGCGGTTGTACGCCTCGTCCCATTTGGTGGCTGCGCTCTGGGCGTCCGCCTCCAGGGCCTCCGCACGGCACAGGCCGGGCATGAGGGCGGCGGCGAAAACCAGCGCCGACAGACCATAGATCCGGGGCATGTCGTCCTCCCTATTGAGCCAAAGATCAGGGGTATTTTTCCCAGACCAGCGTGATGACGCTCAGCTTTCCGTCGACGTTGAACTTGAACGGCGTGGTCGTATAGATCAGCTGCCGTCCCGTCTGCTCGACCTGCCGGACCTGAGACGTCCCCGTCCAGGCCTCGTTCCAGGACGTGTCGATGGTGTGGGTGACGCGGTCGGCGTCGAATTTGTACGTCCCCGCATAGGCGAAGAAGGTCTTGTGCAGGTGAATCCTGTCCGCGTCGGACATCGCGTCGTTGGCGGCGGGACGCGTGCGTCCTTCGAAGGCGCAGACGACCATCATCCGCCCGTCGCGCCCGTAGCTGATCCAGCCATTGGGCCTCGGCCCGCCATAGGCGTCGATGACCTCGCCCGTCTCGACGATCGTCCGCGTGGCGGTGACGAGGCGCCAGGTTCCGACCACCGCGTCGGCTTCCAGGGCTTGCGCAGCCGGGAGGCCGAACCCGATCGCAAGGATTGCAATCAATCCCCTCATCGCGCGCCACCGCAAGTCACGGCGCCGTATTCGATTTACGGCACCGCGGTAATGCAGCATCGAATTTTTATAAAGTCAATTGTTATCGGCGTCGATTTGCGGACATACCGCGGCGCGCCGCAATGAATGCCTTGAAGGGCTGTATTCGCACCCGCACAGGCTTCGCCGCAGGGCAGTATCGCGGCGGCGATCAGGACGACGGCGGCGCCGCGAGAGTCGCGTCGGCTGGCTGCGTCTCGGCCAGGATCCAGGCCGCCGTGTCGGCATCGGCCCCGGCGACCGGGAGGTGCAGGATGATCGGCGTCTCGTAGGGGTGGCGGGCCTTCAGGGCGGCCGAGAGGACGGCGGCCAGGCCCTCGCGGCTCTTGAGGATCGCGGCGACCTCCTCCCCGCGCTCCACGGCCCCCTTCCAGCTGTAGACCGACTGCATCCCGGGCAGGACGTTGATGCAGGCGATCAGGCGCTCGCGCACCAGGGCCTCGCCGATATTCAGCGCGGAGGCGGCATCGGGAAAGGTGGTGTAGACGAGGAGCGGACGCTCCATGCTATGCCTCCGGGATCGCGCATGTGCCCGGCGAGTCAGACGCATGCGGGGCACCGACGTCAACCGGGCGGTTCGCTCATCAGATTGGAGCCGTGACGTGACCCCCGACGCGACCTCGACGCGCCTGCCAGGCACCGCCTGACGCCATGCCGACATTCAAGAAGATCGCATTCGTGGCGAGTCCGACCGGCTACGCCCGGGAAGCCGCCGCCGCCCTGATGCGGCGCTACGATCACGTCCCGCCGGAAGAGGCGGATGTCGTCGTCGCGCTGGGCGGCGACGGGCTGATGCTGCAGGTGCTGCACCGGTTCATGGATCACCCGAAGCCGATCTACGGGATGAACCGCGGCACGGTCGGCTTCCTGATGAACGAGTTCCGGGACGACGACCTGCTGGAGCATCTGGAGGCGGCCCAGCGCAGCGTCATCCACCCGCTGGTGATGGATGTGGTCGATACCGAGGGCCGCAGCCACCGGGCCCGGGCGATCAACGAAGTCTACCTGCTGCGCCAGACGCATCAGACCGCCAAGCTCAAGATCGCCGTGGACGGGCATGTCCGGCTGGACCTGCTGATCGCCGACGGGGTGCTGGTCGCTACGGCCGCCGGCTCCACCGCCTACAACCTCTCGGTGGGCGGCCCGATCCTGCCGCTCGACGCGAAGCTGCTGGCGCTCACCCCGATCTCGGCCTTCCGCCCCCGGCGCTGGCGCGGCGCGCTGCTGCCGGACTACGCCAAGATCCGGATCGACGTGCTCGACGCCCCGCACCGTCCCGTGGCGGCGGTGGCCGACCACACCGAGTTCCGCCGGGTCTGCACGGTGGAGACCTCGCTGGACCGCGCCACCGAGCTCGTCCTGCTGCACGATCCCGGGCACAGCCTCGACGAGCGCATCCTGCGGGAGCAGTTCGGGTGAGCCTGGAGATCCGGCCGGCAAGGGCGTCCGACCACCCGGCGATCGTCCGGATCATCCTGCCGACCATCCGGGCCGGCGAGACCTACGCGCTCGATCCCGGGCTCAGCGAGGCCGAGGCCGTCGCCTACTGGACGGGCGCGGACCGCGAGACCTTCGTGGCGGAACAGGATGGGGTGGTGCTCCGCACCTATTATCTGCGCGCCAATCAGGCGGGCGGCGGGGCCCATGTCGCCAATTGCGGCTTCATGACCGGCGCAGCCGGGCGCGGCATCGGCCGGGCCATGGGCGAGCACGCCCTCGATCGAGCGCGTGAGCGCGGCTTCTCGGCGATGCAGTTCAATTTCGTGGTTTCGACCAACCAGCACGCCGTGAAGCTCTGGCGGAGCCTCGGCTTCGCGGAGGTCGGCCGGCTCCCGGGGGCCTTCCGGCATCCGGGTCTCGGCGTCGTCGACGCCCTGGTGATGTTCAGGACGCTCTGAGACGCGGCTCGATCAGAGGGAGCTGACCGCGACCAGCTCGCTCTCGCGGATCGCGCGCTCGCCGGCTTCCGTTCGGATCCGGTAGGAGCGCTCGCCGGTCTGATCCTCCGGCATGAGGCGCAGGATCTCGAAGACCTCGCCGCCACCCTTGTCGCCGGGAAGTCCGAGCTGCACCCGGCAGACGCGCTGGCCGATCTTGAATTTGTGGGTCATGCCAGGGCTCCTGGGGCGTGGTTTCGAAGGGGCGGCGCCTCCGGGGCAGCGTCCGACCGCGAGGCGGCCGGAGACGGCTCCGAATCGGTGATCTGGGGCGCCCGCTCGCGCCGAACCGGGCTTCGGTTCGGCCGCAAACGTCCGAGAGCACCTCACAAAACTCCCGGTTCCCGGGAGCCCTCCCTTCGCACGCGACGGTGCGGCGAGAGTTTCGTGAGAAGCCCTTAGCGCCGCTTCTGCGCCTTGGCCTTGCGAGCGAGGTAGCGCGCATCGCGCTGGAGCTTCTGCTCGGCCTGGAGGGCCTTGGCACGCTCCTGGGCGGCGAGCTGCTCGGCGAGCTTGCGCTCGGCCTCGGCCTGACGCTCGGCCTCGGCCTGGGCGGCGGCACGGGCGAGTTCCGCCTCGCGCTGGGCGGCACGCTCGGCCGCGCGGGCCTCGCGGGCATCGACCACGGCGCGGCGCGCGGATTGACGGGCGAGGACGGCCGGATCATCGGCAGTCGGGCGAGCCCGGAAGCGGGCCAGCATCTCGGACCGCGCCTTGGCAGCGGCCTCCAGTCGATCGACGACACCTTGCTTATTCGGAAAGCTCACAGACACTCCTGTGTTGGGCGCGGCGGGCCGCCGTCGTCCCGAAATCGAATGTAGATACGAAGAAGCCGCTCCCTCGAGAGCGGCTTCGACAATGGCCGTCGGAGCGGCGATCAGACCGTCTGGAGCTGGCCAGCGGATTCCTTGCCGCTGCGGCGGTCGGTTTCCAGCTCGTAGGAGACCTTCTGGCCCTCGTTCAGGCCACGCAGGCCGGCGCGCTCGACAGCCGAGACGTGAACGAACACGTCCTTGCCGCCGTCATCCGGCTGGATGAAGCCGTAGCCCTTGGTCTCGTTGAACCACTTGACGGTTCCGGTGCTCATGGAATTCCTCGATCTTCGCAGGCGTAGTGAGAGATGGCAGCCGCTCGGAAAGCGGATACCGGTATCGACCGATAGCGATAGGAAAGTCAGAACCGCCCTGCGAAGGCGTAACGGTCCAAGATATCCGGACACGTGCCGATAAAACTGGGATAGACCTTCATCGACGCATTGGCAAGTCCGAAGAAATATTTCGACGGATTCCAAGATCGACGCGGCGCCGGCTTTATCCCGGACAGTAGAAGCGCGACGGGCTCGGAAGTTGCGCGTCGTCAGACAGATAGCCGGGGCCGCGCAAACCCGGATGACCTAGCGGCGTCCTGCCGCGACCCCGGCCCCGGGTGCCGGTCAGGCCTGAGCCAGACGCAGCACGCCTTCGCCGCGGCGATGGCCGATCGTCGTCACCGCCACCTCGCGGGCCGACCCAGCGGCGACGAGGCCGGCCGCGAGTGCGGCTCCGAACGGGGCGACGACCTCGAGCCCGTGCCCGATCACGTCGCCGAGCGCCCGGATCCGCGCCGCCGGCGCGAGCCGCCTCAGCGTCGCGTGCTCCTCCGCGGTGATCGGCGCGACCCCGGTGGCCCCGGACAGGACGCGATCCGGTGCCGACAGGCCGGCCTGCGGCCAGAGGGTTTCGAGGCTGCCGGCGACGCTCCCGGGGGTGCGCCGCGTGCGATCGCTCGCCACCCGGTCCAGCCGGGCGAGCGCCCGGGCCCCGCGGGCGGCCGCGTGGTCCTCGGATTCCAGCATCAGGAAGGCCGCGCAGCTCCCGAGGATGAAACCGGTATCCCCATCGCCCGGTCCGCCGCGCTCGAATACGGGGCGATAGGGCGATCGGGCGAGGTAGCCGCCCATCTCATGGATCACAAGCACGTCCGGCCGCTCGGCGCTGTAGGAGCCGCCGACCAGGATCGCGTCGATCTGGCCCGACGCGACGCGCGCCTGCGCGATCCGCAGCGCATCCACGCCGGACGATTCCTCGCCCATGAAGGTGCGCGAGGCGCCCGTGACCCCGTGCACGATGGCGATGTTGCCGGCGAGCAGGTTCGAGAGCTGGGCCAGGAACCGCGTCGGCCGCAGATCGTTCTGCAGCCGCTCGTTCAGGTAGGCGCCCGGATCGGCCGCATCGCGCAGGCCGGTGAGGATCGCGCCGTCCACCGCATAGTCGCGCTCGCCGCCCCCCGCCGCGACCACGAGATGGAGTGCCTGCTTGAGGGCGGCGTCGTCCTTCACGCCGGCGGAGTCGAGGGCGAGGCCCGCGGCGTAGACGCCGAGCCGCTGCCACGCCTCCATCTGGCGCTGATCGCTGCGCTTCGGGATCTGCCCGTCCCAGGCGATCGGCGGCGCGGGATGCACGCAATAGGGCGCGAAGGTCTCGGTGTCGGTCCGGGGCGCCGCGTCACTGTCGAGGGCCGCGAGATGGGCCGCGATCCCCTCCCCCGCGCAGGAGACGAGGCCGAGGCCGGTGACGAGGACCGGGCGGGTCATGGCTGCACCGGATCCGGGAACAGGCCGATGGTCCGGGCGCGCTCGCGCATCGGCGCATCGAGCCCGTCCGGGAACGGCATGGTGCGGAAGCGCAGCTCGGCGTCGCAGAGCGGCTTGCCGGCATGGCTGATCGCGGCCTTGGTCACCGCGTAGCCCGAACCGTCATGCTCCAGCGTGGCGGTGACGACCAGCTCCGCGCCGGGCCCGACGAAGGACCGGAACCGGGCCTTGTCGACCCCGGTGAGGAACGGCATCCGGGTGAAGTCGAGATGGGCGAGCACGAGGTAGCCGGAGGCCTGCGCCATGGTCTCGGTCAGGAGCACGCCCGGCACCAGCGGATGGCCGGGAAAGTGCCCCTCGAAGACGGGGCTCTCCAGCGGCACCCGGGCGAGCGCCTCGATCCGGCCGGCGGCCCGGTCGAGGTGCCGCACGGCATCGATCATCTCGAAATATTCGAGGCGCATGGGGGGCGTCGGGCTCTAGCGCGTCAGACCTTTGCGGCCTTCTCGGCCACCAGGGCGTCGATGCGCGCGCACAGGTTCTTGAGGACGAAATACTGCTCGGCCGGGACCTTGCCCTCGTTGACCTCCTGGGTCCAGCGCTCGAGCGGCAGCTTGATCCCGAAGGCCTTGTCGACCGCGAACGCGATGTCGAGGAAGGCCAGGCTGTCGATGCCGAGGTCGTCGATGGCGTGGCTCTCCGGGGTGATCTTGTCCCGCGGGATGTCGGCGGTCTCGGCAATGATGTCGGCCACGCGCTGGAAGGTGGCGCTGCCGTGGGCGGGCTCGTCGGACATATCTTCTCGCGGGCTGTTCGGTTTCCGGATCGGTCGGGCGGGGAGCCCCCTCGATGCCGGGCGACCCGGCGCTCACGCCCCGCGCGGCCACCAATACGCGTACGGGGCTCGCGCTGCGGGCCCGTCGGACGGCCGCGACCTCTACACGAGGGGGTCGGAGGCGGCAACCGCGGCGGTTCCCGGCGCGTTGCAGCGCTGGTTCGCGGTCCTGAACGGACTTCTTCGCAGCGACGCGATCTCTTGCGCCCTTCCGCGGACGCTCCCTGCGCGCGGCCTTCAGGAGACGAAACGGATGTTACCCACGGCCCATCCCGTCCCGCCTCCGGCTCATATCGGTCCCCCGCCCCCGCCGGAGCAGGCGCGCTCGCAGGGCGCAGCCCGGGTCGTGCTCGTCCTGGCGCTCTCCGCGCTCGGCCTGTGGATCCTGCACGGCTTCCTGCCGGCGCTAGCTTGGGCGGTGGTGCTGGCGATCGCCCTGTGGCCGCTCTACGCCCGGCTGGAACGGCGCTTCCCGCCGGGCCGGCACAACCTGTTGCTACCGACGCTGATGACCGCCGCGGTGGCCCTGGTCTTCCTCGCCCCCCTGGCGATCCTCGGCGTGCAGGCGGCCCGCGAAGCCCATGACGTCGCCGAGTTCGTGCGCAGCGCCGAGGCGAACGGCGTCCCGGCCCCCGAATTCCTCCAGCACCTGCCCTACGGCGCCGCTCAGGCCACCGCCTGGTGGAACGACAATCTCGGGCACGCCCAGGCCGGCTCCGAGCTGCTGCACCGGTTCGAGAACCACTCGGTGGTCGGCGCCTCGCGCAATTTCGGCCGCGAGGTGTTGCACCGGATCGTCCTGTTCGGCTTCAGCCTGGTGGCCCTGTTCTTCCTGTTCCGCGATTGGCGGACGGTGACGGAACAGGCCCGGGTCGCCTGCGACCGCCTGTTCGGCCCCCGGGGCGAGCGCGTGGCCCGGCAGATGGTGGCCTCGGTGCACGGCACGGTCGACGGGCTCGTCCTGGTCGGCCTCGGCGAGGGCTTCATCCTCGGGGTGGTCTACTATTTCGCCGGCGTGCCGCACCCGGTGCTGCTCGGGGCCTTCACGGCCGTCGCCGCCATGATCCCGTTCGGCGCGGCGCTCGCCATCGCGATCGCGGCCCTGCTGCTGGTCGCGGCGGGGTCGGTGAAGGCGGCGATCGTCGTGGCGGTGGCCGGCTTCGTCGTCACCTTCGTGGCCGACCATTTCGTCCGGCCGGCCCTGATCGGCGGCACCACGAAGCTGCCGTTCCTGTGGGTGCTGCTCGGCATCCTCGGAGGCGTCGAGACCTTCGGTCTGCTGGGCCTGTTCGTCGGCCCGGCCGTGATGGCGGCCCTGGTCCTGCTCTGGCGGGAATTCACCGAGGGCCGCGACAAGACGGCGTGAGCGGGCCTAGTCGGCCGCGCTCGCCCCGGCCGAGGCCTCCATGCGGCGGCGGTCCTGGCGCCAATCGGCCGGCTTCTCGAAGGTCCCGGCCCAGAGGCCGCGACGCGTCGCCCAGGCCTGGCCCTCCTGGCGGGTATAGGCGGGCGTCACATGGCGGCTCGCGAGCGCGTAGCCCTTCGCCACCATCCAGGCGGACAGATCCTCGCCATGCGCGAGGCAGAGCCCGGCCAGGCCGCCCGCGGCCGTGCTCTCACGACGCTCGCAGGTGACGACGCCGCTGCCGATATGGGCGCTCAGCGCCTGCGCGGCCTCGCGGCCGCAGCGGTAATCCTGCCCGGTCACGGTCTGGCAGCTCTGCGCCGTCTCGGGCGCGTCGATCCCGTAGAGGTTGATGCGGGTGCCGTGCACCTCGATCGTGTCGCCGTCGATCACCGTCGCCGGCCCACTGATCGTCCCGGCCGCAGCGGCGGGGCTACAGAGGAGAAGCAGGGCGAGCATCGATCTTGTCATCAGAAAGCTGTCCACGAAGGGGCGGCAGAACTTGTCGGGAGCGCGGAGGATCGGCGGCCATTGTGGCGTTTTTGCCAGCTAAGCTATGCGCCTGAGGCCGCCCGGGGCGTCCCGTCGGACCCGATGCGCCCGCGATACCGGCGCGTGCAGGCTCACCCGAGGGTGGCGCCGATATGTTGCGAAAGGGTTCCCGGCCGATACGCCGCAAATGGCGCCTGTTAGAAGCGTTCAGCGCAGCCTGGATCGCCGCAGCGTCGGGCTTTCGGAAGCGGACGCTTCGCATCGTCGCCTGCCCGATAGCTGCGATTTCCCGCCGAGATCGCGCGTTCGGGAAATGACGGCGGGGCCGGCGCTGTCCGAAGCGCAGGCCCCGCGATGATCGGGCGTCAGACCCGGTACTTGCCGTTGCGCTTGACCAGCACCCGGGCGCCCACCGGCACGCGCTCGTACAGGTCGGCGATGTCTTCGTTGAGCATCCGGACGCAGCCGGACGACATCTGCTCGCCGATGCTCCAGGGCTCGTTGGTGCCGTGGATGCGGAACAGGATGTCGCGGTTGCCCTGGTACAGGTAGAGGGCGCGAGCGCCGAGCGGATTGTCGACCCCGCCCTTGCGGGTCCGCGGCAGGTCGGGGTTGAGCGAGACCATCGTGACGGTCGGGCTCCAATCCGGCCAGACACCCTTGCGGCCGACCCGCGCCTCGCCCTTCCAGGAGAAGCCGGCCTTGCCGACGCCGACGCCGTACTGCATCGCGGTGCCGTCTGCCTGGACCAGGAGGAGCTGGCGCTGGTCGATATCGACCAGGATCGTCCCGGGCTTCTCCGGGCCGTTGTAGCTGACCTGCTGGCGGCGGTACTTCGGGTCGAGCTTGGACGTGTCGACCAGGGGAATGTCGTAGGGCTTGTCGGGCTTCGTCCCGATGTACCAGGCCGCTTCATCGTCCTGCGCGAGCTGGGCCTGGCGCGTCTGGCAGGCCGCCAGCGGCGCGATCGCCACCACGGCGAGCAGAATTCGCGAGAGCAGGAGCCGGCGAATTCGGCTCCAGGCCGATGGGCGTGTTGCGATCATGGGTCCTGACATGCGGGATACGGTCCTGGACCCTATGCCTACCGTCTCCCCGTCGGCGGCGATGTAGCTTTTGCGCCGCAGCGGCGCGCGAGCGCCCGCTGCCGCGGCCACGGTTGCGCCCTAATTGAGAATGCGGGACCGGGGGCCATCCCGGCCTGCGCGGAGGTGAGTCATGGCCGAGACCGAGACGCTTGCGACCGACGCGGCGGTCGCGCCCGAGGTGCCGCTGCGCCCGGCGATCCACCTCGATCATTGCGTGATCCACGTCACCGATTGGGCGCAGTCCAACGCCTTTTACCGTGATGTGGTCGGCGCCGAGGTGATCGCGCGCGGGAACGGCTTCGCCTACCGGTTCGGCGGCGTTCAGCTCAATTGCCACGGCCCCGGCGTGAAGGCGGAGCCGGTGGCAGCCAAGCCGGTGCTGCCGGGAAACAGCGACCTGTGCTTCCGCTGGTCCGGCCCGATCGAGGACGCGATGGCGCATCTCGAGGCCGCCGGGGTGACCGTCGAACTCGGCCCGGTCGAGAGGAACGGCGCCGCGGGAGCCGGCCTCAGCGTCTATTTCCGCGATCCGGACGGCTCGCTTCTCGAATTCATCACCTACCCGACCGCGTGAGATCAGCCCCGGCTCTCGGCCAGCGCCTGGTTCGTCTGCTCGAGCCGCAGCGCGAGCACCCGCATCAGCGCGATGCTGATCTGCGGGAATTGCGCCAGCAGCTCCAGGAAGACGCCGCGATCGATGCGCAGCGCCGTCACGGCCGATTCCGCCGTCACGGTGGCGGAGCGGGGCTGGTCGGCCAGGATGCCCATCTCGCCGACCAGGGCATCCTGTCCGAGCAAGGCGAGCCTGACCGGGCCGGCCGGGCCGTCGATGCTCACCTCGGCACTGCCCTTGAGGATCACGTAGGCTGCATCCGCCACGTCGCCCCGGGCGAAGAAGCGCTGCCCCGGCTCGAAATGCACGCGCTCGCTCGTGAAGGCCAGAAGCTTCAGGCGCGCCGGCTCCACCTCGCGGAACAGCGGAACCTGCCTTAAAGAGGAAACCTCGGTATCGAGGGTCATTCGCGGGCTCCGCGAGGGGTTTCACGCCCTCGCGGGCATGGATGGTCTTCAGATGGCCGCACCGGCCCACACATCCATGCGGTTCGTCAAGCGCTTGTCCAGTCCCAGCCCCGGCGCAGACCGGGCCGTCCGCAGCCTGATCGCCGCCCTGCTCACGATCCTGGGCGGGCTTCTGGTCGGTCCGGTGCCGGCCCGCGCCCGGCTGGTCCAGGCCGATCTGGCCCGCGTCGCGGTCGCTCCCCCGCCGGATGCCCGGGTCCCCTTGGAGCTCGCCGTCACGGATGCCCGGACGGGGCGGGCGATGACGCTGGGGCAGGCCCTCAGCGGGCGCGCCGCCCTGTTGCTGCCGGTGGATTATACCTGCGGCAATGTCTGCGACCCGATGGTGTCGATGGCGGCGGACGCCTTGGCGGCCACCGGCCTCGCCGCGGAGGACTACGCATTCGTGCTCGTCGGCATCGATCCGCGGGACGATGCCGCGGCGGCGCGTCGCATGCTCGCGGAGACGTTGGGCGACCGCGCGGCCGGCATCCGCCCCCTGCTCGTCTCCGACGCCGCCCTCGCGGCCTTGACCGGCGCCCTGGGTTACAGCGCGGTCTACGATGCCGGGACGGACAGCTTCGCCCATCCCGCCGCCGCGATGCTGCTTGCCGGCGACGGCCGGGTCGCCCGCGTGCTGTCGCCGCTGGCGCTGACCGGGCGGGATCTTCGCCTTGCCCTGACGGAGGCCGGCGAGGGCCGGGTCGGAAGCCTGGCCGATCGCCTCACGCTGCTCTGCTACGGCTACGATGCCGCACGCGGCCTCTACACACCCCTCGTGCAGCGGATCCTGACGGTGACCGGGATCGCGACGATCCTAGGGATCGGTCTGCTGATCGTCGGCCTGACCCGCCGGACGCGCCTGCGCGCCGGCTGAGGCCGAGCCGGCTCAGCGCTTCGTCGACAGGCCCTGCTCCCCGGGACCGGGGGCCGGACGCTTCAGGCTGGCATTCAGATGCGGCGAGTCGACCGGCTCCTCGCGCGTCGTCGGCGTCGGGGAATCCTCGGGGGCGGGCATCGGCGGCAGCGGAGGCGTGTTCGGCTCGACGCTCGGCGCCGAGCCGGGCCTGATCTTCACCATGTCGCGGTTCGTCATCACCCAAAACCCTTTTTCCCGACCTGCATCGCAGATCCCCGCGGGCGCCCTTCGAGAGAAGGCCGGCCCAAGGCGGCGCGCCTGAGGCGCCCGTGGCGGTGCGCGCAGATCAATCCCGGATCAACGCCGCACACAGACGGCGGTTGCTGCCAAGCTTAGCTTTGCCAAACTTGGCCAGGTCTCGTCACAGGAACCTTGGTTATTGCTGAAGGTTGTTGCGGGGTGAAGCGAAGCCTGAGGAGGAACTGATGGCATCCGGGAATTCAACCTCGAAGCGGGGCTTTGCCTCGATGGACCTGTCGCGGCAGCGCGAGATCGCCAGCAAGGGCGGACGCAGCGTGCCGGCCGAGAAGCGCTCCTTCTCGCAGGACCGTGAGCTGGCCTCTTCGGCGGGCCGCAAGGGCGGACAATCGACCGGGACTGGCCGCGCCGAGTGACGCACCAGAACCATCGCGTTGCGTAACGGCGCCGTGTCTTCAGACCGGCGCCGTCCTTGTTTTCAGAGCCGTTTCAGACAACCGCCCCAAAGCAAAAGGCCCCGCCGGAGAGACGGGGCCTTTTGCTTTGGGGCGAATAGGCTTTCGGGATCAGGAGATGCAGCGGCCCGGGGTCATGCGGCGCGCCTCGGGACCGACCAGGGAGCTGAGTGCGGTCTCGCAGCCCTCACGGACCAAACGGCGCGGCTGCACCGGCGGCTTGAGGATCGGCCGGATGCCGATTTCCTGGCCCTCTTCCGCGACCGGGACCGGGCGGCTCTCGGTGCGCTGGACGCCGGCGACGCGGGTCGGGTTCAGCGCCAGGGAGGCCGGACGCATCCCCGGCAGCGATGCGGGCGCGGACGCCGTGGCGGCGATGACGGGCGGCGACCAATTGTCGGCCGTCTCGCGAACCACCGGCTGCAGGAGCACGGTGAGAAGAGCCGCGGGAGCACTCACGCCCAGAATGAAACCAGACCGCAGCATTGCCCCGACCTCATCACGAGAGCTTGACAGGATGTTCGAACAACGCGGCCTGCAATCGCAGGTTCCACAACAGTCCCGTTCCTGTGATCACTGAGTATTCGTCAACGGGCGGGCTGTTGGTGCGGCGGCGCACCCCGGCATCCACAACCATCCCCTGTGCTTAAAATAGCACGCTCGCGCAAAAAGCGCATCTTCCGGAACATCCCGAGGCCGCGCTCGTTACATCGAGACCCGGCCACCTGGTCCTCCCCGCATTCCCCTTGTGCATCGGCCGGAACCTCTTCGACGGGCTGGAGCCATCTCCGGCCCGTTTTTTTGTGCGCGCTCGCGCCGAACGTAGCGCAACAAAAAACCCCGGCTCGCACCGGGGTTTTTTGAGCTCGATGAGTCGGTCCGGAGCGGCCAGCCGCTCCGGTGCCCTCAGGGATCAGGCGGTCTTAGCTTCCCGGCGACGCGCGGTCTGCTGGAAGAACAAGGCCTGGCTGATCACCGCCGACACATTCGCCGGCTGGAACGGCTTGGCGATGAGGAAGGCCGGCTCGGGGCGCTCGCCCGTGAGGAACCGCTCCGGATAGGCGGTGATGAAGATCACCGGCACCTCGAAGGTCTTCAGCAGGTCGTTCACCGCGTCGAGGCCCGAGGAGCCGTCGGCCAGCTGGATGTCGGCCAGGATCAGACCCGGGCGCTTGCCCTCGCTGGCGATCTTGATCGCCTCGGTCCGGGTGCGGGCGACGCCGATGACGTTGTGGCCGAGGCCCTCGACCAGCGCCTCGAGATCCATGGCGATCAGCGGCTCGTCCTCGATGATGAGGATTTCGGTGGCCATGTCGGCGGCGAGCTCGCGGCCGGCCTCGTCCACCAGGTCACGGACCTCGGAGACATCGACGGCCAGGATGATGGCCGCATCTTCCTCCGAGAAGCCCTCGAGGCAGGACAGCAGGAAGGCCTGCCGCGGCAGCGGGGTGATCTGGCCGAGTCGGACTTCAGCCGGCAAATCGTGCTGGACCTGCTCGCTGCGCCCGTTCACCGACAGGGAGTTCCAGATCCGGGTGAAGACCCGGAACAGGTCCGCCTTGATATTGGTGCTGCGGCCGAGCGTGTCCGGCTCGTTGACGAGGGTTTCCAGGGTGGCGGCGACATAGGCGTCGCCCGCCACTTGGCTCCCCGTGAGCGCCCGCGCGTAGCGGCGCAGGTACGGCAGGTGCTGTACCACGAGTTGCGATGTCGACATTCGATCCCCTGTGCCTCGCCGTGTTGCCCGGCCGCGATGCCTCGGTCCTCGACCGAGGTCGTGCCGGGGCCGGCTTGTATCCTGCGCAGCCTACCGCCCAACGCGGAGGCCCGCACTCCGTTCCGCCCCCAGCGGAACCGATCCGGCGGGCGGGCGTTGCAGCCGCAGCCATGGCGTATGTCGAGCCGCAGTACAATGCGGCCCAGCGGACTTCGGCAATAAGGGGCGTGTGAATGGCGGACCAGGGCAAGGATGCGGACCTCCGCGCCGGTGATCCGTATGCCGGAACCGCTTCAGCCCCTTCGGCCCAAGCCCCGATGACTGCATCGGGCGATCCCGCGGATGCCGCCCCCGCGTCGGGAGACCGGCCCGGCGGTCGCGGCGCCCTGAGCGATCACACCCGCAACCGCCTCGCCGCGCAGTTGCGCGCGATGTACGACACCGTGGCGCTTCAACCGGTGCCCGATCGCTTCGCCGAACTCATCGCCAAACTCGATGGTGGGGATCGCGAGAAGGCGTGAGCGGCGGCCGACGGTCTTGAGGCCTTCGAGACGTCTTGAAGATGGAAAAGCCGCCGTGGATGACGGCGGCTCTCCCCAATTCGGTCCACAGCCTGGCGCCAGCGCCAGTGGTTACGACCGCTTTACAGAGTTGGCGAGCGGCCGCGCATCAGGCCGACGACGGCCGAGATCGCGAACAGGACGATCGCAACGAAGAACACCAGCTTGGCTGCTTCCATGGCGGTCCCGGCAATACCACCGAAACCGAGCAGAGCGGCGACCAGAGCGACGACGAGGAAGGTTACGGCCCAACCGAGCATTGTGCGGATCCTTTAAAAGTACCGGCGCGGGTGGCCGCGTCGTTCTGGACTCGAAAACGCCAAGGTTTCGCTCTGGTTCCGCGCACTTGACAAGGGAGGCGCGATTCGTCTCGCTCGCGGATCTGCCCGCGACGTTGCGTGACGGAACGGGAGCCTGACGGTAGCGTTCGATGATAGGTCATTAGGTCCGAACCGGGATCCGCGATGCTGCAAGCTGCAAAGAGAGCCGTTCGATCCAAGGTCGCCGCCCTGGCGACGCGCGTGACGGAGATCGTCGATGGGGCTGCCGACGCGGCGCGGGCCGCGGCCCTCGGCCTCGGCGTCATGCCGGCCCCCGTGCCGGTGCCTGTCCGCGTCCGCGTCCGCGCCGGCCGGTCTCACCGGGCCGGTTGATTCGCGACGCAACGAGCGACGCGGGGGCTGACCGCCCCCCGGCTGGGACTCAGCCCACACCCGTGGGACGATGGGCTGAGCCCCGAGACCGCGGCGCGTTCAACGGAGCCGTCTAAGGTTCGGCCCCGTTTGCACCGCGGTCGGACGCGGCCTTAGAACCACCCCCGGACAGGGACGGGGTGGTGATGGCGGGTGAGGACGAGAGCAAGCCGACCTTCGATCGGTCGCTGCCCGAGAGCGGGCGAATGGAGCAGGTCGCACCGCTGATCCGGCGGCGAATCGCTCCGAATGGCGGACCGTTCACGGCGACCGGCACCTGCACCTATGTGGTCGGCCACGGGCGCGTCGCCATCATCGATCCCGGCCCGGACGAATCCAACCATATCGACGCTTTGCTCGCAGACCTCGGCGACGAACAGGTCGAGGTCATCGTGGTGACCCACACGCATCGGGACCATTCGCCCGGGGCGCGTCTCCTGGCGGCCCGGACCGGTGCGTCGATCGTCGGTTGCGGCCCCCATCGGGCGGCCCGGGCCCTCGCGGAGGGCGAGGCCCCGATGTTGGATGCCAGTTCCGACCAGGCCCACGCCCCGGCGCGCGTCATGGCGGAGGGCGAGACCATCTCGGGTCCGGGATGGACGCTCGTGGCGGTCGAGACCCCCGGCCATACGATGAACCACCTCGCCTTCGCGTTGCCGGAGGGCGAGGCGCTGTTCTCGGGCGACCACGTGATGGCCTGGAACACGACGATCGTCGCCCCCCCGGACGGCGAGATGCGGGCCTACATGGCCTCGCTCGAGAAGCTGCGCGGGCGCAGCGAGACGATCTACTGGCCGGGACATGGCGGCCCGGTCCGCGAGCCCGCGCGCCTCGTTCGCTGCCTCCTCGGCCATCGCCGTCAGCGGGAGGCGGCGATCCGCGCCCGGCTGGCCGCCGGGGATTCACGCATTCCGGAGGTCGTCGCGGCGATCTACCAGGGGCTCGACCCGCGGCTGCGGGGCGCCGCCGCGTTGTCGGTGTTCGCCCATCTGGAAGATCTCGTCGGGCGCGGGCTCGTGGCCTGCGATGGGCCGCCGCGCCTCGACAGCGCCTACGCCCCGGCCTGACCGGCGCTCGCCTACTTCACCGCCAGCGCGAGGTTGGCGACGTCGTCGAGATAGGCCCGGATGCGGTCGGCATTGCTGCCGAAATCCCGGCCCCCGATCCGCGAGGCCGAGCGCACATCGATCCGGGCGCCGTCGGCCCGGGGACGGATCCGCACGGTCACGTCGTCGGGCAGATTGAGGATGAGGCCGCGGGCCACGGCTTCGATCCGGCCATTGCCGGTGCGTCCCCCCGGGCGGATCGCCTCGACGATCTGCCAATGCCGGTTGAGCGCCGCCTTGCGCGCAAGCTCGAACGCCTCATCGGCGCCGATATCGAGGGTCAGGGGCGCGATCTGCGGATAGGCGCCGCGCTGGCGCTCGCGGATCGCGGGGCCCGGATCCGGCGGGTAGCGCCCGCCCCGCGCCGCGAAGGCGGCCCGCGAGCGCGAGAAGGCCGGCGGGTTGTCGATATCGGTGGTGATGTCCGACAGGGCCGGCAGGCGTAGGCCGCGCAGGCCGAGATAGGCCGGGTAGCCCAGCAGGAGGAGCGCCAGAAGCAATCCGGCCAGCGCCGCCCCCAGTCCCCGCGCGCCCTCGCGCCAGACATGCACGAACGCGAAAACCGCCGCGACCGCCGCGGCCAGGGCGACGCAGAGCCCGGCCGCGAGCGCGACCAGCGCCGCGTCGGTATCCGCGCGCGGGTCGCGGACCACGATCAGAGCGAGCCCCGTGGCGATGATGGCGAACACCGCGAGCTGCCGCGACAGCGGCCCGGCGCGGGTGATCGGTTCCTCGAGTGGCAGGCGGCGCATGGGGGTCACGAACAGGTTTGAAGCCGGAGCTTAAAAGCGGGCACGAACGGACGCCATCACCGGCGTCACGGCGCGTAGGCGCGGGCGTTGCCGCTCAGCCCGAGCGCAGCGGGAACCTTGAACGGGTCGGGCAGCATCGCCTCGCCCTGGGGTACGACCTGCGCGGTCGGCGCATCCCATGGACCCGAGACCTCGAACAGGAGCCCGCGGGACGGGTCGGATGCCGCGCGCAGCGCCAGATCGCCCCGGGCCTCGATCCGTCGCGTCGGCAGCGAGACCCGACCTTGCAGGCTGGCCCCGACACTCGGCCCACGCAGGCCCGATTCGGCGAATTCACCGACCCCGTCGGCGAAGCGCAGCGTGATTGCGGCGCGCTCGAAGGCGGTCCGGCCGTTGCGGCGCGCGAGCGCTCCGGCGGGGACGACGCCATTGCGGTGAACGAGCTCGGCCAAATCGAGACCCGAGATCGCACCGCCGTCGACCGACAGCGTCGCGCGACCGCCGAGATGAGCGAGCAGGCCGGCACTGTCGCGGGCGCTGCCCTCGAGGGAGAACTGCCCCTGCAGCGGCCCGCTCATCCAGCGCCCGGTCCCGATCTCGCCCAGCAGGGTGCTGAGATCGACTCGATCGAGGCTGCCCTGCATCCGCACCTCGGTCTCGGCCGGATCTGCACCGCTCGCCAGGGTGACGCGCCCCTTGAGCGTGCCGTCCTGAAGGCGCGCGCGGTTCACCGCCACTTCCACGGCGGCATCCCGGACGAGGATGCTGGCGGCTAGGTCCTGGACCTGAACCAGCCCGACCCGGCCCTCGGCCGCCGACAGGCGCAGATCGAGATCGCCCTTGGTGAGTGGCGCCAGCGCCAGAGGCGTCGGCTCCGCCTCGAACAGCTTGACCAGATCGCCCATCAGCGGCGCCAGGTTGAGCGTCTCGGCCGCCAGGGTCGCCTGGACCGAAAGGCGCTGCGGGGTACCCGGACCGAGGGCCACGGCACCCGCCCCCTCCAGAACGTCGTCGCCGAGGCCGACCCGCAGGCTCGGCCAGGACACGGATTTGTCCGACGTCTCGAAACGTCCGTCGAGCGAGAAGGCGCCCGCGAGCGATGCGAGCGGTGCGTCGCGCCCGAGCCAGGCCAGGGTTTCCGGGAGCGAGCGGCTCTCGAACCGGGCTCGCCCGGCCAGGGCCGGCATTGTGCTTCCATCCGGCGGAGGTCCCGCCGTCCCGTCGAGCGCGAGGCTGCCATCCGGCCAGGTCATCCAAGCCGTGAACGGTGTGCGCAGCCCCTGTGCGATGTAGGCCGGCAGAAGATGGGTCAGCGCCACCCGCATCGGCACGCCTCGCCAGGTCAGGCTGGCATGGGCCTCGGCGGAGGCGCTCCAGAACGGCCAGGCGAGGTCGATTGCGATATCCCGCGCGTCGTCGCCCCCGTCGATGCGGCCCCCGCTCAGGGCGATCCAGCGCGGGCGCTGCGTCAGCCCCGAGCGCATGCGGCCGGTCAGCTGCGTGAGCGGCTCGCGCCAGGCGGCGGCATCCGCGGACAGGCGTGCATCCTCCAGCCGGAGCCCGCCCAGATCCGCCCGCCCGACCAGCAACCCGAGCGGATCGAGGTCGATGGTCAAGCGGCCACCCTCCGCAAGGGTCGGCCCGGTGGGTCCGGCGGCAAGGCGCACCTGTCCGAGGGTCAAGCGCGGCAGGGGCAGGAGTCGGAGTTGAGCGGTCCCCTGCGTGGTCAGCGCGAGTCCGTAATCGTCCAGCGCATGGGCCGCGAAACGCGTCGCCCGGCGGCCATCGACGGACCAGTCCTGAAGGCCGAGGCCCGCGAGGATGAGGCCCGCGAGGGCGAGAGCGAGGATTGGGCGGCGCGGCGACATCATGCTCCGGATGGGCGAGCCGCAGATGCGGCCGAAGGCCGGGTGCGGCGCCAGCCCCCTCAAGCCGTCGCGGCCCGGTAGGGTCTGCTCGTCGAATTCATCTCATAGCGCGCTCAGGCCGCCTTGTCTGCGGGGCTCCGGCGCTGCGGTCGGGCTCTCCCCAGGGCGGCGCGGGTTACGGATCGCCCCGGACACCATGTGGGCTGGGGATCGCGGTACTGGATTTCGGTCGCGGAATCGCGGACAGCAAGCCCGAGGAAACGCGCTTCCCAAGATTTCGGCCGGGCCAGACCGGGCGGGAAAAGGACGGTTCGATGAAGAAGGTCTACACGGATCCCACCGCGGCCTTGGCCGGCCTGCTGCGCGACGACATGATGGTGATGTGCGGCGGCTTCGGCCTCTGCGGCATCCCCGACGAGCTGATCGAGGCGGTGCGCGCTTCGGGGGTCAAGGGCCTGACCATCGTCTCGAACAATGCCGGCATCGACGGCGTCGGCCTGGGCAAGCTCCTGGACACGCGACAGGTGCGCAAGATGATCTCGTCCTATGTCGGCGAGAACAAGGAGTTCGCCCGGCAGTATCTCGGGGGCGAGCTGGAGATCGAATTCAACCCGCAGGGGACGCTCGCCGAGCGCATCCGCGCGGGCGGCGCCGGCATTCCGGCCTTCTTCACCAAGACCGGCGTCGGCACCAAGGTCGCCGAGGGCAAGGAGGTGCGGGAGTTCGACGGCGAGCAATACGTGATGGAGCGCGGCCTGTTTGCCGACCTCGCGATCGTGCACGCCCATACCGGCGATACCGAGGGCAACCTCCGCTACCGGATGACCGCCCGCAACTTCAACCCGATGATGGCGACGGCCGCCACGATGACGGTGGCGCAGGTCGAGCATCTCGTGCAGCCGGGCGAGATCGACCCGGACACGATCCACACGCCCGGGATCTTCGTGAAGCGGATCATCGAGGTCGGCGTGCGCGAGAAGCGGATCGAGCAGCGTACCACGCGCAAGCGCTCCGAGACCACGCCCGCGGCCGCCGCCGGCGGCGGCACGCACTGATCGAGGGAAGGGAGTAGAACGATGGCCTGGACCCGCGAGCAGATGGCGGCGCGCGCCGCCAAGGAGCTGGAAGACGGCTTCTACGTGAACCTCGGTATTGGCATCCCGACGCTGGTGTCGAACTACATTCCCGAGGGCATGTCGGTGCAGCTGCAATCCGAGAACGGCATGCTCGGCATGGGCCCCTTCCCGTACGAGGGCGAGGAGGACCCGGACCTGATCAACGCCGGCAAGCAGACGATCACGGCCCTGCCGACGACCAGCTACTTCTCCTCGGCGGATTCCTTTGGGATGATCCGGGGCGGGCACATCAACCTGTCGATCCTGGGGGCGATGCAGGTGGCCGGAAACGGCGACCTCGCCAACTGGATGATCCCCGGCAAGATGGTGAAGGGGATGGGCGGCGCGATGGACCTCGTTGCCGGCGTGAAGCGCGTCATCGTCGTGATGGAGCACGTCGCCAAGAACAAGGACGGCACCGAGAGCCCCAAGCTGCTCAAGGCCTGCGACCTGCCGCTGACCGGGACACGGGTGGTCGATCTGGTGATCACCGATCTCGGCGTCTTCGAGATCGACAAGAAGGGCGACGGCGGCATGAAGCTGATCGAGCTCGCCGACGGCGTCTCCGAGGCGGAGATCCGCAAGAAGACCGAGGCGGATTACACCGTCGCGCTCGCAGCCTGATTGCGCATCATCCCGGGAGCCGACATTCGGCTTCCGGGATGACCCGGCCGATCGGTCGGGGCCGCCTCAGGCGGCCCGGATGCCATTGAGGAAGCGGGCCACCTCGGCATTCAGGAGCCCGGACTGGTCCGAGAGCGCCGCGGCCGCCCCCAGAACCTGGGCGGCGGCGGCCCCGGTCGCCTCGGACGCCTCCGCGACCCCGACGATGTTGCTCGTGACCTCGCCGGTGCCGGAGGCGGCCTGGGCGACGTTGCGCACGATCTCCTGAGTCGCCGCGCCCTGCTCCTCGACCGCCGCCGCGATACTGGCGGTCACCCCGTCGATCTCGCCGATCCGGTTGGTGATCCCCCCGATGGCCGCCACGGCGTTCTCGGTCACCGCCCGGATCGCGCCGATCTGACCGGTGATCTCGTCCGTGACACGGGCAGTCTGGCCGGCGAGTTCCTTCACCTCCGAGGCGACGACGGCGAAGCCGCGCCCCGCCTCCCCGGCCCGGGCCGCCTCGATGGTGGCGTTCAGGGCCAGAAGGTTGGTCTGGCTGGCGATGTTGGCGATCAGCCCGACCATCTCACCGATCTTCGCTGATGTCTGGTTCAGGGCCTGCACGAGCTGGGTCGTCTCGCCGGCCTCCTGGGCCGCCGTCCGGGTCAGCGCGGCCGATCCGGTGACCTGGCGGCCGATCTCCCGGACCGAGGTGCCGAGTTCCTCGGCGGCTGCGGCAACCGTCTGGACATTGGCGGCGGCTTCCTCCGCCGCCGCCGCGACGGTCGCGGCCTGCATCGCCGCGATGCTGGCGGTATCGGTCATGCCCTGGGCGGCCGTCTGCAGCTCGACCGCCGAGTTCGACACGGCGCCGACGATGCCGACCATGGCCTGCTCGAAACTGTCGGCGAGTTCGGCCCGGGCGCGCCTGCGCTCGGCCGAGGCGGCGGCATCGGCCCGGCGCCGCATCTCGGCCTGCTCGGCCGCCTCCGCGGCGACCATGCGCTTGATCCCCTCGACCGCGCGCCCGACGGCGCCGATCTCGTCACCGCGGGCGGCCTCGGCGATCTCGCTGTCGATCTCCCCGTGCCCCATGCGCTCGAGGGTCCGGACCAGGCGTTTGAGGGGCGCCGTCACGCCGAGGATGACGACCGCGACGCCCGCCCCGATGGCGGCGATGAGACCGCTGGACGCCGCCGCGACCAGCGTCAGGGTCGCCCGGGCCGCGGATTGCTCCGACGCGTCGCGCTCCTGCTGCAGTTCGGCCGTCAGCACATCGATCCGCGCCTGGGCCAGCTCCCAGAGCTTCGCACGGAGCGGATTGCCGTCGCTCAGCAGGATGTCGCGGCCGAGTTCGCTGTTGCCCTCCTCCGCGCTGGCGATGACCCGGTCGATGACCGCCCCGAGAGCCGTCAGGGTCTGACTCAGCTCCGCGTTGGCCGCGCGCCGCTCGGGCGTGTCGGCGAGCTTTCCGAGAGTGTCGATCTGGCCGAAGGCATGCGCCTTGGCCTGCTTGATGCGCGTCTCGTATCCCGCCAGCTGCGAGTCCCGCGTCTCGAGGACGAGGTTCCGGGCCTGGACGGACATCTCGCTGACATCGATCTGGAGACCGAGGATCAGCGCGAGCCGCTTGGCCTGCACGTCGATGATGTGACGTGTCTGCTCCGACTGCGCGACCAGGCTCGCACGGGCGTAGAGAATGAATCCACCGGCGGCGAGAGCGACGATCAGAAGCGGGATTGCAAGTTTCACGAGAATTTTTGCGTCACGCAAGAACTTCATCGCGCCGGCCCCGCATCGTGCAAGCTAGATCCCTGATCCTCCAGCTTGACCACGGAAACATCAACGGCGAAAGCCCTGTGCGCTACCCTGCCGACAAACCATACAGGCGCAGACCAATTTAGTATCAAGATAAATTGGTTGTATATATTAATAAGACAAAACATAACATATTATAAATCGTAAAATAGACCGCAAACTTACTTCCCTCATGCGCGATATCACGCGCTTGTTCGGACCGTTGCAGAACTCGACCCGATTCTGCGGCCTGCGCGAAGCGCCCGATCATGCCGAGGATTTGTGCACGTGCGTGCGTCGTCCTCGCGGACCGAGCAGGATGGCGGGCCCAACACCGGGGCTCCGGACTCGAAAACACAGGCTTCGCGAAGGCGGCCACGCCCCGGGATCGGCCCTGCCGGCCCCGGGGCGCACGTCCAAACCTTACATCGGCGGGGTGAGGCCGTCCTTGCCGACCGCCACGAGCTTGCCCTCGGCCTTGGCGCCATCCTTGGCGACGACGGCGAAGACCTTGGAGCCGGGGGCCAGGATCGTCTTATCGGCCGGCTCGAAGGCGACGATCGGCGCCGAGGACGGCACCACGATCTCCTTGGACCCGTCCTTGCCGTAGCTCACCGTCAGGGTGCGGGCGCCGCCGGCGGCGCTCGCATCGGCCTTCACGGTGCCGTTGGTCATCGCGCTCTTCACCTTGAGGGCGTTGGCGGTCTCGGCCTTCACGGTGCCGTTGGTCATGGCACTCTTCACCTTGGAGCCGGCGCCGCCGGTCTGGTCGGTGATCGTGTCCCAGCCGTAATGGCCCTCGCCGGTGCCGCGCATCGACTCGGGGAAGAGCACGACTTCGAGGGCGGTCATCGGGTTCTCGCCCTTGGTGGCGGTGCCGATGAAGACGCCGTCCTTGATCTGGTCGAGGCTCGACGGAACCACCCAGGCGAACTTGGCGCCGCCGACATCGACGGTCTCGGACTTGCCGTCCTCGGTCTTGATCGTGAGCGTGCTGCCCTCGGCCTTGTCGATCGTGCCGCGGACGCGCTCGACCTGCGCGGCGAAGGCTGCGCTCGACAGCAGAGCTGTCAGTCCGGCGGCGGCGAGGGTCTTGCTGAGATGCTTCATCGGGTTCCGGTCCTGCTTCGGGAGCCGGGTTATGGGGCGCCGCGGGCGCGAAACAAGGTTGTGCGCAAGACAATTCCGTCAGGATGCGCAGCCTGACGCCGGGCATGAAAAAGGCGGCGCCGGATCGGCGCCGCCTCGATACGGTTCAGGCGACCCTGCGGGGGCCGCCTGGCCGAGGGTTCAGGCCGCGAGCGAGCGCAGCACGTAGGGCAGGATGCCGCCGTTGCGGAAGTATTCCAGCTCGTCGAGCGTATCGATCCGGCAGGTGAGCGGCACCTCCTTCTTCGATCCGTCCGACGCGGTGATCTCCGCGATCAGGGTCTGGCGCGGCTTCAGCTCGCCGGACAACCCCCTGATGGTCACGGTCTCGTCGCCCTTGAGGCCCAGGGACGCCCAGGACGTGTCGCCCTGGAAGACCAGCGGCACCACGCCCATGCCGACGAGGTTCGAGCGGTGGATACGCTCGAAGCTCTCGGCGACCACGGCGCGGATGCCGAGCAGCTTGGTGCCCTTGGCCGCCCAGTCGCGCGAGGAGCCGGTGCCGTATTCCTTGCCGGCGAAGACGACGAGCGGAGTGCCCTGCGCGGCGTATTTCTGCGCCGCGTCGTAGATGAACATCTTCTCACCCGACGGCTGGAACAGCGTCCAGCCACCCTCGACCACGTTGCCGGACGGGTCCCGGACCATCTGGTTCTTGATGCGGATATTGGCGAAGGTGCCCCGCATCATCACCTCGTGGTTGCCGCGCCGCGTGCCGTACTGGTTGAAGTCCTGCACGCGGACCTGGTGCGCCTGCAGGTACTCGCCGGCCGGCGAGGCCGCCCGGATGTTGCCCGCGGGCGAGATGTGGTCGGTGGTGATCGAGTCGAGGAAGAGCCCGAGGATACGGGCGTTCTCGATGTCCTCCACGGGCTTGGGCGTCTTCTCCATGCCGACGAAGTACGGGGGGTTCTGCACGTAGGTGGAGCCGGGGTTCCACGCGAAGGTCTCGGCCTCGGTGACCTCGACGTTCTTCCAGTTCTCGTCGCCGCCGAACACGTCGGCGTAGCGGCGCTTGAACAGCTCCGAGGTGATGTTCTCCTCGATGAACTGCTGGACCTCCGCCGAGGACGGCCAGATGTCCCGGAGGTAGACCGGCTTGCCGTCGGAGCCCTGGCCCAGCGGCTCGGTGGTGATGTCGATCTGCATCGAGCCAGCCAGCGCGTAGGCCACGACCAGCGGCGGCGAGGCGAGGTAGTTCGCCCGCACGTCGGGGTTCACCCGGCCCTCGAAGTTGCGGTTGCCCGAGAGCACCGCGGCGGCCACGACATCGTTGTCGTTGATCGCCTTGGAGATCGCCTCCGGCAGCGGGCCGGAATTGCCGATGCAGGTGGTGCAGCCGAAGCCGACGAGGTTGAAGCCCAGCGCGTCGAGGGGCTCCTGAAGGCCGGACTTCTCGAGATACTCGCCGACGACCTGCGAGCCGGGGGCCAGCGAGGTCTTCACCCAGGGCTTCGAGCGCAGGCCCTTGGCCACGGCGTTGCGGGCGAGCAGGCCCGCGCCGATCATCACCGACGGGTTCGAGGTGTTGGTGCAGCTGGTGATCGCCGCGATCACCACGTCGCCGTGTCCGATATCGAAATTCGTGCCCTCGACCGGGTAGCGGCTGGCGAGATCGGCGGCCTTCTTGAACTCGGTCTCCATCGAGGTCGCGAAGCCGGGCTTGGCGGCATCGAGCAGAACCCGGTCCTGCGGGCGCTTCGGGCCGGCGAGCGAGGGGCGGACCTCGCCCATGTCGAGATGCAGCGTGTCGGTGAAGACCGGGTCGGGCGTCTTGGCGTCGCGCCACATGCCCTGCGCCTTGGCGTAAGCCTCCACCAGGGCGATCCGGTCGTCGGAGCGGCCGGTGACCTTCAGGAAGTCGATGGTCCGCTGGTCGATCGGGAAGAAGCCGCATGTGGCGCCGTATTCCGGGGCCATGTTGGAGATCGTGGCCCGGTCGGCGACCGCCATGTCGTCGAGGCCGGGGCCGTAGAACTCCACGAACTTGCCGACCACGCCCTTCTTGCGCAGCATCTGCGTGACGGTGAGCACCAGATCGGTGGCAGTGGTGCCCTCGGGCAGCTTGCCGGAGAGCTTGAAGCCCACGACCTCGGGGATCAGCATCGAGAGCGGCTGGCCGAGCATGGCCGCCTCGGCCTCGATGCCGCCGACGCCCCAGCCCAGCACCGCCATGCCGTTGACCATGGTGGTGTGCGAGTCGGTGCCAACCAGCGAATCGGGATAGGCGACTTCAGTCCCGTCCTCGGACTTCGTCCAGACGGTCTGGGCCAGGTATTCCAGGTTCACCTGGTGGCAGATGCCGGTGCCCGGGGGGACCACTGAGAAGTTGTCGAAGGCCGACTGGCCCCACTTCAGGAAGGTGTAGCGCTCGCCGTTGCGCGAGTATTCCAGGGCAACGTTGTCGGCGAGCGCCTTCGGGGTGCCGAACTCGTCGACGATCACCGAGTGGTCGATGACGAGATCGACCGGCACCAGCGGGTTGATCTTCTGCGGGTCGCCGCCGAGCGCCACCATGGCGTCGCGCATGGCCGCCAGATCGACCACGGCCGGGACGCCGGTGAAGTCCTGCATCAGCACGCGGGCGGGCCGGAACGCGATCTCGACCTCGGCCTTGCCCTTCTCGGCGAGCCAGCCGACCGTCGCCTCGATGTCGGCCTTGCGGACCGAGCGATCGTCCTCGAAGCGCAGCAGGTTCTCCAGCAGGACCTTCATCGAGAAGGGCAGCGCGGTGGCGGAGGCGAGGCCGTTCTTCTCGGCCTCGGGGATCGAATAATAGGTGTAGGTCTTGCCGCCGGCTTCGAGCGTCTGGCGGGCCTTGAAGCTGTCGAGTGATGGCACGGCTGGTTCTATCCTCGCTGCGGGTTGTCGAACACGCGCAGGCAAGACCTGCGCTACGAAGTCTGTGTTCGGCCTGTGTAGCGCCCGACGGGCGCGCGCCGCCCCGGGAGTGCCCGGGCAGGACGATGCGCGGGGGCGATTTGGACGCCCGTGGAGCCGCGCGGCGCAGCCAGGAAGCGATATAGAACTTTTCGAATCTGGCCGCTACCGGGTTGCGATGACAGCCGCGCGGCCCTGTCGGGCCTGCGGGGCTGCCTCGATGGTGCGGTGCATCGTGAGACGCGGACGGAACGCGTCGGCGCCTCTGCCATCAGCCCTGGATGCGATTCGGGCGGCGATCAGCCCTGCTGCGGCGCGCCCGGCAGCGTCTTGAAGCGATTCGGCTGGGCGGCGAGCTTGCGCAGGGACGCGACGTTGGTCGCGGCCTCCTCCGGGCTCATGTCCCGGCGCAGAATCGCCTCGGCATCGGCGAATCGACCCTTGAGGCCGAGCACCAGGGCGAGGTTCGCCCGGACGCGCGCATCGGCGCCGGGCTGGTCGGCCGCGAGCCGCAGGGTCTGCTCGGCCTGATCGAGGTTGCGCGACAGGGCGTAGGACAGGCCGAGATTCGACAGCAGCGAGGGCTCGTTCGGCCGGATCTTCAGCGCGGCCTCGTAGAAGCTCTGGGCCCGGGCCTGCTCGCCGAGCTGCGCGGAGGCCGAGCCCTGGGCCGAGAGGATCCGCCAATCGGGCGAGGCCGGGGAATGGGCGTTGGCGAGGACGTCGATCGCCTCGCGGTAGCGGCCGGCCTCGACCAGCGACTTGCCGTAGGCGCCGAGGATGAACGTGTCGCGCGGGTTGCGCAGGGCCGCCTGCTGCAGCACCGCAGAAGCCTGGGCCGCCTGATCGTTCACCCGCAGGGCGCGGGCATACGCGATGGCCGCCCGCCCATCGCCGGGATTGGCGTTGAACCGCTCGGCCAGGGCCTCGAGATCCTGGCGCGAGGGCGCTTCCTGGCGCGCGGCAATCTGGCGCCCACCGAGATCGCCGATCGAGCCGGTGGTCTCGGGCGAGCGGGTGTTGCAGCCGGCAAGACCCAGTGCCGTGAGGGCCGCGGCGGCAAGAGCTGCCCGGCGGACGTTGGAAGCCAGGGTTCCGGTGACCCGGATCGGGGCCGTCTTCATGATGCGCTCCGCCGGCACAGGCCGGGTGGGCTCTGGCTCGCGCTTCACGCTCCCGGCCGGCCGGTGATAGAGCGTTAACCCTAACCACCGGTTAAGCCGCTGCCGGCCCGACCGCCCCACGAGAGGCATATGACCCAGGCCGACGCTTCCGCGACGCATCCCGCCCTTCTGCCCGGCGACACGCCCGCCGTGCCGGTCACCCTCGTGACGACGGCGTCCTGGTCCGAGGCCGAGGCCGCCCTGGACCCGGCCCACAGCAGCTTCGCCCGTTCGCTCGGCTTCAAGCCGAAGGCCGGGAGCCTCGCGCTGCTGCCGGGCCCGGACGGCAATCTCGCCCGGGTACTGTTCGGCCTCGGCGATACCGAGGCGCCGGCCTATGACCGCCTGATCGCCGGGAAGCTGCCCAGCCTGCTGCCGGACGGAAACTTCCGCCTGGAGAACGCCCCCGACCCCGCCGAGGCCGCGCTGGCCTGGCTGATGGGGAGCTACCGCTTCGGCCGCTACCGCTCCGCCGGCGGCCCGAAGGCGCGCCTCGTGGCGCCCGCCGGGATCGACAGCGACGAGATCGGGCGGATCGCCGCCGCGGTCGCGATGGGCCGGGACCTGATCAACACCCCCGCCAACGATCTCGGACCGGCCGAGATCGAGGCTGCGGCCCGGGCCCTGGCCGAGCGCCACGGCGCCGCGATCGCGGTGACGCAGGGCGACGCGCTGGCCCGGGAATTCCCCCTGGTCCACGCGGTCGGCGCCGCTTCGCCGCGGGCGCCGCGCCTAATCGACCTGAGCTGGGGGCCGGAAGATGCGCCGCGCGTGACCCTGGTCGGCAAGGGCGTCGCCTTCGACACCGGCGGGCTCGACATCAAGCCCTCCTCCGCCATGCTGCTGATGAAGAAGGATATGGGCGGCGCCGCGGTGGCGCTGGCCGCCGCCGACATGATCATGGGCGCCGGCCTCAGGATCCGCCTGCGCGTGCTGATCCCGGCGGTGGAGAACGCGGTCTCCGGCAACGCCTTCCGTCCCAGCGACGTGCTGCCCAGCCGGGCGGGGCTCAGCGTCGAGATCGGCAACACCGACGCCGAAGGCCGGCTGATCCTCGCCGACGCGCTGGCGCTCGCCGACGCGGAGGGGCCCGAGCTGATCCTCGACTTCTCGACGCTGACGGGCGCGGCCCGGGTGGCGCTGGGTCCCGATCTCCCGGCGTTCTTCACCGAGGACGAGGGCCTGGCCGCCTCCGTCGCGGAGGCCGGGCGGACGGCGATCGACCCGATCTGGCGGATGCCGCTGCACGCCCCCTACGCGAGCCTGCTCGACTCCAAGGTGGCGGACCTCAACAACGTGTCCGGGGGCCCGTTCGCCGGCGCGATCACCGCGGCGCTGTTCCTGCGCCGCTTCGCGCCCAAGACGAAGGCGCACGGCCATTTCGATCTCTACGGCTGGAATCCCGCGACCAAGCCGGGCCGGCCGGAGGGCGGCGAGGTCCAGACCGCGCGCCTGACCTACGCGCTGCTCAAGGCCCGCTACGGGACCTGAGCGGCACGGTCAGGCCAGGCCCGACAGTCGCAGCAGCATCCCGGCCCCGGCGCAGAGCGCCAGGGTCGGCAGCGCCCCGAGATTCAGCCGGAAGACCGCCAGGACCGCCAGCAGCGTCAGCACCAGGGCGGCGGGATCGAGGCTCGCGAGCACGGGCACGTCCAGGCGCAGCGGCCCCAGCGGCACCGTCCGAACCGCGCCGAACAGCGTCCGCAGCCCGAACCAGACCGCGAGGTTGAGGATCACGCCCGCCACCGCAGCGGTGATCGCCGACAGGGCCCCGGCGAGCAGCCGGCTCCCGCGCAGACGCCCGATCAGCGGCGCTCCGGCGAAGATCCAGAGGAAGCAGGGCGCGAAGGTGACCCAGGTGGTGAGCAGGCCGGCCAGCGTTCCGGCCAGCAGCGGCGGCAGGGTGCCGGGCGCCCGGTAGCCGGCCAGGAAGCCGACGAACTGGAGCACCATGATCAGCGGGCCGGGCGTCGTCTCGGCGAGCCCCAGCCCGTCGAGCATCTCGCCCGGCCGCAGCCAGCCGTAATGCTCCACCGCCTGCTGGGCGACATAGGCGAGCGCCGCGTAGGCGCCCCCGAAGGTCACCACCGCCATCTTGGAGAAGAACAGCGCGACCTGCCCGAAGACCGGGGCCGGGCCGGGCAGAACCAGCAGCGCCACCACCGGCAGGAGCCAGATCGCCAGCCAGAGGGCGCCGACGCGCAGCGAATCCGCCGGTCCGGCGCGCTCCCGCGGCAGCATCGCCTCGCCGATCAGGAATCCGGCCTCGCCCGCCGCCGCGGCCTCCGCGGGGGTCGGAGCCGGCGCGGGCTTCCGCCCCAGCACGAGGCCGAGCACGCCCGCCACGACGACCACCAGGGGGAAGGGTACGGCGAGGGCGAAGATCGCCACGAAGGCGGCGCCCGCGATGAGGCGGTCCGTCCGCCCGCGCAAGGCCCGGCCGCCGAGGCGCCAGAGCGCGTGCAGCACGATGGCGAGCACCGCTGCCTTGAGCCCGAAGAACAGGCCGGCGACCAGATCGATCGTGCCGTACAGGACGTAGAGCCAGCTCAGGCCCATCAGGGCCAGGAGCCCGGGCATCACGAACAGCCCGCCCGCGACCAGGCCACCGGCGGGCCCGTGCATCAGCCAGCCGATATAGGTCGCGAGCTGCTGCGCCTCCGGGCCGGGCAAAAGCGTGCAGAAGCCGAGCCCGTGCAGGAAGCGCCGCTCCGATATCCAGCGTCGCTCCTCTACGAGGATCCGGTGCATCACGGCGATCTGGCCGGCCGGCCCGCCGAAGGAGAGGGCCGCCACCCGCAGCCAGACCGGGACGGCCTGCCTCAGGGTCGGATTCGGAAGGCCGGGGGCGCCCGCCGGGCTCACGCCGTCAGGGGCAGCGCCGTCTCGATCAGACGCGCCCACAGCGAAGCCCCGTACGGGGTCGCGGCGTCGTTGAAGTCGTAATGGGGGTGGTGGAGCGAGGCACTGTCGCCGTTACCGATGAACATGTAGGCGCCGGGGCGGCGGCCGAGCATGTAGGAGAAGTCCTCCGCCGTCATCATCGGCGCGACGGTCCGGTCGACATTCTCCGGCCCGACCAGCGCCTCGGCCACGCCGGCCATGAAGTCCGTCTCGGCCGGGTGATTCTCGGTCACCGGATAGCTCGAGCCGTATTCCACGACGCCCTTCGCGCCGAAGCCGCCGGCGATCTCCGCCACCAGGGTCTCGATCCGCGCCTTGATCTGGCTGCGCACCGCCTGGGACAGGGTGCGCATGGTGCCGCGCATGGTGACGCTCTGCGGCAGCACGTTGAACGCCTCGCCGGCATCGAGCGCGCAGACCGAGACGACGGCCGATTCCAGCGGATGGAGGTTGCGCGACACGATGCTCTGCAGGGCGATGATCACGTGGCTCGCCACCAGCACGCTGTCGACGGCGTTCTGCGGCAGGGCCGCATGGCCGCCCCGACCCTCGATCGTGATGGTGAAACGGTCGGTCGAGGCCATGATCGGCCCCGGACGGATCGCGAAGGTGCCCACCGCCATCCCGGGGATGTTGTGCATCCCGTAGACCGATTCGATCCCGAACCGCTCCATCAGGCCGTCCTCGACCATCGCCTCGCCGCCGCCACCGCCCTCCTCGGCGGGCTGGAAGATCAGCACCGCGGCGCCGTCGAAATCCCGGGTCTCGGCGAGGTACTTGGCCGCCCCGAGCAGCATCGTGGTGTGCCCGTCGTGGCCGCAGGCGTGCATCTTGCCCGGCACCGTGGAGCGGTAGGGCAGGTCCCGGACCTCCTGGATCGGCAGGGCGTCCATGTCGGCACGCAGCCCGATGGCGCGGTTCGAGTTCCGGCCGTTGCCGCGGATCACCCCGACCACGCCGGTCCGGCCGATGCCGGTCTCCACCGAATCGCAGCCGAAGTCGCGGAGCCGATCGGCCACGAACCCCGCGGTCCGCTCCACGTCGTAGAGCAGCTCCGGATGGGCGTGCAGATCGTGCCGCCACGCCTTCATCGTGTCGGCGAAATCGCGGATCCGTTCGAGGACGGGCATGAGTCCGGGCTTTCGTGGCCTTCAGGTCGGTGCCGGACCAGCAAAGCCGGGGCCAGTCGCGCCGTCAACGGCCACGCTTGTCGCGCCGGTGGGCCGAGCGGGGCCCCAGAGCCGCCAGGGGCGAGGCTTGCCGGCGCGGCGCAGGCGGCCTGTCCTCCGTCGCGAGGTCGTCGAGAATCGGGCATTCGGGCCGGTCGTCGCCGCAGCAGCTCTCGGCCAGGCGCTCCAGGGTCCGGGCCATGCCCTCCAGCTCGGTGATGCGGCGACGCAGATCCGCGATCTGTTCCTCGGCGATCGCCTTCACGCCGGCGCTGGGCCGGGCGCGGTCGCGCCAGAGCGCGAGCAAATCCGCGATGGCCTCGACGCTGAAGCCGAGGTCGCGGGCACGGCGGACGAACCGCAGGGTGTGCAGATCCGCCTCGTCATAGTGGCGGTAGCCCGATTCGGAGCGGGTCGCCGGCGGCAGCAGGCCGGTCCCCTCGTACCAGCGGATCATCTTGGCCGAGACGCCCGTGCGCCGCGCCGCCTCGCCGATCGTGATCGCTCCCTCGCTCATGCGGCCCTCGGCGCCAGCGCCGGCTGCTCGGCGGGTGCGGGCCGCCCGCCGGCCCGGCGCAGCCGCAGAGCATTGCCGAGCACGAAGACGCTCGAGAAGGCCATGGCGCCGGCGGCCAGCACCGGCGACAGGGCCGGGCCGCCGAACGGCACCAGCAGCCCCGCGGCCACCGGGATCAGCGCGGCGTTGTAGGCGAAGGCCCAGAACAGGTTCTGCCGGATATTGGCCATCACCGCCCGGGACAGGGCCAGCGCCTCCACGAGCGCCTGCGGATCCCCCGACATCAGCACCACGTCGGCGCTCTCGACGGCGATGTCCGTGCCGGTGCCGATGGCCAGGCCGACATCCGCCTCCGCGAGGGCCGGCGCATCGTTGATGCCGTCGCCCACGAAGGCGACCGGCCCGTGCGCCGACCGGAAAGCCCTGACCGTCTCGACCTTGCCGCCGGGCAGGATCCCGGCCGCGACCTCGGCGATCCCGAGGCTCGTCGCGACCCCGGCGGCGGTGTGAGGGTCGTCGCCCGTCACCATCGCCACCACGAGGCCTTGCGCCCTCAGCGCGGCCACGGTCTCGCGGGCTCCAGCCTTCACCGGGTCGGCCACGGCCAGAAGGGCCGCATGGCGACCGTCGAGGGCGAGATGGATGGGGCTCTTGCCCGCGCGCGCGAGGCGTTCGGCCCGGGCCGTGAGGTCCGCGTCCCGGGCAATGCCGAGCCTGTCGAGATAGCGTGGCGCGCCGAGGGCGAGGCTCCGCCCGGCGACTTCGCCGGAGACGCCGAAACCGTCCAGGGCCTCGAAGTCGGCCGGATCGGCGATGGTGAGCCCCCGGGCCCGGGCCGCGGCCACGACGGCGCCGGCGAGCGGGTGCTCGGACCGGCTCTCGAGCCCGGCAGCCAGGGTCAGCACCGCGTCCTCCGTGAGGCCCGGCCCTGCGACGACATCCGTCACCCGCGGGCGGCCCTCGGTGAGGGTCCCGGTCTTGTCGAAGGCCACGACGCGCACGTCGCGCAGGCGCTGCAGCGCCGCGCCGTCGCGGAACAGGATGCCGCGACTCGCGGCGCGGCCGGTCCCGACCATGATGGCGGTGGGCGTGGCGAGCCCCATGGCGCAGGGGCAGGCGATGATCAGCACGGCCACGGCGTTGACCAGGGCCGGCCCGAGGGCGGGCGCCGGGGCGAGGACCAGCCAGCCCAGGAAGGTCGCGAGGGCGATCCCGATCACCGCCGGCACGAAGCGCCCGGTGACGCGATCGACCAGCGCCTGGATGGGCAGCTTGCCGCCCTGGGCCCGCTCGACCATGGCGGCGATCTGCGCGAGCACCGTGGCGGCGCCGACCGCATCGACCCGCAGGTCGAGGCTGCCGCGCACGTTGAGGGTGCCGCCGACCATTCGGTCTCCCGGCCCCTTGCGCACGGGAACCGCCTCGCCCGTGACCATGCTCTCGTCGACGTGGCTCGAGCCGGACAGGACCGCGCCGTCCGCGGCGACCCGCTCCCCGGGCCGGACGCGGACCACGTCGCCGATGCGCAGCTCCGCCAGCCCCACCTCGACCTCCGTGCCGTCGCGGACGACGCGGGCGGTCTTGGGCGCCAGATCCATCAGCCGGGCGATGGCCTGGCCGGTCCGGCCCCGGGCGCCGGCTTCCAGGGTTCGCCCGAGCAGGATCAGCGTCACGATCAGCACGCTGGCCTCGAAATAGAGATGCGCGGCACCCGCGGGCAGCAGGCCCGGCGCCAGGGTCGAGACCAGCGAATAGAGGTAGGCGGCCCCGGCCCCGAGGGCGACGAGGGCGTTCATGTCCGGATGGCCGCGCAGCAGCCCCGGTACGCCCCTCAGGAAGAAGCGCCGCCCGGGCCAGGCGAGGACCAGGGTGGCCAGGGCGGCCTGGACCAGGGCCGTGACCGAGCCACCACGGAGCTGCGGCAGGATGTGGCCGCCCATATCGAGGACGACCACGGGGGCGGAGAGCAACGCCGCCGCGATGGCGTCGCGCCGCAGGGCTCGGCCCTCGGCCTCCTGCCGGGCCGCAGGGTCGATCCGCGGCCCGTCATCGAGCAGGCGCGCCTCGTAGCCGGCCGCCTCCACCGCCGCGACGAGATCGGAGGTCGCCACCAGCCCCTCCGGATGGCGGATCGCGGCCTGGCCGGTGACGAGGTTGACGCTGGCGCCGCGCACGCCCGGCACGGCTGCGAGCGCGCGCTCGACCCGGCCGACGCAGGAGGCGCAGGACATCCCCTCGACGGCGATCACGCTCTGCGTCTCCGGGACCGGGTAGCCGGCCTCGGCCAGCGCCGCGGCGGCGTCGGCCGGGCGCGCGCCACCGTCGAGGACGAGGCTGGCGCGGTGGGTGGCGAGGTTGACCGCCACGTCCCGGGCGCCGGGCAGGGCTTTGAGGGCGCGCTCGACGCGGCCGACACAGGACGCGCAGGACATCCCCTCGACGGGGAAGCTCAAGGAGACGTGTTCGGGCACGGGGGCGGTTCCGATCGGGGCATCCATGCCGCCTCAGATGGGGCTTCCCATGATGGGAAGGTCAAGGGCCAGCCGAATCGCATTGCCAAATCGCGACGCGCCCGACAGATTTCCTGCGCACCACGCGCGAGAGATCCGATGACGGAACCCCTGACCCTGTATGGCGATCTCGGCTCCGGGAATTGCCTCAAGGTCAAATGGGTGGCCGATCATCTCGGCATTCCCTCGGTCTGGCGCACCGTCGATGTGCCGGGCGGCGGGACGCGGGAACCGGCCTTCCTGGCGCTGAACCCCGCCGGCCGGGTCCCGCTCCTGGTGTTTCCCGATGGCGAGACGCTGTCGGAATCGAACGCGATCATCCTCCATCTCGCGGAAGGCTCGGGCCTCATTCCCGAGGCGGCACGCGCCCGCGCCCGGATGCTGCAATGGATGTTCTGGGAGCAGTACAGCCACGAGCCCTACATCGCGGTCCGCCGCTACCAGCTCCATTACCTGAAGCGGGCGCCGGACACGCTCGATCCCCGGCTGGCTGAACGCGGCGCGGACGCCCTTCGGCTGATGCAGGGGACGCTCGAACGCTCTGCCTTCCTGGTCGGCGACGCGCCGACGCTCGCCGACGTGGCCCTGGTCGCCTACACGCGCATGGCCCACGAGGGCGGCTTCGACCTGGCGCCCTACCCAGCCCTCCGCCCCTGGATCACCCGCGTCGAGACGGCACTCGGGCTCGGTCCCTATGCCTGATCGGCCGCGCGCGGCAGCTCCGCGGTGGCGCCGTATTCCGGCAGGCTGACGCGCACGGTGGTCCCCTGCCCGACCGTGCTCTCGATCGCGAGGCGGCCGCGGTGGCGGTTGAGGCTGTGCTTGACGATGGCGAGGCCGAGGCCCGTGCCGCCCCGGGCGCGACTCGAGGCCACGTCGACCCGGTAGAAGCGCTCGGTCAGGCGCGGGATGTGCTCGGGCGGGATGCCGGGGCCGTCATCCGTCACGGACAGGACGATACGGCGCCCGAGCCGGGGATCCTCCTCCCGGGACAGGCTGACGCCGACATGGCCGCCCCCGTATTTCACGGCGTTCTCGATCAGGTTCTCGATCACTCGGGCGAGCTCGTCGGCATCGCCGGGGACCGGATACGGCCCGGCCCCGTCCTCGAACTGCACCGTGGCGCCCCGCGCCTCGGCGGGCGGCCCCTGCGCGTCGACCATCTGGCGGGCGAGCGCCCCGAGATCGACCACGGTGGTGGGCGCGACGTGCTCGCGCAGCTCGATCCGCGACAGCGACAGCAGGTCGTCGATCAGCCGGGTCATGCGCAGGGCCTGGACGCGCATGATCTCCAGGAACCGCTCGCGGGCCTGCGCATCCTCGCGGGCCGGCCCCTGCAGGGTCTCGATGAAGCCGATCAGCGTGGCGAGCGGGGTGCGCAGCTCGTGGCTGGCATTGGCCACGAAATCGACCCGCATCGCCTCCAGGCGCCGGGCCGAGGTCAGGTCGCGCAGGAACAGCACGGCGCTCACCCCCGATCCGTCCGGCATCGGCAGGGCGCCGATCTGGACCTCGAAGGTCCGCTCCAGGGGCACCCGGGTCGCCAGGGGAACGCGGCGGGGCATGCCCGAGCTGAGGACCGCTTCGACCCCGTCGAGGACTTCCGGGCTGCGCAGAGCGAAGGACAGGGGCCGCGCCTGATGCAGGGCCGGCAGGAGCGCCCGGGCCGCCGGGTTGGCCTCCACCACGAGGGTGCGGCGGTCCACCAGGATGACCGGGTCGGGAACATGGGCAAGGAGCGCCTCGGCGATCGCGTGGCGCTGGGCGGTCGCCGCCGGTCGCGGGCGCGGCGCCTCCTGACCGCGGCCGCCGAGCCAGCCGCCGATGCAGACGGCACCGAGGCCGACGAGGATCAGCGGGAGTTCGAGACGGCCGGAGAGTGCCACGGCGATGCCGAACAGGCCGACCGCGATCGCGGCGCCCATCCAGGATTGGGAACTGCGCGGACGGTCGGGCATGGTCGAGGGCGTGCCGGACCGGTTACCGGGATCCGGTGTCGTCGGGCCGCGGCCGCCCGGACGGGCCGGCAATCCCCTCCGGCGGCCCGGGATCGCGCGCGCCCCCGGCCCGCTTCACGATCTCGTAGAGGCCGAGCATCGCCAGGGCGGTCATGAACGGCACGATGTAGTAGCAGCCCCGGAACAGCAGCAGCGAGGTCAGCACCTCGTTGCGTGGCAGGCTCGACAAAGCGAGCAGGATCGTGGCCTCGAACACCCCGATCCCCCCGGGCGCGTTGGACGCGATGCCCAGCATGGCGGCCAGCACGTAGATCGCCAGGAAGGTGGTGAAGCCCAGCGTCGTCTCCTGCGGCAGCAGGACGTAGAGCACCGCCGCCGCCGCGCAGACATCGCCGATCCCGACGAGCATCTGCCCGATCGAGACCGAGGCGCCGGGCAGTTCCAGCCGCCACTGCTTGACGGTGATGCTGCGCTTCTTGGCCGAGACCCAGGCGAGGTAGCCGAGCACGAGGGCCAGCGCCGCAAGCCCGACGCCCTGGTTGATCCGGATCGACGTGAAGGCGAGCCCGGCGAGCTGGCCCGCCTCGATGATCAGGCTGAGGCCGAGCACGACGCCCATGCCGAGCCAGAAGGTGAAGCCGGCAATGACCGTGAGCGCCGCGATCTTGGCCGTGGACAGGCCCTGCCGGGCATAGATCCAGTAGCGGATCGTGCCGGCGGTCAGCAGCGGGAAGCCGAGGGTGAAGCTCACCGCGTAGCTCGTGAACGAGGCGAGCGCGGTGATCCGGTAGGGCACCTTGATCCGGAGCTGACGCAGGGCCAGCGCGTCGTAGCCCGTGAGGAACAGGTAGCTGATGCCGACGAACAGGAAGGCGAGGCCGAGCTGCTCGGCGGTCGCCGCCGCCACGGCCGCGCGGACCTCCGCCCAGCTCACGCTCTGGACGAGCTTCCACAGCACGCCGAGCGAGACCGCGAACAGCACGATGCTGGCGGCCGTGCCGATCCAGGCATACCGGCCGCGCCAGCTCTTCCGCGAGGTGCCCGCGGCAGCGTCGTGCTCGACCGGCTCGACCGGCTCTGCCGGTCCCCGGTGCTGTCCCTGAAAGTTCATGCCGTTCGGCGTCCGCCCTTCCGGCTGCGCGGCCCGGCCGAAGGCCTGCGCCCGTGCCGGATGTTCCCGGACCGCGGCCCGTTGCCCCGCATGTAGGCCGAACCGGCGCTCAAGGCCAGGGAAGGCCGGGCGGGGGCGGGCACGCTCTGCTCACGGATCGGTGCGGCGCAGGAGCGCCGCGGCCTCCGACAGGCCCTGCCGGATCCGAGCGGGCACCTCCGGCGAGGTGCAGACATAGGTCGGACTCGGATGGGGGATGGCGATCAGCGGCAGGCCGGGGCGCAGGGCCGCGATCGCCGGAGCCGCCCCGCCGGCGAAGCGCCCGGCCAGGACCGCCACGCTCAGCCGCGGCAGCAGGTCCAGCAGCGGCGCCAGATAGGGCGCGGCCGCGGCGACCTCCGCCCGGCGCGGCGCTCGGTTCAGCGCGCCCGCGGCGTGGATCAGCCAGGGTACCGCGTTCCAGATCAGGGTGTCGGCTCGCGGGATTCCGGCCTCCCGGAGGAACCGGAACAGGTTGGCGGCGGTGCCGTTCGCGCTGTCGCGGGTGACGAAGCCGGTGCGCAGCACCGCCGGACCCGGCGTTTCCAGAAGCAAAAGCATCCGCGCCGCGACGCCGCCGTCGAGGGGGTCGGGCACCGGAACCGGCGCTCCCCGCTCCGCGGAAATCCGCTCGGCCAGGGCCCGGATGGGGGCGATATGCGGCGCGGTGATCAGGGCGCGGCGGGCGGCGAGCGCCTCCGGGTCGGCCAGGGATTTCGGCGCCTGCGGCTCAGCCGGCATCGAGGCCGGGGATCGGCGCTCCGAGCCGGCCCGCGAGGCGAAAGCCCTCGATCCCCTCCTCCCGGGCGAGCCGCGCGTCGAGACCCGCCACGCCGCCGAACTGGAAGCCGATCTGGCTCGTATAGGCCGCACAGGCCGCGCGTTTGCGCGCCCGAGCCCCGGGATCGAGGGCGATCCGCCGCACCGGCAGGGCAGCGAACAGGTCGGCCAGGGGCTCCCGGGGCGTGGCCTCGCGGACCGTGTAGGGGAAGTCGCGCCACCACAGGATCGGGATCGGCACGGCGAGGCTCGTCAGGGCGCGGACCGCCTGGACGTGGTCGACATGGCCGCCGACCGCCTGCGGGGCGAGGATGAGGTCCGGCCTCTCCGCGGCGATGAGCTCGGCGAGGGCCGGCGCCAGATCGGCGGCGATGCCGTCATCGGCGCGGGGGGCGGAAAACAGTTCCGGCGCCGAGCCGTAGCCGCGGTGCGGCGCCTCGCGGAACGGCAGGTGCCGGGGCGGCGCGATCCCGAGTTCTTCGGCGGCCCGGTCATCCTCGGCCCGGCGCAGAACCATGTAGTCGATCTCGGCCGGCAGGCCCTTGTCGAGCTGGCAGGCGAGCGCGAACCCCTTCGGATCGGAGACGCTGCCGGTGAACAGCGTCGCCATCACCACCCGCCAGCCCTCCCCGGCCAGGCTCGCCAGCAGCCCGCCGCAGGAGAAGGCCGCATCGTCGAGATGGGGCGAGAGGGCGAGGGCTGTCGGCACGCGGCGTGGCTTCTCGGTCAGAGGAGATGCGGTTCGGCGCGGAACCGGCAGGTCGGGTCCTCGGGCAGGTCGACGGAGAAGTCCGTGGCCGGGCGTTCGTGGCGCACGCGCTCGTAGACGTCCATGATCTGCCGGCCGACGGCGCTCCAGGAATAGACCCGCCGGCATTCCTCGAGCCCCGCCTCCGCCAGGCCGCGGCGCAGCGCCGTATCCGTGACGATGCGGGTGAGCGCGCCGGCCAGCGCCGGGATGTCGCCCGGATTCATCAGCAGGCCGTTCTCGCTGTCGCGCAGGCAATCCGAGACGCCGACCGCGTGGCAGGAGACCACCGCGAGACCGGCCGCCATGGCTTCCAGGATCGTGTTGGAGAAGCCTTCCGCGTAGGTCGGCGAGACGAACACGTCGGCGCGGCGATAGAGGTCCGGCACCTGGCCGTACTCGGCATAGCCGGTGAACGCGATCTCGCGCGGGGAGAAGGCGAGGTCGGCGGCCATCGCCTGGGCAGGATCCACGTCCGGCCCGATCCCCGAGATCGTGGCCGCGAAGGGCGTGCCCTGCTCACGCAGGATCGCCAGGGCGGCGATGAAGTCGAGCACGCCTTTCCGGCGGTCGACCCGGCCGTGATAGAACAGCCGCACCGGTCCGATATGCGGCGTCGGCAGCCCGTCGGGCGTGCCTTGCGCGAACCGTTCGGTGTCGACCGCGCCGGGCACGATGGTGAAGCGGGCGGGATCCGAGCCCAGCCGATCGCAGACCTCATCCACGAACGAGGCGCCGCCGATCAGCAGCGCGTTGGCGTGGGCCAGCACCTCGCACATGGCGACCCGGTGGGTCTCGCAGCAGGATCCGACCCAGTGGCCGTCGCCGCCCTGGATCGAGACCACGCTCGGCACCCCGAGTTTCCTCGCGGCGAGCAGGACCGCCCAGCCCGTCGGATAGCCGTATTGCGCGTGCAGGACGTCGAACGGCTTGTCGGCGTGCTCCCGGCAGATCGCATCGACCATGGTGGCGATGTCGCGCTCGAAATCGCCCGAACTCTGCTCGCCGAGCTGCTCCAGGCCGATCACCCGGACGCCCGGCACCGGCGGCGGCGGCCCACCGCCATAGACGCGGGTACCGAAGGCATCGCCCCGGTACTGCGAGATCATCGTCACGTCATGGCCGGCCCCGACCAGCTCGCGCAGCAGGTTCTGCGCATAGACGCTCATGCCCGAAATCGCCGGGAAGTAGCGGCGGCTGAGGAACAGGATTCTCATCGGGCAGCACCGGACGGCCAGGATCCCCTCCCCCTTGCGGGGCGGGGTAGGGGTGGGGGTGGCGCAGACGGCACCGGGGCGCTCGATTGTGCACCACCCCCACCTCCGGCTCCTCCCCGCAAGGGGGAGGAGAGGTGCGCGCGTCCCATCACTGCCATTGCCGCCGCGTCTCCTGCTCGCCGGCGAGTTCCGGGCCGGGGCGGCGGCAGCCGCGCAGATATTCGAGGGCTTGCGGGATCATCACGTCGGCCCGGTGGCTCTCGCGGGACAGCTCGACGCAGACCAGCTTGCCGAAGCCGACCTCTTCCAGCGCCGCGAGAACGCCCGGCACATCCATGTCGCCCTCGCCGAAGGGCAGGTGGATATGGCTGCCGCGCTTCATATCCTCGATCGCCACCGTGCCGATCCGATCGGCGAACTCGCGCACGGCCTCGGCCGGGTCGCGCTCGCCGGTGACGAGGCAGTGGCCGGTATCGAGGGCGAGCTTGAGGCCCGGCACATCCAGCGCAACGAAATCGTCCAGGGTCTCGATCAGCATGCCGGGCTCGGGCTCCAGGCAGGGCACGATTCCGGCCTGGCTGGCGAAGGCCGCGACCTCGTGCAGCCCCTCGGTCAGCCAGCGGCGCGCTTCGCCATGGTCGACACCGGGCTTCGGCACGCCGGCCCAGAACGACACGGCCTCGGCCGACAGCATCGCGCCGATCTCGACCGCGCGCTTGAGGAAGCCGACCCGGCGGGCCCGGCCCGCCGCATCGGCCGTCACCAGGGTCGGCTCATGCTTGGCGGTGGGATCGAGCAGGAAGCGGGCGCCGGTCTCGATGACGCAACCGAGTTCCAGCTTCTCCAGCAGGCTCGCCACCCGGCCGGCCTCCGCCGCCCAGGTCTCGGCGAACGGATCGAGGTGGTGGATGTCGAGGGTCAGGGCCACGCCGTCGTAGCCCGCCGCCTTGATCAGGTGGAGGGCGTCGTCGAGGCGGTGGTTGGCCGCGCCGTTGGTGTTGTAGGCGAAACGGAGGGTCACGCCGCCCTCCCCTGCTTCTGCGCGAGCCGGAACGGCGCGTGATGCGATTCGGGCTCGCGATAGAGCGGATAATGGCGGCCGACGATCTGCTCGGCGAGCGCGGTGTCGAACAGCGGCTGGCCGCCGAACCGCTCCAGGGCCTCCGGGGTGAGGCGCACCGGGCGCAGGGTCTCGCTCTCGGTGCCGAAGCGGATCAGCGGGTGGTCGCGGTCGAGGAGCTTGCGCGTGTTGCGCTCGCCGATCCGGTAATAGCTCATGGTCTCGACCTCGAGCCCGGGCACGATCGCCTTGACCACGCCGACGCTGCCGCCGAGCGGCGAGCAATCGACGTAGAGCAGGTCGAACCCGGCCTCGGTGAGCCGATCGCAAGCGATCTTGCCCCGGGCATGCCCGTCGGCCGCCTCGGTGGACGGCAGGTCCGAGAACCGCTTGGTGCTGCGCTCGCTGTACACGGTATCGGCTAGCACGCTCCGGAGATCGGCGGCCGGCAGCTCGATCCAGGCGAGCATCGCCTGCAGGGCGCGGCTCTCCTCCAGGTCGAGGCTGGGAAGCGCCTTCTGGATGAAGGCATCGACGTAGCCGGGCGGCGTCACCGTGGCGGCGAGGTCGAGCGGACCGTGCCCGAAGGTCTTGCGCACCCGGGCGGCCTGGAATTCGAGCAGCGCCTTGCGCAGGGCCCGCTCGCGGTCCGGATCGCAGGCCTCGCCGCAGGCCGAGAGGGCGATCGGCGCCGGCGCCCGGGCGGGATCCTCGTCGTAGCCGACGACGTAGAGGTTGGTCAGGCCGAATTGATCGGTGGCGAATTTCGGCAGGGCGCGGATGCCCAACTCCTTCAACCGCGCCAGCATCGCGGCGTTCTCCGGGCCGATCCCGTCGAGATCGAGCATGACGCCCTGGTCGAGGGCCCGGAACAGCAGGCCGTTGCCGTCGCGCTGGAGCAGTTCGAGCACGCCGTGGCCCAACGCGAAGGGCACGTCCGGCCCGGCGCCGAGGCCGTTGGTGATCAGGTTGGTGAAGGGCCGGTAGCCCTCCGACAATTCGAAATAGTCGGTGGCGGCGACGTCGAGCGGCATCAGCACGATCTCGCCGGTTCCGTGCCGGACCGCCGGCGTCCATTCGAGCACCGTGTCCCGGCCGACCGGGGAGCCCGCCGGCAGGCACAGGGTGAGTGGGTCGGCGACCGATTTCGGCCCATAGACCCGCACGAGGTCGGCGTAGCTCGCGCGCTCCTTGGCCCGCGGCAGGACCGCGAGCGAGGGCATCAGGTTCTCGGCGATCTCCGCCACGGCGCCGATCAGCGCCTCCTCGTCGGTGGCGCCGTAGCCGATGCCCGACGGCATCGCGCCCACGAAGAACGGATCATCGAGGAACAGGGCGACGAACCAGACCGGCACGCCGGTCCGGTCCAGCGGCGCCAGCGGGAAGCCGACGATGCGCCCCTCCGGCAGCACGTTGAGATAGGCGCGCACCGGATCGGGCAGCGCCTCCGGCAGGCCTTCGATCCGGCGCTTGGCGCCGAACCGATAGGGGCGCGGCGCCTTGATCCGCTCGTGGCGGGCGCGGTCGTCCTGGTCGTGACTGGGAGCTGTGTCGGTCAAGTCGTATTCCCGTCTGCCTTGAACCGCTTTGCCGCCCCATCCCACCCGTCCCCCCTTATCCTGAGGTGCCGAAGCGCAGCGACGGCCTCGAGGGAGGCTTCCAGAAAGCGCAGGGGTCTCTGGAGGGCTCCTTCGAGGCCCGCTGACGCGGGCACCTCAGGATGAGGGTCGGGGTGGGAGATCCCGGGGTTTGGCTCGGCGGTCGATCATCCTGTCTTGGGGCCGCTACCCCTGCCCGTAGGCACGGGCGACGAGTCGCATCGTGTGGAGGTCTCGAGAGGCCGAATAGGCCGCGCGCTCCTCGGGTCGGCGCAGCGCCGAGCCGAAGGCCCGCACCTGCTCGGTGAAGGGCGAGCTATCGGTATCGAAGGCCAGCGGCTCCGCGCGTCCGCTCGCGCCGTCGGTGAAGGTCAGGGACCCGCCCGCCGTCTGGCCCATCGTGTCGATGGCGGTGAGCTGGCCCTTTGTGCCGACGACTTCCAGGCGGCGGCGGGGCAGCGCGTCGGGACAATTGTAGGCGACGTGCAGGCTCGCCAGGGCGCCGCCGGCGGTGCGGCCGATCAGCAGGGCGCCGTCATCGACGGCATAATCCTGGGCGCGAATCTGCGTCAGGGCCGCGATGTCGGCGAGCGGCTCGCCGAGCAGGAAATCCACGAGGTCGAGGCCGTGGGGGGCGAGATCCATGAGCGCGCCGCCGCCGGCCTGCGCGGCGTCGATCCGCCAATTGGGCTGGCCGGCCTCCGACCAGTCGCGCCCGAGCCAGCAGGCATAGACGATCCGGACCGCCGTCACGGTGCCGAGCCGTCCGGCCGCGACCTGCGCGCGGATCGCCCGGTGGGCCGGGTGGTGGCGCTGATCGAAGGCGGTGCCGTAGAAGATCGATTTGGACTCCACCGCCCGCACGATCGCTTCGGCGTCGGACAGCGTCGCCGCCATCGGCTTCTCGCACAGGATCGCCTTGCCGGCGGCGGCGAGCGCCTCGACGGCGCCCCGATGGAGATGGTTCGGGGTCGCGACGTAGACCGCCTCGACCTCGGGCTCCGCAAGGAGACCGGCGAGGTCGGCATGGGCGCGGGCGCCTTCGCGCTCGGCCACAGTGCGGCTCTCCGGGTTCGGGTCGCTGACCGCCACGAGACGGTGCCCGGCGGCCCGGATGCCGGGAGCCATGTAATCGCGGGCGACCCAGCCGTAGCCGACGATGCCCCAGCCGACCGCGTCCATCACCAGCGCTCCGGCAGATCGACATATTCGCGGGCGCGGACGCGCTGCGTGTCGGCACCGTCGATTCGGCCGTCGAAGGTGAGCTGTTCGGGACCTGACGACTGCATCGGGTAGGTCGAGCGGGGGGCGTATTCCTCCCGGTAGCGCTCGGAGGGCCAGCGGATCGCGTAGCCCTCGCCGTCGGGCTGATAGAGCGGGTTGAGCCGCACGACCGTGCCGGCCTTCGGCAGGGTCAGGCCATCCACCACCGCCCGGGGCGCCGGGCGCATGCCGGGGCCGGCGACCACCGAGAACGCCTCGCAGGTCCTCAAGGCGGCCGGCTCCTGGGGGACCGGCGCCCGGGCCTCGACCAGGGCGCGGGTCAGCTCGGCGTCGTCGTACACGAGGGCGTCGGGAAAAAGCTCGGCGATGTCCTCGGCGGTGACGGCCCGGCCGGCCGAGAAACCGGGGCACTCGCGATTGTGGATGTGGCTCAGGGCGAGCCAGCCATCGTCGCCGGCATTCTGGCGCAGGTTTTCGAGCAGCGCCGTCTTGTCGTCGAGGAAGTAGAAGGCGTCGTTGCACACCACCAGATCGACCGGCGCGTCAGGGATCGGCCAATGCGGCGAGCCGGCGTCGAAGCAGACGAGCTGCGGCTTGGGCCCCACGACCCAGTGGCGGGCGACCCAGAGCTTCGCGAAGACCACGTCGGCCCCGGCGGTCTTGCAGCCGCGGCGCTCGAGCTCCCGGAGGTAGTGGCCGATGCCGCAGGCGAATTCGAAGACGCAGCGCGGCTCGTTCCAATGGGCCTCGAGCAGGGTCAGGCCGGCCAGGAAGGTCGGATCGCTCCAGCGATGCAGGAAATAATCGCCGACGCGACCCCAGCCGAGGCGGTGGACCGCATCCCGCAGGGTCGCGTCGCGGCGGTCCTTGATCAGCCGGATGATCTCGGCCGGGTCCGCCGGCGGGCCGTTCCACCAATCGTCCTGATCGACCAGCAGGGCAGCCAGGGCCTCATCGGGCTCGCCCGCGTCGAGATGGGCCAGCACCCGCTCGACCAGCGCCTCGCGGCCGACCCGGAGGTACGGGATTCCGTCGATGACGGGCCAGCGCGCCCCGGTGCCGGCGTCACGCAGGGCGTGCGGCGCGTCGGGCTTCAGCGGGTTGCCGGTCTGCGGCGATCTGAGTTCGAACGGGATCATGGGCTCTCGGGACCGCCCCGTCAGATGGGCGACCGGGTCTGACGGACAACGCGAATCTGGTCCTAAGGGATGCGCATGTCGCGCAGGACACGGTCGTGGAAACCCTTCACCGGCCCGGCATGGACCAGCTCCCACTCATCGAGCACCGCCGCCATCGTGGTCGAGGCGCCGCGCAGATGCTGGGCGATCTGCAGGACCCGGTCGACGCAATCCGCTGCGTGGAAGGCACGGCCCTCCGCGGTGGCGTCGTCCGGCAGCACGGCCCGGGCACGCTCGACGTGATCGCGCAACGGCGCGTCGAGCTCGGACATCGCCCAACCGGTGGTCACGGCCATGATCGGGCCGAGATGGTCGCCGAGCAGCATCTCGCCGGTGAAGCCGGCATCGGGCATCGCGGCATTGTGGAAATGATGGGCCATCGCGGCCAGGAACACGGTCCCGGGATCCGCCCGATAGAACGGGCTCAGGCAGACCCCGTAGACCGCCACGATCAGGCAATGCTCGGCGTGGTTCTCCGGCGGCTCCAGCAGGATCCGGGCGCGGCCGGGGCAGGTGACGCCCGCCCGGGGTTGCTTCGCCAGGGCCGCAACGAAGGACGGCACCGGTCCGGGCCGGCCCGGCGGGCGCGGCGTGAGCCGCGCGCGCAGGCGATCCCGGAGGTCCGGGTCGAGGTCGCCGGCCACGGCATCGAAGCCCGCGACCAGCACGGCGGAGGCCGCCGCGTCCGAGAGCCCCGCCGCCGCCAGGAAGGCGGCGTCGAGGTCGCAGAGCCGTGTCGCGGCCAGCGTCGTGGCGGTGATGTCGAGGGCGACATCCTTCGGGGAGGCCCCGCCGGTGAGCAGGCCCCACCCCTGCGCGAACAGCCGTTCGGCGATCGACCCGTCGCGGCCCGCCGAGTGGACGCGCTTGAGATCGTTCATCTCGACGAAGAGTTCGCGCAGAGCGGCCGGCGCCGCCGCGTCGGACATCAGTGAACGCCGAGCCAGTCGAGAAGCATCGCTTCCTGCTTGCCGAAGGCGTGCTCCGGCCCGTGGCCGTTCTTCACCATCGGGGCCTTGAAGAAGGTCGAGAGCTGCTCCTGCACGCCGCCGTCGCCGCGCTTCTTCGCCAGATCGAGCACACGGGCGATCTCGATCACGAGGGGCGCCGCCAGGATCGAGTCCTTGCAGAGGAAGTTGACCTTGATCTGCATGCGCTGGCCCATGAAGCCGGTGACGTCGATGTTGTCCCAGGCCTCCTTGTCGTCGCCGCGCGGGCGGTAATAGTGGATGTGCACGAGGTGGTCCTCGACCGGGTAGCCGAGGATCGAGTCGAGCACCGTGCCCTTCGTGTTAAGCTTCGACTGCAGCGAGTTCGGGTCGTTCAGGGCGAGCCCGTCGCGGTTGCCGAGGATGTTGGTCGAGAACCAGCCGTCGACGTGGAGCGCGCGGGCCTTGAAGGCGGGGGCCAGCACCGTCTTCATCATGGTCTGGCCGGTCTTGCCGTCCTTGCCGGCCACCGGGACGTTCATCTCCTTGGCCAGTTCGAGCAGGGCCGGCACATCGGCGGCGATGCTTGGGGTGAAGTTGGCGTAGGGGACGCCGCTCTTGATCGCCGCATAGGCGTAGAGCATCGCGGGTGAGATCGACTCGTCGCTGGAATCCAGGCCCTTCTCGAAGGCGTCCGAGGAATTCAGGGTCGGGTCGGACAGGTCGGGCCAGCGCTCGGTGGAGGCGAGGTTCACGACCACGACCTCGTCGAGGTTGCTCTCCTGCTGGAAGCGCCGCAGGTCGCTGGCAATGATCGAGACCGCCTCGCGGTGCCCGGCGGCGACGATGCGGTTGCTGCCGTCGATGTTCTTGCAGAACTTGGCGCTGCCGACCGCGGGCCAGGGCGTGATGCCCTTCAGCGCCTTGGCGCCATCCTCGATGTCGTCCTTCGACAGCACGCCGTGGCCGGCCGCGGCCGAGGCGAGGTCGTCGCCGTTCAGATCCCAGCCGCCGAACACGAGGTCCTTGTAGTCGGCCATGCCCGCCACGGAGAGGCCGGCGAGCGGCAGTCCGTCGAGCCGGTTCGATCCGGATTTGATCATTTCGATGCCGGCGATGGCGGTGGTGGCGACAGCGCCACCCATGCCAACGAACGCGACGCCGACGCGGCGACCGGTCTGCATGCTCATCGGAAAATACTGTCCTTGTGGGGACGCGCGTCGCGTCTGGGGAAAGAGTAGTCGACCCCCCCGGGGCGATATCTAACTGGCTCAACCGTGGCCCGTTCCAAGTCGAATGCGACAACTTTGCGCCCAACCGACGTGAAGCGCGGCCGGATCACGGCGTTAACGCGGCCTCAAAAAGCAGGGTTAACCCTTCGTTGACCGTGCCACGGTTGAATCACGGGGCCGTCCCATTCTGGTCACGGCCGGTGCCGATAGGGCCGCCGTCTGAGAGAACCCGGCCGCCAGACGCCGGGCCGACGCAAGGGACAATCTAGAGAAGGACCAGTGATGGGGGTTTTCCCGGAGCCGGCGCATTGCGCCGACGACGTGAGCCGACTCGTGCCCAGCGCGAGCTTTTGTGAGACTGAGACCGTGGCATGGCTGCCGCGGGCCGGACGCGGGAACGGGCGCCGGTCACTTCGCCGCATGGGCCGCACCGGCCTGCGCCGCCTCACCGGGACCCTGGCCCTGGGCGTCATCGCCGGGTTCGGTCTGCCGCAGGCGGCCTTCGCGCCGGCCGTCTTCGCGCCATCCGCGCAGGCCCATGACCGGATCGACACCAGCCCGCGCGCGGCCAGGGCGCTCGCCGCCGGCAGCGAGTCCGGCTGGATGCAGGCCGGCGGCTCTGAGCAAGGCCTGCGCGCCGGTTTCACGGACACGCCCCCGGCGGAGAGCCCGGACGCCTGGACCGGACTGCCCGTCGAGGACCAGGAGCCCGCGACCACCGCACTGATCCAGGACGACCTCGCGACCCTGCCGCGGGTGACCCAGGAGCAGGGTGAGGATGCGGTCCGGTTCGGCGAGCGCAGCGTGCCGCGCAAGGTGGTCGACACGATCGTGAAGGCCTCCGACGAGGCCGGCGTCGACCCGGTCTACATGATGGCCCTGGCCGACAAGGAATCGAGCTTCGACACGGATGCCAAGGCCGGGACCTCCTCGGCGCAGGGCCTGTTCCAGTTCGTCACCCGCACCTGGCTGGAGATGATCCGCGATTACGGCGCCCGATACGGCCTGGCCGAGGAGGCCGCCGCCGTGAAGGGCCGCGGCTCCGCGATCACCGTCGCCGGCCCCATGCGGGCCCGCGTGCTCGGCCTGCGCAACGACCCCCGCGTCGCCGCCTTGATGGCGGCCGAGCTGATCAAGCGCGACCGCGAGCGGATCGAGGCGAAGGTCGGGCGGGCGCTCACCACCACCGAGCTCTATCTCGCCCATTTCCTGGGCAGCGCCAGCGCCGGGCGCTTCCTGTCGCTCTCCTCCGAGAAGCCCGACGAGGTGGCCGGACGCGAGTTCCGCAGCGCGGCGCGCGCCAATCGCAGCCTGTTCACCGCCAAGACCGGCGGCAAGCGCCGCAGCCTGACGGTGGCCGAGTTGCACGGGCGGATCGACGACATGATCGACCGCCGCCTGACCCGCTACCAGGGCGTCGCCGCGGTGACCGGCGCGGTCATTGCCGACAAGCTGCCCGCCCCGACCGAGACCGCGTCCAACGCGGTTGACCAGGCGCCGGACAACCGTCGCGTCGAGGTGACGGAGGCGCTGCCCCCGGACGGCGTCTGATGCCAACCCGCGTCAGTGCCCGCTTGCCGGCGCACCGCCGCCGAGCTTGACCGATTTCAGACTCAGCGCGAGGGGCACCGCGCAGGCGGCGACCAGGCCCATCACCCAGAACACGTCGATATAGGCCCAGTAGGCCACCTGCGTCTGGAGCACGCTGCCGATCCAGGCGGTCGCCTGGCTCTGGGCCTCGACGCCGGCATAGCCGTGCTCGGAGAAGTACTGCGTCGCCTGCCGCATGGTCTCCTGATAGGCGGGCGCGGCCGGGTTGACGCTCTCGACCAGCCGGCTCTGGTGGAACTGGCTGCGATAGGCCAGCATGTTCTGGGCGAGCGACACGCCCATCGAGCCGCCGACGTTGCGGGCGACGTTGATCAGCGCCGAAGCCTGGTCGGTCTGGTCCTTGCGCAGGCCCTCGTAGGAGGCCGAGGTGATCGACAGGAACACCATCGGCAGGCCGATGCCGATATAGACCCGCGACCACGCGAAGAACGAGAACGTGGTCGTGCCGTTGAGCCGGGTCAGGTCGTACATGCCCAGCGCCACGATGGTCATGCCGGCCGCGATCAGCCATTTCGGCTGCACGTAAGCCGAGACCCGGCCGGTGAGGAACATCATCACCACCGTGACCATGCCCCCGGGGCCGAGCACGAGGCCCGACAGGGTGGCGGTGTAGCCGTAATATTCCTGCGTGATCTGCGGGATGAACTGCGTGGTGGCGATCAGGATCGCCCCGGTGAACATCATCACCAGGAAGCAGGAGCCGAACTGGCGATTGCCGATCAGGCGCAGGTCCACCGCCGGGTTCTTCCGGGTCAGGAGCCAGGGGATCATGGCGATGAACGAGACGACCATGAGCAGGCCGGAGACGTTCATCAGGGTCGACGTGCCGAACCAGTCCTTCCGCTGCCCCTCGTCGAGAATGACCTCCAGCGAGCCGAGGAACACGGCGACCAGCAGGAAGCCGACGATGTCGAACCGGATGCCCTTGCGCACCAGGGCGCGGCGCTCCTTCTTGGCCGCGTCGCTGTCCTCGATCAGCCAGTACATCAGCCCGAGCGCGATCACGCCGATCGGCCCGTTGATCAGGAAGCACCAGTGCCAGGAGGCGTTGTCGGAGAGCCAGCCGCCCAAAGTCGGGCCGATCACCGGCGCGACCACGATGGCGACGCCGTAGAGCGCGAAGGCCTGGCCGCGCTTCTCGGGCGGGAAGGAATCGGCCAGGATCGATTGCGCCAGCGGGGCCATGCCGCCGCCGCCGAGCCCCTGCAGCACCCGGAACAGCAGCAGCGATTCGAGGCTCCAGGCGAAGCCGCACAGGATCGACGCGACGGTGAACAGCGCCACCGACCACATGAAGAAGGCCTTGCGGCCGTAGCGCTTGGCCAGGAAGCTCGACGCGGTCAGCGTGATCGCGTTGGCCACGAGGTAGCTGGTCACCACCCAAGCCGCCTCGTCGGGCCCGACCGCGAGCCCCCCGGAGATGTAGCGCAGGGCGACGTTCGCGATGGTGGTGTCGAGCACCTCCATGAAGGTCGCCAGCGCCACCACGCAGGCGATCAGCCACGGATTGTGCCCGCCCGGCGCCTTGGCGGCGGACGATTTGCCGGCGGAAGCCCGGCCGGTCCCGGCCATCGCGGTCACCGCACCGTGACGGTGGGGACGACCGACATGCCCGGGCCGATCGAGACATCCGTCGGCCAATCCTTGACCACGATCTTCACCGGGATGCGCTGGGTGACCTTCACGTAATTGCCGGTGGCGTTCTGGGCCGGCAGCAGGCTGAAGGCGGTGCCCGAACCCGGCTGGACGGAGGCCACGGTGCCGTGGATCGTGCGACCCGGATAGGCATCGATCACGAGGTCCACCGGCTGGCCGGGACGCATGTCGGTGATCTGCGTCTCCTTGTAGTTCGCCGTGACCCAGATGTCGTCCGGCACGAACATCGACAGGCTCTGCCCGGCCTGCGCCAGCGCCCCGATACCGCCCGTCAGCCGCACGACCCGCCCGGGCTGCACCGACCGGATCGTCGTGTAGCCGAGATTCAACTCGGCCTGCTCGACCTGGGCCTTGTCCCGCGCCATCTGCGCCTGGGTCGAGGCCTTCTGGGCCTGGAGCGAGCCGATCTGCTTCTGCGCGGCGACGACGCTCGCATTCGCGCTCTGCACCGAGGCCTGGCGCTGCTGCAGCGTCGAGGTCGCCGACTGGGATTGCTGGACCGAGCCCGAGCCCCGCTCCGCGAGGTCCTTGTAGCGGGCCGCATCCTCCTGGGCGAACTTCAGGGCCGCCTCGGCGGTCGCGACCTGGGCCTTCGACACGTCGATATTGGCGTACTGGGCCTGGATCTGGGCGTCGATATTGGTGATCGCCGCCTCGTCGGCCGCGACCTGAGCCTTCGCCTGCTCGAGAGCGATCCGGTAGTCGCGCTGATCGATCTGGAACAGCATCTGTCCGGCCTCGACATGCTGGTTGTCGGTGACCGGCACCTCGACCAGATATCCGCCGACCTTCGGCTGGACCGCGATGCTGCGGGCATCGACGAACGCGTCGTCGGTGCTCTCATAGGGATGCATGTACAGGAGCCAGTAGAAGAACACGCCGACGCACAGCGCGACCACCGCGAGGCCTCCGAGCAGGAAGGCCCAGGGGTGGCGCCGCAGGATGTTCGGGCGTTGCTCCTCGTCCTCGGGCCCGTCCTCCTTTTGGGCATCGTCGTCCCGGCCCTCCGCGTCGGAGGAACCCGGATCGTCGTCGTCTGTGTTGGGCTTGCGCGCGGTCTCGCGGCTCTGGTCGGAAGTGTCGCGGCCGAGATCCAGAATGTCGCGCTGGGGCGCTTCGGGCGGTCCCTCGACCGACAGCGGACGTGATGCGGGCTCGGCGGCCTGCCGCTGCTCGTCAAACATGGCGTCTCATCACCACTGGATGGACCGGCCGCCGCACGGCAGCCGGGCTGTACGCGTGCCCGCCTCGGTCAGCAAAAGTCAGGGATCGCACCAAGGTTCCACCCGGCCCGCGGCCGGCCTCAGGAACGCTTGTCGCAGTGCAGCGTTCTGCGGGCGGATTGACCGGGCCGGCGGGCCCGGCGCGTTTCGGAGTTCCGCCATGACCAGCACCCAATCACCCAACCCGCAGGGCTCAGGCTCCGGCTCGACCGCGACATCGCCCTCCGGCATCCCGCTCACCGGCAGCGCGCGCCTCGATGCGATGAGCGCGGCGCTCGCCCGGAACTGGTGGCTCATCGCCCTGCGCGGCGTCGTAGCGATCCTGTTCGGCATCGTCGCCTTCGCGGCGCCCGGGGCCTTCGTGCTCTCGCTCGTACTGCTGTTCGCCGCCTACACCCTGGTCGACGGCGCCTTCGCGATCGTCGGCGCCGTACGCGCCGCGCAGCGGCACGAGCGCTGGGGCTTCCTGCTGCTCGAAGGCCTTGTGGACATCATCGTGGCCGTGGCCGCCGTGCTCGTCCCGGGTGCCGCGGTCTGGGCGTTCGTGCTTCTGCTCGCCGCCTGGGCGCTCGTGACCGGCGGCCTGATGATCGCGGCCGCCTTCCGGCTGCACCTCCATTACGGACGCTGGTGGCTCGGACTCGGCGGCCTGGTCTCGATCCTGTTCGGCATCGCGCTGGCCCTGGAGCCGGGCATGTCGGCCCTGGTGCTCACCTGGTGGATCGGCGCCTACACGATCGCGTTCGGCGTGCTCCTGCTGATCCTGGCTTTCCAGCTGCGCAGCCGGCACACGGCCGCGGGGCGGTAAGCCGCCGCCCGCCCGCGGTTCGAGACCGGACCGCGTGGCGCGCGTCACACGCTCGGGCGCGATCGTCTCCGGCAGGCCGGCCTCATCGCTTTGTCGGTGGGACTCGCAGGCGAATGCAGCTTAGAACCCTCCGTCGATCGGATCGGCCGGTCCCGGAACACGTATCGCGATGACGCCAGACGCGCCGGAGCGCGCCCCGACCGACCCGGATCCCGCGCGGAGCCCCGGTGCGGACACGTCGGACCCGCGCAGGGCGGCGCGCGAGGCCGGGCGGGCCGCCCGCGACCTGTTCCGCCACCTGTGGATCCTGATCGCCGCCGGTGGACGCGGCCTCCTACGGCTCGGGCGTTCGGCCTTCGCCCGGCTCGCCGCGAGCCTCGCCCGTCGGCGCGATCGCGTGCGGCCGGAAGCGACGGAACAGCCGGTTGGCGCTTCAGCTGCCCCCGCCTCTGCGCGTTTCGCGCGCCTGAACCGCAAGCCGGTGCTGCTCGCCGTCGGTGCGGCGATCCTGCTGCCGGTCCTGACGCTGGCGATCTACCTGCTGGCCGCCCTCCTCACCCTGCCGCCGCTCGGGGGCGCGGTCGTCGATACCGGCCAGCGGGCGATCACCGTCGAGGCGGATGACGGGCGGGTCTTCGCCACCCGGGGCAGCTTTCGCGGCCAGAAGCTCACCGCCGCCGACCTGCCGCCGAACCTCGCCAAGGCGATCGTGGCGATCGAGGATCGCCGCTTCTACAGCCACTGGGGCATCGACCTGCGCGGCCTCGGCCGTGCCGCCTGGCGCAATGTCGCGGGCGGCGGCGTGCGCGAGGGCGGCTCGACGATCACGCAGCAATATGTCCGCCTGACCTCGCTCAACCAGGAGAAGACGCTCTGGCGCAAGGTCCAGGAGGCGTTCCTGGCCTTGCGGGTCGAGTCGACCATGAGCAAGGACGAGATCCTGCTCGGCTATCTCGACGCCGCCTATTTCGGTGCCGGCGCCTACGGGGCGGATGCGGCGGCGCGGCGCTATTTCGGCAAGCCCGCCAAGGCCCTGACCCTGCCCGAGGCGGCCATGCTGGCCGGGCTGGTGCGGGCGCCCTCGCAGCTCGCCCCGACCCGCAACCTCGGCGGTGCCAAGGAACGGGCCGACGTGGTGCTGCAGGCCATGGTCGAGACCGGCGCGATCACGCAGGGAGAGGCCGACGCCGCGCGCAAGCAGAGCGTGAGCCTGAAGTCGCCCCCCGAGGCGCCCCCCGGCACCAACTACTTCCTCGACATGATCGCCGGCGACGTGAAGCGTCTGGCCGGCACCGACGGCGACATGACCGTGCGCTCGACCCTCAATCTCGACCTGCAGAGCCTCGCCGAGGGCGTCGTCGCCCGCCGCCTCGACAAGGACGGCGCCAAGCGCAAGGTCGGCCAGGCGGCCATGGTGGTGCTGTCGAAGGCCGGCGCGATCCTCGCGATGGTCGGCGGCCGGGATTACGAGGACAGCCAGTTCAACCGCGCCGTCCAGGCCAAGCGGCAGCCGGGCTCGCTGTTCAAGCTCCTCGTCTACCTGACGGCCTACGAGCAGGGCCTCACGCCCGAGACCGTGATGGACGATCGCCCGGTGCGGATCGGGGACTGGGAGCCCGAGAACGACGACGGCCGCTATCGCGGGCCGGTGCCGCTGCGGACCGCCTTCGCGCTCTCGATCAACACGGTGGCGGCCCAGCTCGGGCAGGATGTCGGCATCCCGGCGGTGATCGCCACCGCCCGCAAGCTCGGGATCCAGTCCGAGCTGCCGAACGTGCCGAGCCTCGTCCTCGGCTCCGGCGCCGTAAGCCTCCTGGAGATCACCCGCGCCTACGGCTCGGTGCTCTCGGGCCGTGCCCCGCTCCAGGCCTTCGGCATCCACGCGATCCGCGGCGCCGCCCCGCAGCCGCTCTACGTGCGGGCCGATCCGGCCCAGACCGCCCCCTTGGCGCAGGAGCCGCGCCAGATGATGCTCGATTCGCTTCAGGCGGTGGTCGAATCCGGCACCGGCCGGGCGGCGCGGGTGCCGGGCCAGATCATTGGCGGCAAGACCGGCACCAGCCAGGATTTCCGCGATGCCTGGTTCGTCGGCATGACCCCGGACCTCGTGGTCGGGGTCTGGATCGGCAACGACGACGACAGCCCGATGAACCGGATGTTCGGCGGCGAGATGCCGGCCGGCATCTTCCACGATTTCGTCCAGCGCGCCTCCGCGCAGCTGGCCAAGGGCAAGCCCCGCCCTTCGGCGGAACGGGCCGAGCCGGCGCCGGCCGCCGCCTCGGCCCCGCCGGCCCCGGTCGCGTCCGCGGAGATCCGGGGCGTGCCCGAGGTGATCGACACCGGGACCCTGTCGCTGCGCGGGCGGACCGTGCGCCTGCTCGGCGTCATCGGCGAGCGCGGCCATCTCGCCCGCCAGCTCGCGAACTACCTGCGCCGCCGGGAGGTGGTCTGCAGCCTCGCCGACGGGGCCACGGCCCGCTGCCGGATCGAGGGCGACGACCTCGCCGCCCTGATCCTCACAGCCGGCGGCGCGCGCGCAGCGGAAGACGCCCCGCCGGACCTGCTCGGCGCCGAGGAGCAGGCCCGGGCCGAGCGCGTCGGCCTATGGGGGCGGTGACCCTCTAGCCCGCGCCGAGCTTGGCGAGCGTCAGCGGATCGGGCTGGCCGTCGAAATACCGCGCCAGCGCCTCGGCGAAGAGCGGCTCCTCCGGCGCGGCGCGCGCGAACAGCGTCATGCTCGAGCGGAACTTCACGTCGTCGGGCGAACCGAAGATCGCGTGCGCCGAGCGGGCGGTGACGCCGTTCACCGCCGCCGTGCAGGCGCGCAGTCGGTCGCCGAGCACGGGATGGGCCAGGTAAGCCTTGGCCTCGTCGAGGGAGCCGATCGCGTAACGCTGGGCCATCGGGCTGGAGCCCAGGCCGGCGATCTGCGGGAAGATGAACCACATCCAGTGGCTGCGCTTCTCCCCGGCGCGCAGCTCGGCCAGGGCCCGCTCGTAGACGCCCTCCTGCGCGGCGACGAAACGCTCGAGAGTGTACGGTTCGGCCATGGTCCCGCTCCGGTCTGCAGGAGATCAACACCGCGGCCGGCATTCGGATGCGCGCGGCCGACGCCGGGCGGCGGATCGTGTAACCTCACCGGATGCTCGACGCGCTCCTCGGCTTCATGATCGCCAACCCGGCGACGAGCCACGCCCTCACGGCCCTGCCCGAGACCGCCGGCGTCGCCGCCGCGATGATCGGGCTGCGCGCACCCCGTCCCGAGGCGACCGCGGCGCTGGTGGTCTCGACCTACTATTTCGGCCGCGAGGCCGGGCAGCGCGAGCACGACATCAAGCATGCCGGCTGGGACGCGGTCCAAGCGCATTTGGGCGCCGAATTCCTGTACGGCTGGTCCTTGCCTAACCTCCAGCAATGGCTAGCGCCGACCTGCGCCGCCTGGGCTGTCGCGGCGGCGATGATTCTGGTGCGGCGCCGGAGCGTGCGTGGGCGCTGATCAGGCGCGCACGCGCGACCTATCTGGGCGGATGACGCGCATTGCCGAACACGGAGACGTTTGATGCCGCAGATCGCCGTCCGGGGGCTCGAACTCCGCTACGTTCTCGAAGGCCCGAGCGACGCGCCTTTCGTGGCCTTCTCGAACTCGCTGGGGGCCACCCTGGAGATGTGGGACGCCCTGCTGCCGGCCCTGGCCGGCCGCTTCCGGACCCTGCGCTACGACACACGCGGCCATGGCGGCTCGGAAACGAGCGACCGGCCGACCGAGATCGCGGATCTGGCGGGCGACCTCGCGGGACTGCTCGACGCCCTCGGGATCGGCCGCGCCCATCTGGTCGGCCTCTCGCTCGGCGGCATGACCGTGCAGGCGCTGGCGAGCGCCGAGCCCGAGCGTGCCGTGAGCGCAACCCTGATGGCGACGGCGGCCCATCTCCCGACTGCGCAGACCTGGAACGCGCGCGCCGCGACGGCCCGGAGCCAGGGCACCGGCGCTCTGGTGGACGCCACCCTGGCGCGCTGGTTCACCCCGGCCTTCGCGCAGCATGCGCCCGAAACCGTCCAGGCGGTCCGCGAACGCTTCATCGCCTGTGACCGGGCGGGCTACGCGGTGTGCTGCGAGGCGATCGGGCGCATGGATATGCGCCCGGCCCTGTCGGCGATCACGGCTCCGACCCTGGTGATGGCCGGGCGCGACGACCCTTCGACGCCGCCCGCCATGGCGGAGGAGATCTGCGCCGGCATCGCCCAAGCGGAACTCGTCGTGCTCCCCCGGGCGGCGCATCTCCTCGCCGTGGAGCGCGCCGACGCGGCCGGCCTCTACCTGCGCGCCTTCCTCGACCGTATCGAGACAGCCCGCCTCTGAGCCCCTCAGAGGCCGCCATTCGGGGCGACGTCCAGACGCAGCTCCCGATCGCGCCCGCCGACGCCGAGCCAGTGGCCGCTTCGGCGCCGAGCGCTCTAGTGGCAGGGAATGCCGGCATCGGCCGGCGACATGCCCCGCGCCAGCCGGCGCCCGACATGGAACAGCACCTTCTCGATCAGCGCCACGGTGAGCGGATCGCCGTCATGCTTGGCCAGCTGATAGGCCACGAGCAGGTTGTCGCTGATATCCCCGAGCAGATCCGACGAATCGATCGGAAACTCCACGGGCTCGGCTTCCGAAGCCGGCGCCAGGTCCTCGGCCGGCTGGTCGCGCGTGGCCTGCGACACTTCGATGACCTCCCGCGCCGCGTCGATCATCGCCCGCATTTCCGCGAGCAGTTCCAGACTCGTCGCGTCTTCCGGCGTGTCGTTTCGCATGGTGTCGGCCCCCCAACCGACCCCAAACTGCACCTACAGGTTGCGATCCGTCAACCGCCAACCTGCACATCTTCCGCGCATCTGTAGATTATTGCCCATCCGTCGCACGGTCGATCTCTTCGCAACGCAACCGAATGCAACATTCATGATTCGGGGCATACAACCGAAGGGCGATAAGCACGCGCCTGCAAGTTCTGTGTATGGGCCTCATATTCGCGACTGAAACGCAAGAACGCCCCCGTGGATACATCCACGGGGGCGTTGCCGTTCGTCGATACGGGCAGGGTGTGCCCGCCAAACGTTACTTGATCAGGGCGAGCAGCGCCTTGCCGGCCTTGGAGTTCAACTCCTTGGCATCGAGGGTGCCGTCGCCATCCGGGTCGGCCGCCTTGAAGCGGTCGGCGACGGCAGCGAGGTACTCGTTCTTGTCGATGGTGCCGTCGTTGTCCGGATCGGCCTGCTTCAGGCCGGCCTTGCTGAGGCGGCCCTTCAGCTCCTTGGCATCGAGGGTGCCGTCGGCATCCTTTTCCAGGCGATCGAAGGTGGCGGAGGCCACGGCCTCGACTTCCTTGAGATCGACGGTGCCGTCGTTGTCGGTGTCGATCATCTTCACGGCGCTGGCTCCGCTCACCGGCTTGGCCAGGGCGGCGGGGACCGAAAGGCCGGACACAGCAAACGCAACCGCCGCGAAACCACTGATGAAACGAAGGGTCATTGCCAAATTCTCCCGAAACGTGATGCGCGATCTTCCTAGTCGCGCGCCAGCGCTGCTGCAAGTGCGAAGTTTGGCGGTGCAGCGCAGCTTCCAACGCCAGGCGCGATGAGAAAAGGGGCCGGCACATGCCGACCCCTTCCAAAATCATGGCGTCCTACAAGGCGGTTAGCCGGCTGACTCAGTAGCCGTAGCCGCGACGGACCACGGGGCGGTCGTCCTCGAAACGCTGCCGGCGATACATCCGGTCCTCGTCATCGGCCCGGTCGCGATCCCGGCGATATTCCTCGCGCCGGAAGTCGCGTTCCCGCTGACCGCGCGAGCGCAGGTCGACGCTGGGACCGTCGGGTCCGATATCGATGCGCTGAGCCGAGGCCGGGACGACGGTCGCGAGGGAGGCGGCCAGGATGGCGCCGGCGAGCAGGGTCTTCATGGGACACTCCTTCGTGCGTTGGGGTCCCAACACAGTCTCGCGACGATCGTTCCTGATTCGCCCAGGCTTTCCCCGAACCTCCGCATGGATTGAGGCGGCCTCAGGCCAGCGTCGAGAGATCCTGAAACCAGTGCTGAGCCTGCACGTAGTCCTTCACCCGCGGCGACAAGGCGTGGGGATTGGTGTCGTGGACCACCCATACCTGCACCGCGTCGTCGACGATGATTTCATGGATGCGGGCCAGCAGTTTGTTCTGCTCAGCCGGATCCAGGCTCGCCTTCACCTTGTCGCAGAGCGCATCGACCTCCGGGTTGCGGTAATGACTCCAATTCACGCCGCCCGGGGCGATCTGCTTCGAATCGTAGAAGCGCAGGATCGCGTAGAACGGGTCCGAAATGACGTAGGCTATGTTGCCGGCGGTGATGCCCTTGAGGCTCGGATCCGCGGCACCCTGGCGCCAGGCCGTGTAGGCCACCTCCAGCTCCACGGTCTTGAACTCGACCTGGATGCCGATCTCGGCCCAGCTCTGCTGGACGAATTCGTTGATCGGCAGGGACAGCATCTGCCCGGTGCCGCCGGTGGGGATCATGATCGTGGCCTTCACCGGGTTCTGCACCGAGAAGCCGGCCTCCTGCACGAGCTTGCGCGCCTGTTCGACGTCGGTCTTGATTTGGAAACTCGGCTTGCCGAACCACGGGCTCGACGCCTGCATCTGACCGGCTGCCGGCTGGGCGAGACCGCCCAGAAGCTGGACGACGCCCTCGCGATCGATGGCGAGGTTGGCGGCCTTGCGCAGGCGCAGGTCCCGCCAGGGTGAGCCCTCCAGCATCGACAGGTGGTAGTTCCAGACATGCGGGGTGTCGTTGCCGACGACGCGGATGCCGGACGCCTTGAGGCGGGGCACCGCGTCCGGGGCCGGCGCCTCGATCAGGTCGACATTGCCGGAGAGCAGCGCGTTCACCCGGGCAAGATCCTCGGGCACGCAGGTCAGCGTCAGCTTGGCGAGCTTCGGCACCCGCTTCGGGTTCCAGTAGCCGGCATTCGGCAGGAGCTCGAGACGGACCCGGGGGACCAGCTGACCCATCTTGAACGGGCCGGTGCCCGAGGGCTGGAACGCGAACTTCGCCCAGTCACGCCCGACCGCCTCGTACTGCGCCGGCGAGGAGATCAGGAACCACAGCATCTGGTAGGGGAACAGGCTGTCGGGATTCTTCGTGGTCACCTGGACGGTCTTGGCGTCGAGCTTCCGGTAGCTTGCGACACCCGGCAGCCGCGGGCGGACCTGGGCGGCCTGCCGCTGGTCGAAATGCGGCGCCTCCTTGTTGAGGACCTTGTCGAAGTTCCAAATCACCGCGTCGGCATCGAAGGCCGAGCCGTCATGGAATGTCACGCCTTCGCGCAGGTGGAAGATCCAGATCTTCGGATCCGCCTTGTCGACCTCCCAGGACGTGGCGAGGCCGGGGATCATCGTGCCGGGCCGGTCGGCGATGCCGAGATCCCAGGCGACCAGGGGATCGTAGAGCGTCAGGCCGGTGAACTGGTAGCCGCCGGCGCCCCGATCCGGCTGACCGGTGGTGAGCGGCAGGTCGGTCATCGAGATGCCGTAAGTCAGGCTGCCGGCACTTCCGCCCTGGGCGCCGGCCCGGCCGACCGTGCCCAGGGCCGCCAGGGCCGCGCCCCCGGCCATCAGCGCGCGGCGTGTCGGCTTGATCGAGTCCATCGTGTCTCTCGGCAGTAGGGGACGCGCTGCCGTCAGCGCCCCCTCCGTCGAGAAGTGCCGCCGCAGGCCGCATACGGTATCTTGCATGCATCGTGCCCAACGCCGCGGCCGCCGGTATTCCGACCCTCAGCCCGCCCAGACCTGTCCGGGCCTCAGGGCCAGGAATCGCTCGGGGGCAATGCCCTGCGCCTCCAGCGCCGCCGTCAGCGCCTCCACGGGCCGCTCGATCCCCTCGTCGGTGAGCTGGAACGTGCCCCAATGGTGGCCGAGCGCCTGGTCGGCCCCGAGCAGCGCGAAGGCCTCGACCGCCTCGGCCGGGTTCACGTGCTGGGCCTGCATGAACCAGCGCGGCTCGTAGGCGCCGATCGGCAGGGTCGCGAGCCGGGGCGCCCCGAACCGGGCGCGGATGTCGCGGAAGAGGCTGCCATCGCCGAAGCCGGTATCGCCCACATGGTAATGGACGCCCTGGGCCGCGGTGAGCACGAAGGCGCACCACAGGGCCATGCGCCGGTCCTGCACGCCGCGGGCGGACCAGTGATTGGCAGGGGTCAGGTGGACGGTCAGGCCGTCGCCGAGATCCACCGACTCGCCCCAGTCGCGGGTCTCCACATGCATCGTGTCGTCGTAGTTGCGCAGGATCGTGTCGTTGCCGAGCGGCGCGACGATCAGCGGCTGGTGGGCCTGCCAGATCCGGGCGAGGCTCGGCCCGTCGAGATGGTCGTAGTGGTTGTGGGTGATCAGGACCGCATCGATCGGCGGCAGGTCGCCGAACGCGATCCCCGGCGGGTTGACCCGCTTCGGGCCGGCGAAGCGGACCGGGCTGGCCCGCTTGGCGAAGACCGGATCGATCAGGATGTTGCGGCCGGCGACCTGGACGAGATAGCTCGCGTGGCCGATCAGCACGACGCGCAGCGCGCCGCTGCGCTCGGGCGGCCGGTCGGCGGGGAACGGGCTCGGGTAGCTCTTGGGCCAGGGCTCGCGCTGCCGCTTGGCCTGCCAGCGCAGCACGTCCGGCAGCGACTTGTCGGTGGCTTGGTCCGGCAGGAAGAACCGCAGCCCGTCGAAATGGTCGGATTTCGGACCGCGATAATACGGGTTCTTGCCCCGGCGGTGGGCGGCATAGCCGACGCCGCCGAGCGTCATCACCGTGGCCGCACTCGCGACCGTGAGCAGGCTGCGCCGTTTCATGGAGGGGAGATGGCCGGCCCGGCGCCGTGGTCAAGCTCTCCCGGCCGCGACGGGGAGCCTCAGGGTCGTCTCGGCCTCACTCGACGGCTTCCGCCGCGAGCGACAGGCGCGCACGAAACACCACCTTGCCGACCGTGTCGCGCACGCAGGCGACGTAGTCCTGGCGCTCCACGTCGGGCAGCATGTCGCGGGCGATCGCCGACATGATCCGGGTGACCTTGGCGCGTGCGGCCGGCAGGTCCGGCAGGTCGAAACCGACCTCGTCGCGGACTGGCTGGGAACCGTCATGGAGGTCGATGAAGTAGCGGGGCATCGGCGCGCGGCGTCTCGAGGAATACTAATTCGCCGATATCCGTACACAAATTATAGTTAATGGTGCGTTAACCGACCCGAATAGTGATCTATACCGGCTCTACAAATCACGAGCGCCAGCGCAGTTCGCGCTGTTCCAGCGGGTTCACGAACGGGCGTCCGGCCCGGGCCGATTCCAGGGCCTCGCGCTTGAGCCGGAAATACCATTGCGAGGGCAGATCGCCCTGGCCGAACAGCACCATCGTCGGCTTGCGGTCGAGGCCGTCCTGGGCGTGCTGGAGCACCTGCTGGTCCTGGGTGAGGAACTGCCGCATCAGCGGCCGGGCGACGGGCTTGAGCAGGTTCAGCGCCGGCATGCTCCAGTAGAGGGCATTGGTGAGCAGGGTGCGGTCCGGCGTGAGCGGGGTCGCGAAGGTGTAGTTGGCCACGCGTTTCGCGCCGGCGCGGATCCGCTCCAGCCGCATGCCGGGCAGGCGGAACTCGATCTCGACCTCCGGCACGCCGCCGAGCAGGCGGTAGACCGGTGAGCTGGTCGTGGTGGCGTGGCTCGTCATGACGAAGCCGTGCGGCACCGGCTGGAAGGTCTTCACCTTCTCGCGCAGCTGCTTCGAGGGGCGGAACCACCAGCTGTCATGCACGAAGGCGACGTGGCCGGGATCGACCAGGCTCAACGTCGTGAGGTCGTAGGAGGCCTCGACCACGAGCTCGACGACGAGCGACCCCGCCGGCTCGAAATCCAGCTCCGGCACCGCGGGTACCGCGCCGGAAGCGGGGCCGAGATGCGGGTTCACCCAGAGGAACCCCGCGCTCTCGCGGACCGGGAAGCGCTGCACCTGGATGCGGGAGAAATCGGCGGCGTCGTGCTCGGAGAGGGTCGGAACGTCGCGGCAGCGCCCATCCGTGCCGAAGCGCCAGCCGTGGAACGGGCACATCAGCGTGTCGCCGTCGAACCGGCCCTTGGACAGGGCCATGCCGCGATGGGGGCAGCGGTCGCGCAGGGCGAACGGCGTTCCGTCGGGAGCGCGGCCCAGCACGATCTGCTCGCCGTTCAGCTCGACGGCCCGAAGCCCCGTGCGCCCGAGGCTGCGGGACTGGCCGACGCAGTACCACGCGTTGCCGAGGGGCTGGCGCATGGCCTCGGGATCGAGGGCGGCATCCTCGGCGGGACGCGGCAGGGACGTGACGGGAGCGGTCAAGGGTTTTCGGGCTGGCCTCGGTGCGCCCGTCATACGCCCGGCAGCCCGGGGGCGGAAGCGGCCTTCCCGGGGAGGACAAACGGGCGCAGCCGCGGGGCTTCACAAGCGGCCGTGAGCCACCTACCTTCGCTTCACCCGCAACGAACGAAAGGAGGTGATCCAGTGTCTCATTGTCATCAGCCGTCAGTCTCGGCTTACCGGACCTGGACCGTCGCCTCCGGCGCGTCGCTCTAAGACGCGTCAGAGCCCCGATTTCGGGACAGTTCCGCCGGACATGACGGTTCGGCAATGGAAGGGCCACCCTCACGGGTGGCCCTTCGGCTTTTCGGGACCCGAATTTTCAGCGCTTCGGCGACTGGAACAGCGGCTGCGCCAGGGCCTCGGTCCGCGCCCGCCACAGATCGCGCTCCTCGCGCAGGGCATCGCGCTCGGCCGCGATGGCGTGGCGCTCGGCCCGCAGCGCGTCGCGCTCGGCGACGGCCCGGTCGCGCTCGATCCGCATATGCTCGCGCTCCTGCCGGAACCGCTCGCGCTCGCTCCGGAACTCCTCGCGCTCGGCGCGAACCTCCTCCTGCTCGGCGCGCAGATCCTCGATCGAGCCGATCTCCTCGCGGATATGCTCGCGCAGGGTCCGGATCTCCTCGGCCAGGATCGCCTGCAGCTCGTCCTGGCGGTCGGCCTCCAGGCGCAGCTTGGCCTTGAGCATGAGGTTCTCGGCCATCAGCTCAGACACATCCGCGTCCTCCGAAGCCGCCTGGGAACCGTCCGGCGGGGAGACGAGCCGGGGCGACCAGGCCGCCTCGGCACCCCGGGGCGTCCTGGCATCGGGCTGGGCCTCCTGCGGCCGCGCGTCGCCGCGCGGCTCGGCCGGGCTATGGGTCTTCATGGTCGCGAGCCAGTCCCGTAGCGGACCGGGGGCGGCGCGGCTGCCGGCCTCGTGCGGCGGTATGGTGCGGGCGGGTTCCGACATCGGCGGTCGTCCTGAACGGGTGCTGCCGGATCAGAGACCAAACATGCTTAACGATCCGTAAAAGTTAATGGGCGGCCTCAACCCTGGGGTGGTTCGCGGACGAGGACACCGAAAATTGACTTTTGCGGCCGCTGCCGCTACCCCCCGCGCTTCCGATCCGTAGCAGATCGCGACGACACGAAGCCGACCGGTCCCCGAGGCCGGAGGTCAACGCCCGACAGCGCGTCCGCGCCCTCGGGCGCGATCTGTGTTGGGTCGATCCGCTTCGCCGGACTCCGCCGGTCGAGGCCTCCGCATGCCCCAAGACGCCGTGACTCCAGCCGCATTGAACATTGCGGACGCGATCAACGAGACCTGCCCCTGGTCGGGCAAGCCGATTTCGGCCGACTCGCTGACGCTCTATAACGGCGCCGTCGTCGGCTTCTGCAATCCGGAATGCCGGGACAAATTCGCGAGCGCCGTGCGCAGCTTCGAGGCCGCCCTCCAGGCGCGCCGTGTCGAGCGCGCCGGCCTCGAGCAGTAAGCGCGGGTCCGAAAAACCATGTTCGAAGGCCTGTCCGACCGCCTCTCCGGCATCCTCTCGGGGCTCACCCGCCGGGGCGCCCTGACGGAAGCCGACGTCACCGCGGCGATGCGCGAGGTCCGCCGCGCCCTGCTGGAAGCCGACGTCGCCCTGGAGGTCGTGCGCGGCTTCACCGACCGGGTGAAGGAGAAGGCGGTCGGCGCCGTCGTGCTCAAGTCGGTCACCCCCGGCCAGATGGTCGTCAAGATCGTCAACGACGAGCTGGTGGCGATGCTCGGCACGGATGCCGAGGTGATCGACCTCAACGCCCCCGCCCCGGTGCCGATCTTGATGGTCGGCCTCCAGGGCTCGGGCAAGACAACCACCACCGCCAAGATCGCCCGGCGCCTGTCGGAGCGTGAGAAGCGGAAGGTGCTGCTCGCCTCGCTCGACACCCGTCGCCCGGCCGCCATGGAGCAGCTCGCGGTGCTGGCCAAGCAGGTCGGCGTCGAGAGCCTGCCGATCGTGGCCGGCCAGTCGGCGGTGCAGATCGCCAAGCGCGCCATGGAGGCGGCCCGGCTCGGCGGCTTCGACGTGGTGATGCTCGACACCGCCGGCCGCACCACGGTCGACGAGGCCCTGATGGTCGAGGCGGCCGAGGTGAAGGCCGCGACCCGGCCCCACGAGGTGCTGCTGGTCGCCGACGCGCTGACCGGCCAGGACGCCGTCAACACCGCCCGCGCCTTCGACGAGCGGCTCGGCGTCTCCGGCATCGTGCTGACCCGCATGGACGGCGATTCCCGCGGCGGTGCGGCGCTCTCGATGCGGGCCGTCACTGGCAAGCCGATCAAGCTCGTCGGTACCGGCGAGAAGGTCGACGCGCTGGAGGAGTTCCACCCGGCCCGCGTCGCCAACCGCATCCTCGGCATGGGCGACATCGTCTCCCTGGTCGAGAAGGCCGCCGAGACCATCGACCACGAGCAGGCGCTCCGCACCGCGGAGAAGATGCGCAAGGGCAAGTTCGATCTCGAGGACTTGTCCATGCAGCTCGCCCAGATGGAGAAGATGGGCGGCATCGGCGGCCTGATGGGCATGCTGCCCGGCATGGGCGCGATCAAGAAGCAGGTCGAGGGCGCCAACCTCGACGAGAAGATGTTCAAGCGCCAGCGGGCGATCATCTCGTCGATGACCCCGCAGGAGCGCAAGAACCCGGACCTGCTGAAGAATTCCCGCAAGAAGCGCATCGCGGCGGGCTCGGGGGTCGACGTCTCGGAGATCAACAAGCTCCTGAAGATGCACCGGACCATGGCCGACATGATGAAGGCGATGGGCTCCGGGAAACGCGGCATCGGCCAGGCGCTCGGCTCGATGTTCGGGCTCGGTGGCGGCGGCATGGGTGGTGGCATGGGCGGCGGCATGCCCGGCCTTCCGCCCGGCATGCCCGAGCCGACGCCTGAGCAGATCGCGCAGATCGAGAAGCAGTTCGGCGGCAAGCTGCCGCCGATGCCGCCGGGCCTCGGCGGGGGCGGGCTGGGC
>NZ_AKFK01000101.1:0-67608 GCF_000272495.1 Methylobacterium sp. GXF4 | reverse complement strand
CCCGCGCCGCCGCCCGCCGCCGGGCCGGCACCGCCGCCTGCACCGCCGCCGCCGGCCGCCGGACCGCCGCCTCCGCCTGGACCGCCCTGCGCAAAGGCCGTCGCCGCGCCGGCGATGAGGATGGCGGCTGCCACCGTGTCCCTGAAGATCCGTATCATGGCGTGTCGTCCCGTTGCCGTTGGCGTGCCCGCAGCACGCGTGCCGGGCCGCAACGGGGTCCCGGGGGAATCCGTTCCGTGCCGGCGCCCGATGGACCCCGAGGGGAAATGACACGGACGCGCGCTGTCCCGGTCAAAGTCCGATCACGGCCTTGCGATCACGGGCACCGCCTGTAACGTCGCGCCCATCGAAGAATAGGCCGGCTGTTACCGGCCGATGAGTCACGCGACGGAGACGCCATGTCCGCCCTGAGGGACGATACGATCGGTATCGCGCCGAGCGCCGCCGACGATGCGGCCGACCGCAAGCGTCGGATCTGGGCGATCGTCGGCTCGTCCTCGGGCAATCTCGTCGAGTGGTACGACTTCTACTGCTACGCGTTCTTCGCGCTCTACTTCGCGCCCGCCTTCTTCCCGAAGGGCGATTCCACCAGCCAGCTCCTCCAGACGGCCGGCATCTTCGCGGTGGGCTTCTTCATGCGCCCGGTGGGCGGCTGGCTGTTCGGGCGCATCGCCGACCGGGTCGGGCGCCGGACCTCGATGGTCGTCTCGGTGCTGATGATGTGCTTCGGCTCGCTCCTGATCGGCATCCTGCCGACCTATGAGCATGTCGGGACGCTGGCGCCCGTGCTGCTGTTGCTGGCGCGCATGCTGCAGGGTCTGTCGGTGGGCGGCGAGTACGGCACCTCGGCGACCTACATGAGCGAGGTGGCGATCAAGGGGAAGCGCGGGTTCTTCGCCTCGTTCCAGTACGTGACGCTGATCGGCGGGCAGCTGCTCGCCTCGCTGGTCCTGGTGCTGCTCCAGACCGTGATGACCGCGGCGGACCTGTCGGCCTGGGGCTGGCGCATTCCGTTCTTCATCGGCGCCGGCCTGGCGGTGGTGGCGCTCTACCTCCGACGCTCGCTCGCCGAGACCAAGGAAGCCGGCGACAAGGAGAATGCCGGCACCTTCGCCGAGCTGTTCAAGCATTGGCGGGCGTTCTGCGTGGTCCTCGCCTACACGGCCGGCGGCTCGTTGAGCTTCTACACCTTCACGACCTACATGCAGAAATACCTGGTCAACACCGCCGGGATGCCGAAGACCTCGGCCTCGCAGGTGATGACCGTGGTTCTGTTCGTCTACATGATCATCCAGCCACTGTTCGGGGCGCTGTCCGACAAGATCGGCCGCAAGGCGAACATGCTGCTCTACAGCGGGCTCGGCACGCTCATGGTGGTGCCGCTGATGACGGCGCTCGGGACCAACAAGGATCCCTACCTGGCCTTCGCGCTGATCACCCTCGGCCTGTCCGTGGTGTCGTTCTACACCGGCATCAGCGGCATCGTGAAAGCCGAGCTGTTCCCCACCAACGTGCGGGCCCTCGGCGTCGGCCTGTCCTACGCCCTGGCCAACGCCATGTTCGGCGGCACCGCCGAGTTCGTCGCCCTGTGGTTCAAGGATGCCGGCATGGAGAGCACGTTCTTCTGGTACGTCACCGTGCTGATGGCGGTGGCCTTCGTGGGCTCGCTGATCATGCCGAACCCGAAGGTGCACGGCTATCTCGACGGCGCCGGCACGGTGGAAGAGGCGCTCGGGAAAAAGCGCCGCTTCGCCCATGCCTGAAACCGGCCGGCCGGGGGTTCGGCTGGACCGGCTGGTATTCTGTCGCTGATATACCCGTCGGGCGCGCCAGACGTCCGCGGGAGGATACCATGCTCAAGACCGCCGCTGCCGGCGCGCTGACGCTGTTCTGCCTCGGGGTGGGCTTCGCCCGGGCCGAAGACGCCGGACCGTTCAGGCCCACGCAGTCCGCCGGCTACTTCTTCGTCGGCGGCCGCTACGAGACCACGAGCAGCAAGACCACCGCCCGCGGGCAGATGTTCGTGGAATACCGCGCCCCCGCGCGGATCACGCAGCCCTATCCGGTGGTGATGGTCCACGGCACGGCGCAGACCGGGACCAACTTCCTCGGCACGCCCGACGGACGGCTCGGCTGGGCCGACCGGTTCGCCGCCAAGGGCTTCGCGGTCTACGTGGTCGATCAGGTCGGGCGAGGCCGCTCGGGCGGCGATGCGGAGACCTACGGCCCCTATGCGCGCCTTCCTATGGAGGATCTCGAGACGGTCTTCACCGGGCAGGAGCGGTCGGCGCTCTACCCGCAGGCGACGCTGCACACCCAATGGCCGGGCGGCCCGGGCCTGCGCGGCAACGCCGCCTTCGACCAGTTCTACCGCTCGCAGGTGCCCTATATCGCGAGCGCCCTGAAGAGCGAGGAGCTGGTCGATCCGGCGCTGATCGCGCTCCTGGAAAAGATCGGGCCGGCGATCGTCCTGACCCATTCGCAGGCCGGCGTGTTCGGCTGGGCGGTCTCGGACCAGCGGCCCGATCTTGTGAAGGCGCATGTCGCCGTCGAGCCGAACGGGCCGACCTTCTTCGACATCAAGTTCAAGGGCGGCGCCGAATGGTACGAGCGGGTCGGCGACGCCCGGGCCCGCCCCTACGGCATCACCCGGGTGCCGCTGCAGTTCGAGCCGCCGGTGAGGGGCCCGGCGGACTTGACCGTGGTCCAGGCCGAGCACGCTTCCGGGCCGGACCGGATCCGCTGCTGGCTGCAGGCGGAGCCCGCCCGCGCCCTGCCGAACCTGGCCAAGGTGCCGGCCGTGATCGTGACCGCGGAGGCCTCGTTCCGGGCGACCATGGACGATTGCACGGCGGCCTTCCTCACCCAGGCGGGCGCCAAGCCGGACCGGCTGGCGCTGGCCGAGCACGGCATCCGCGGCAACGGCCACATGATGATGCTGGAATCGAACAGCGATCAGGTTGCGGACGCGATCGTCGGGTGGATCGAGACGCGGATCGGCGCCGGCCAACCCCGGCCTTAACCCCCTGCTTACCCTCTGCCGCGAGGGTAGCGCCCGTCATACGACGAGGCTTTGCATGACCGACATGACCGACACCGTGGGCGTCGCGGGCGACCGCATCCGCTCGATCATCGAGCGCGTGGAACGGCTGGAGGAGGAGATCAAGGACCTGATGGAGGCGAAGAAGGAGATCTTCGCCGAGGCCAAGGGCGAGGGCCTGGACGTCAAGATCCTCAAGGAGATCCTGAAGATCCGCAAGCAGGACAAGGACGAGCGCGACGAGCACGAGACGCTGCTCGACGTCTACCTGCGGGCCATGGATGCGCCCGTCCCGGCCGCGATCAAGGCGGCCGCCTGATGCGACCGGAAGGGACGGCGCGCTGTGCGCCGTCCCGCCCTCAGCGGATCGGCTCGGCCGCCAGATAGGCGGCGATGTTGCGCCGGACGCGATCGAGCGGCGCCTCGCCCGGATCGGGCAGCGTGAAGCGCGCGCCGGTGATCGTCTCGTAGGCGCGGATATAGACCGCGGCGGTTTCCAGCACGACGTCCGCCGGGATCTCGGGGATCGGGTCCTTGTAGGGATCGCACCGGGCCACGACCCAGTTGCGCACGAAATCCTTGTCGAAGCTCTCCGGCGCGGCGCCGGCTTCGAAGCACTCAGGATAGCTCTGCGCGAACCAGTAGCGGCTGCTGTCCGGCGTGTGGATCTCGTCGGCCAGGACGATCCGGCCCTCCGGATCGGTGCCGAACTCGTATTTCGTATCCGCCAGGATCAGCCCCCGCTCCGCCGCCAGTTCCTGGCCGCGGGCGAACAGCGCCAGGGCCGCCTCGGACACGGTCCGCCACTGTTCCGGGCTGAGCAGCTGGCGCTCCAGGATCTCGGCCTCGGTCAGCGGCTCGTCATGTCCACCGTCGAACGCCTTGGTGGTCGGCGTGATCACGGCCTGCTCCAGGCGCTCGTTCGGGCGCATCCCGTCCGGGAAGCGATGCCCGTACATCTCACGCTCGCCGGCCCGATAGCGCGTGAGCACCGAGGTCGAGGTCGTGCCCGCGAGGTAGCCGCGCACGACCACCTCCACGGGCAGGATCTCCAGGCGGCGGCCGACCACGACGTTCGGGTCCGGATAGGCGAGGACGTGGTTCGGGCAGAGGTCGGCCGTGCGCTCGAACCAGTAGCGCGCGGTCTGCGTGAGCACCTGGCCCTTGAACGGGATCGCGGCGAGCGCCCGGTCGAAGGCGCTGATCCGGTCCGAGGTGATCAGGATGCGCCGCCCGTCCGGCAGGTCGTAATTGTCCCGGACCTTGCCGCGATAATGGTTCGGCAGCTCGGGCAGGGTCGCCTCGCGCAGGACCTGATGGGCGTGCGGGGCGAGATCTGCCGTGTTCATCGGACCGTTCCGTCAGGGCTGCACGGCGACCGCGCCGCTCCGCGTGTGTGCGCGGACACGGCGGAGATTTCCAGCCCCCGCCGCGGCCTTTACCCCGGCGCCGCGAAGCCCCGGGGCGCGTCGCTCAGGCGGCGCGAACCGTGTGGAGGAAGCGCTCGACCTCAGCGGCGAGGTGCTCGGATTGCCGCGACAGCTCCGAGGCTGCATCCAAGACCTGGTCCGCGGCGGCGCCGGTCTCCTCGGCGGCACCGGCCACGCCCGCGATGTTGCTGGTCACCGTGCCGGTCCCTTCCGCCGCCTGGGCGACGTTGCGGATGATCTCCTGCGTCGCTGCGCCCTGCTCCTCCACCGCCGCAGCGATGCTCGACGCCACGCCGTTGATCTCCTGGATGCGGGCCGTGATCGAACCGATTGCCGACACCGCCTGCTTGGTGGAGGCTTGGACCTGTGCGATCTGTCCGGCGATCTCTTCCGTCGCCTTCGCGGTCTGCTCGGCCAAGGCCTTCACCTCGGAGGCGACCACCGCGAAGCCCCGGCCGGCCACGCCGGCCCGAGCTGCCTCGATCGTGGCATTGAGGGCGAGCAGGTTGGTCTGCGCGGCGATCGACGTGATCAGCCCAACCACGTCGCCGATGCGGGAAACGGTGATGCTCAGCTCCTCCACGAAGATCACGGTCTGCCCGGCCTCGTCGACGGCGCCCTGGGCGAGCCGCGCGGACCCATCCACCTGCCGGCCGATTTCCTGCACCGACGAGCCGAGCTCTTCGGAGGCGGCCGCCACGGTGTTGACGTTGGACGCGGCCCGTCCGGCCGCCGCTGCCGCGGCGTCGGACTGGACCGAGGTCCGGCCGGCCATAGTCGACATCGCGCCCGCGGTCGCCTGCAGCTCGGTGGCCGAGGACGACACCATGCCGATGATGCCGCCGACCGCCTGCTCGAATGCCTGGGCCATCTGGCGCATGCCGGCCTTGCGCTGCTCCTCGGCGGTGACACGCGCTTGCGCGGCTTCCGCCTCAAGAGCTCCGGTACGGATCAGGTTGTCCTTGAATACCTGAACGGCCGCCGCCATAGCGCCGATCTCGTTCTTCGTCTCGGTATCGGGGACGCGGATCTCGGTATCCCCGTTCGCGATACGACTCATCACCTGCGCCATCCTGCGGATCGGCATCGAGACCTTGCGGATGCACAGGACGATCACGCCGACGCAGACCGCCAGCACGGAGAGGCCGATCAGAAGGTACACGAACAGGCGCGTCCGCGCCGCCGCAATGCGCTGCTCGATCTGCTCGGACACGAGATCGAACAGGCGCTCGCGCAGCTCGATGATCGATTGCATAGCCGGCACATACTGGTCGGCGAACTTCTTGACCGTCAGGTCGGAAGGATGTCCGGCAACGCTCTGGTCGACGATCCCGGCGGCCAGCCGCTGCCCCCCCTCCACGTACTTGTCCTGCAGGGTTCGGATGAGCGCGTCGACATGAGCATCGTCGCCGATCTTGCCACGTGCCAGCAGCATCTGGCGGATCTGGGCGTCGACCTGTCCACTCAGTCGGTTGTATTGACCGATCTCACTCGCCGTCATCGGGCGCTTGCCAACAAGGGCCGCAGTGAACACCGAGCCGATCTGACCGGCGAAATCGCGCAACTCGGTGGCGGTCCGCGTCAACGTCAGCCATGAGCCCAGTCGCGAATCAGCCGTGACCGCCATGTCGTCCGCGGCGTTCAGAGCCGCGTCCAGGCGGGGCGGAACGGCGATCAGCGCGTTCACGACCCCGGTGACCTCATCCGGACGCCGCTGCGCCAGGGGCAACGCTGTCAAGGCCTCGATCCGCTGGCGCGCCGCGCCGAGCGCGCGCGTCGCCTCTCCTACGGCGCCCGACGCCTGGACTTGCCATTGTCCCGGCAGGGCCGAGGTGGCCGAGGTGGCGGCGCGCAACGCCGCGTCGGTCCGGCCGCGGATGTCAGCCAGCGCCTGTTCGGTCGCGGTGGGCATGGGCAGCTCGCTCCCCAGCGCGGCGTTGGACGGGCCTCGCTCCTGCGAGATCCGCGTCGACGCCGCGAGCACCGTCCGGGCGGTCGCGACGCCGACCCGGGCCTGCACGCTGTTCAGGTAATCAGCGCGCTCTCGCAAGATGACTTGGCTGGTGACCGCGAGACAGACAGCACTGATTGACGTCGTGATAAGAATAATCAACGTCGAGATTTTCAAAGAACCCTCCCAATCGAAAGCTATTCAAGTTTGATCGCCTCAAGAAATATCACGACCCTCGTTGAATGATCGCCCCTAAAAATCAATCGCTCAATCAGACAAAATGCGTCATTATCTCGTAATTCAGATATTTAGTAAAAATCATATCGAACACGTATCTGACTTAAGTAGTGCAATGCTAGAAATTTTTGTTTCAGATTTGCGCAAAAACACTCTATTCACTGAACGTAACAGACTGATGAACTGACGATTGAAGCAGAGAAACATGTTAATTCGTTGTGCAACCAGTTCACTCGGACGTGATTTCGCCTCTAAAGTTGAGGCCGGGCATCCGTATATCGCCCGTCCGACCAGCGCCGACCTCTGGTCGGTTGAGACCAACCTCCCAGTGCCAGTCTACTTCTGAGAGCGCCAGACGTGCACCCTGCGCATTGACCAACCGGGCGGCGGCACCGTGCCAAAGCCAGGATCGCGTCTGTGATTCCCGGATCGTCCAGCCGACCGATGAAGACCGTAAACAGCGCCATCGGCGGCCGCAGCAGCGATGCCAGGCATCGCATCGCTGCTGCGGCCTCCCCGGATAGACGAGGATCCCTGGACCTGCCGCAGTCCTGTCAGAATCAAAGCGCGGCGCTGCCGAAGACGGGCCAATCGACGATCAGCGCATACAGCGAGCCCGGGCTTCGTCTCATGGACCAAGACTTCCGGAGGTCCGCATCGCCAGGCCTCCGCATGAGTGTGCATTTCCATACAATTTTAAGCCGTGAGTAGCAGTGTTGCGCTGTGGCTCGGGCGCAGGGTTGCTGCTATGCCGGGCCTGCAACAGCTCTCGAGCTTGGGAGCTGATGGCGGCGGGATCGCGTGCACTCGCCGGCAAGCGGGGGAGCGATGACGGGACTTTCTCAACATACCGGCAAGCACCCGTTCGTTCGCAAGATCGAGAGCATCGCCCTTTTCGCGCTGACGGAAGACGAGCGGGCCGCGCTCCATGCCCTGCCGATGCAGGTGTCTCAGATCGAGCCCTACCAGGACATCGTGCGCGAGGGGGATCGCCCGGCGCGCTGCTTCGCCCTGCTGGACGGCATTGCCTGCACATACAAGACGACACAGGGCGGCAAGCGTCAGGTGATGGCGTATCACGTCGCCGGAGACATACCCGACATCCAGAGCCTGCACCTCAAGGTGCTCGACATCAGCATCGCCACCATCAATCCCTGCAAGGTCGGCTTCGTCCAGCACGACGCCGTGCGGGCGCTCCTACGGGCGTTTCCACGATTGGGCGATGCCCTGTGGCGCACGACGCTGATCGATGCCGCCATGGTGCGGGAGTGGATGCTCAACACCGGTCGCCGGGATGCCTATGCCCGCATGGCCCATCTCTTCTGCGAATTGGTCACGCGGTTCGGCGTGGTCGGCCTCGCCCCGGATCGGAGTTGCGAGATGCCGATGATCCAGCCGGAACTGGCGGACGCTCTCGGGATCACGCCGGTTCACGTCAACCGCACGATCCGCGAATTGAAGGAAGCCGGGTTGATCACGCTGCGCAGCCGGCGCCTGATCGTCCACGATTGGGAGGGCCTGAAGGCGGCGGCCGAGTTCGACCCGGCCTACCTGCACCTCACCGACCCGGACGAGATCTAAGCCGCCCGACGCCCGCCGCCATCAGTTCATGTGCGCGCGACGGGTGCGCCGTTCCTGCTCGGCGAGCCTGCGCCCGAGATCGAGCAGCAGCGCTTCGGCGCGCGCCTTGAGCGCGGGATCCTGAAGCTCGCAGATCGCCCGATGCGCCGCCATGGCGAAGTCGGCCGCGCGCTCGAGCGGCGGCTCGCCGCGCAGGTCCGCAACCTCCGCGGGACCGGCCTGCATCTCGCCCATCCGCACGTCGGTGATATCCACGATGATGCCGCTGCCGCTGACCGGCCGCCCCCGGTGATCGAACAGGAAGCGGCCCCGACCCAGCACCCAGCGGGTCACGCCGTCGGCGGAGCGGACCCGATATTCGATCGCGTAGAGACCGCCATCCCGACCGCCGCGGCGAACCAGCGCGAGGACGCGGTCGCGGTCGTCCGGGTGGATGGCGTTCACGAAGGTTCCGAGCGGAAGGCCGGCCTCGGCCTCCTCCGGGTCCACGTTGAACAGAAGCGCGACGAACATGTCGGCCTGGATGCAATCGGAGGCTGCATCCCACGACCAGTTGCCGATCACATCCAGCGCATCGAGGGCACCCTGGAATGCCCCTGATAAAGTCCGATATTCAGGTGACTTCGGTTTAGGCATTGCAGGTCTGGTTCCGGACCGGAATCGATCCTGGTTTAGTTCCTCATATCACAACTTCAAGGATTCGTGTTGCCTGGGTACGCAACTTTTGCGTGTTTGTAACCGATTTTGTCTGGGCGGATCAGCGCGATACCTGCCCGCCGGTTGCCTTGCCATCGAAGCTTCGCGGACGGGCCGCGCCCGAGCACGGAGCCGCCCACCGAGATCAGCCCGTCCCGATATTGGGCCGGCCCAACCGCTCGGCCTCCGCGCGCCATGCGTCGCGCTCGGCCTGAACCGACTCGATCCGGGCATGCAGATGACCGGCATCGATCGCCGTCTCCATCAGCATGTCCTGGGCAGCGGCCAACTGGGCGCGCAACTCGGCATTCTCAGTGGCCAGAGCCAGCAGAAGAGCGGCCACGTCATCGCCCATCCATGCGCCTCGCCTCCCGCATCCGAGCGGGCGCATCTACCTGGGCCGGAGCCCGGCCACAACCGTATCCGGCAAACGATCGGGGCCCAGCGGGATCGGGGTCGCGCCGGGCCGCCGATCCGCGCCAGGCGCGATCAGCCCTCGATCACCCGCTCGTCGAGCTTGCGATCGACGATCTGCACCGTGCGGTCGATCTCGGCATCCGGGGTGCCGAGCTGATGCGAGATCAGCTTCACCAGGAGGTCAACGCGCTCGATGAATGGGGTGCCGTTCGCTACGGCGCGCGCGGCCGAGGAGGGCTTGAGCAGGCTTTCTGCGGCCTTGGCGTATTTCTCGAACGGCACTTGATCCTGCGGGTCCGCGCCCAGACGCCGGGCGATGCCGTCCACATGCTCGTAGATGGCCCGCGACTTGGCGAGATCGCCGTGCACCGCGTCACGAATCGATTGCGGCTCCTGCGGGGTGATGCAGCGGTAATTGCCGGTGAGCAGCATCGACCATTTCGCGAGCGGGACGAACAGCGAGTCGAACACCTTGAGCTTCACCGGCACGTCCTGGCCGTCGAGGCGGACGGCGTCGATATCGGCCTCCAGCTCGCGCAGCAGGCGGTTATGCGCCTCGTCCGCGAAGGTCGCGGCCTTGAAGTTCGTCGGGAGGCCGACATGGAGCACGTTCGCGCCCTCCTCCGGCGGCCGGAAGGCCTGCGGATCGGGCGAGCAGAGCGAGACCAGGCCGGGCTCGAACCGGTCCCAGACACCGGCATTGGTGTAGGCGTCCTCGAGATCCATCGCCGCCAGCGCCGGGATCCGCTTGAGATAGGGCAGCGGCGGCATGTTCATGATCGACAGGCACGGCAGCTTGGCCGCCGCGATCTTGATCATCAGCACCCGGATCGTGTGGTTGTTGTACTGCGGCTCCTGCATGGCGAGGCCGACCAAGTCGTAGCGCGACGGGTCGATATCCTCGGGCGGCGCGGCGTCCAGGGTGCCGGGCAGGTCGCGTGACAGGATCGAGCGGTGGTTCGGCTCGTCCCGCAGCTTGATGCGGACCTCCGTCCCCTCCTGGTTGATCAGATCGGCGGTCTTGCGGCGGCAGACCAGGGTCACGTTGTGACCGGCCATCAGGAGCTTCGTCGCCAGCAGGGACCCGTACGAGGCTCCCAGGATCAGGATGTTGCGCGGCATGCTTCGACTCCCACAAGACGTCTTCGTTTTATCGGCTGCGTGCCCGTATGGCGTACGGGTTCAGACTGTCCGCATGCCGGCTCCGGCCATGTGCTTGGCAGGGTAACGAAGCTTGTCCTGGGATGCCACTCGGTTGGTATACCAAAAAATTTGTCGGCATCCGTGAGTCGGATTTGCGTTGGGCGACCGCTGGCGCCGGATCTCCGCGCGGATAATCGATCAAGCCGGACCGTTTCGCCGCAATGGGCGGCCCATCGCCCGCCGTTCAATCCGCGACAGGCAGGAGGACGCATCAGTGGCGCTGAGACGCATGAAAGGTCCGCGCCGATGCCACCGAATCTTGGGTTGAGCTCGTAACGTGCCTCTCGATCGATTGCTTATCGAAAGACGTGTTGGAACAGCCCAAACGCAGACATCGGCTACGCCGTTCTGATCGTTTCACGTATGGTGTGGATTTTCAGTTCAGCACCATCGACCGCTTAGCGGGATGATGGTGCCCAGGGGCGGAATCGAACCACCGACACTGCGATTTTCAGTCGCATGCTCTACCAACTGAGCTACCTGGGCGACGTCCGCGCCGCCGTAGGCCTCGGACGCCGCGGGGTATAGTAGGGAGTTTGCGGCCTGTCCAGCCTTGCCGTGACATCGGCATGACGCCGGCAGCGGAAAAATTTTAGCGCTCCGGATCCGGTTCCGGGGGCGGCGCATCGGGATCGAGTTCCTCCGGGATTGCGTAGCGCTCGTTCAGCCACCGGCCGAGGTCGACATCGGCACAGCGCTGCGAGCAGAAGGGCCGGAATTCCTCGGTCGACGGCTTCCGGCAGATCGGACAGGCGGGGCGGCGCTCGCGGCTCACGGGCGCGTCGCTCACGCCAGGCTGCCCCAGCCCGCACGGACGGGGTAGCCCTCGCCGTCGAGGAGGCTCATGGTCTCGTAGAGCGGCAGGCCGACCACGGCGCTGTAGGAGCCGACGAGCTTCACCACGAAGGCGCCGGCCAGGCCCTGGATCGCGTAGCCGCCGGCCTTGCCGCGCCATTCGCCCGAGGCGAGGTACCCCTGGATGTCGCGGCCCGAGAGGCGCTTGAAGCGCACGCGGGTCTCGACGATCCGCTCCCGGCGGCCGTTCGGCGACAGCAGGCAGATCGCCGTGAACACCCGGTGCGGACGCCCCGACAGCAGGCGCAGGCAATCGGCCGCCTCGTCCGGCCCCTCGGCCTTGGGCAGGACCCGCCGCCCGACCGCCACCACCGTGTCGGCCGCCAGAAGCCAGGTCGGAATCTTCTGGTCCTGATGGTGCAGTGCGGCCTCGGCGGCGGCGAGCTTGGTGCGCGCGAGGCGACGGGCCAGCTCCCGCGGCGGCTCGGCCTTGCGCGGCGTCTCGTCGATATCGGCCGGCAGAAGCGAATCCGGCTCGATGCCGATCTGCTGCAGCAGCGCCAGACGGCGGGGCGAGCCGGAGGCCAGCACGAACCGGGTGGTCGGCCCCTGCGTCGCCCCGATCGCTTCAGGTGTCGCGTCCATGATGTTCCGCTCGCACGTTAGGCGGAGAGCGATACCGGTCGGCCGGGCCCGCGCCGCAGCGCGGATGATCGCGCGAAGGGGCGGCGCATCCCTCTTCCGTCGGGACCGTCTCGATCTCCCCCGCCTGATAAGGGATGGGGTCGGGCTTGTGAACCGGACGGATCGGCGCCCGGCATGACTCGCGATGACCGGACTTTATCATGTTGAATAGCACCAAGATAAGGGTTCATCGCAACCACCGCTGTCGAAAACTTCCGGTGCAGCATCACATCTATCCGCCGAAGGCTTTGTTTGTCCGGCTCAAGAATATGGCAAGGTTTCGCCGCGGTTCGTAACCGGACATTAACCAAACCGGCGGGAGTGTACCGGCACCGAAACGGGGTCGAAACCGATGCTCAACGCTGATCCGCTCGTGGCACGCCCGAAGCTCGTGAGCGCTGCGCTGCTCGCGCAGGCGCTCGACGGCCTGAGGCCGCAGGTCCGGTCGTCGGCAGAGATGTGGCGCGCGCTGACGGATCACTACGTCGTCGACCTGGACGATGTCGCGGCTCTCCTCCCGGCGATCGAGCCGGAGACGCAATGGCTTCCGACCCGGGATTGAGCCCGGCGAAATCATTTTCTTCTGTGCTATCCGCCGCGGCTGGCACGCCGCATGCACGCGGACGTCGGAACAGGCGAGGAAACACCCAGGCAACGACAACGCGGCGGCTCGGACGCCAGAGCACCCCGCGGACCTTTCGATCCATCGAAGCCGAGGTCCGTCATGTCCGACTTGCTGTCCGTTGCCCTGGTCTGTGCCGGCACCCTGCTGGCGCAGGATTGCTCCCGCGACACCGCCCTCGACATCATCGTCTCGCCCGCGCACTCGCCGATGGAGTGCCTGATGCACGCCCAGATTCTGGCGGCCCAGGCGGGCCTGCCCGGCGGCGGCGACCGCTACCTCAAGATCGCCTGCGAGCCTCGCCGGACCGAGGCCGCGCCGGTCCCGTCGCTGCGCCGCGCCTCGTGAGGCGGGCAGAGCTTCCCCCGGGACGGATGTTTCGCTAGGGCCAGGGCGGATCTGAGGTCGTAGCGGAGCAAGACGCGATGTTTCCCAAGCCTGAAGCGGACCTGGTGCCGAACACCTTCGCGTTCGAGCAGCTGCCGCTGGTCAAGCCGACGGGCTTCCGCGAATACGATGCCCGCTGGCTGTTCCCGCAGGACATCAACCTGATGGGCGTCCAGGCGCTCGGCCTCGGCATCGGCACACTCGTGCACGAGATGGGCGTGCGCCCCGACATCGTCACGGGCCACGATTTCCGCAGCTACTCCTCCTCGATCAAGCTGGCGCTGATCGCCGGCATGCAGGCGGCGGGGCTGCGGGTAAAGGATATCGGCCTGGCGCTGTCGCCGATGGCGTATTTCGGCCAGTTCGCCCTGGACTGCCCGTGCGTGGCCATGGTCACGGCCTCGCACAACGACAACGGCTGGACCGGCGTGAAGATGGGCGCCAACCGCCCGATGACCTTCGGGCCCGAGGAGATGACCCGGCTCAAGGAGATCGTGCTCGGCGGGACCTACCAGTACCGCGACGGCGGCGCCTACGAGTTCGTCGAAGGCTTCGCCGAGACCTACCTGAAGGACCTGAAGTCCCGGGCAAAGCCGCTGACCCGCAAGCTGAAGGTCGTGGCCGCCTGCGGCAACGGCACGGCCGGCGCCTTCGCGCCGCGCCTGCTGGAGGCCCTCGGCGTCGAGGTCGTGCCGCTGGACGTCGGCCCCGATTACACCTTCCCGCGCTACAATCCGAACCCGGAAGACATGGAGATGCTCCACGCCATCGCGCACGCGGTGAAGGAGCACGGCGCCGATGTCGGCCTCGGCTTCGACGGCGACGGCGACCGCTGCGGCGTGGTGGACAACGAGGGCGAGGAGATCTTCGCCGACAAGATCGGCGTGATGCTGGCGCGCGACCTCGGCAAGCTCCATCCGGGCTCCACCTTCGTGGTCGATGTGAAGTCCACCGGGCTCTACCACACCGACCCGGAGCTGCAGGCCCAGGCGATCAAGACCGATTACTGGAAGACCGGCCACAGCTACATCAAGCGGCGGGTGAACGAGCTCGGCGCGCTGGCGGGCTTCGAGAAGTCCGGGCACTTCTTCTTCAACGAGCCGATCGGGCGCGGCTACGACGACGGCCTGCTCACCGCCATCGCGGTGCTGGAGATGCTCGACCGCAACCCCGGCCGGTCCATGGCCGACCTCTACCGGGCCCTGCCGAAGACCTGGGGCTCGCCGACCATGTCGCCCCATTGCGCCGACGACGTGAAGTACGGCGTGGTCGAGACCGTGACCGAGCGGTTCAAGGCCATGAAGGCCGCGGATGAGCCGATCGCCGGCTCGAAGATCGTCGATCTCGTCACCGTGAACGGCGTGCGCATCACCACCGAGGACGGGACCTGGGGCCTGGTGCGCGCCTCGTCCAACAAGCCCGAGCTGGTCGTGGTGATCGAGAGCCCAGCCTCGGAGGCGCGCCTGCACGCGATGTTCAAGGCGGTCGACGCGGTCCTGCGCGAGAATACCGAGGTCGGCGCTTACAACCAGACGATCTGAGCCGGCTCGCTTCCGAAACCAGACCCGCGTGCCGGCCTCGCCGCGCGCGGGGCGCCAATTTAGAATTGGTGCATCAAAGCCACGGCCTTCGCTTTCCGATCGGCCTGCAACCTTTGGACAGTTGCGGCCTCAGGGCGGCGGGCAGATGCTCCCCGGCCATGCTGATGCAGTCCCCATCCCGGCATCCGCCCGAGATTGTCGTCCCGATCGCCCGCGTGTCGGGCCGGGCGCCCGCGAGTGCCCGCCCGATGCTGTACGATGCGTTCGACCTCCAGACCGACCTCGCCGCCCAGACCCGGGCCTGGGGTCGGATGCTGAATGACGCCTGGTCGCCCTGGATCCGCTGGAGTGAGCCCGCCCGGTGGATGTCGGCCAATGCCCGCATGATGATGCGCGCCGGACTGACCTTCGCGCGGCCCGCCTACGGGATCGAAGCGGTCAATGTCGGCAACCGAAGCGTGCCGGTCCGCGAGGAGGCCGTCGAGGTCACGCCGTTCGGCACCCTGCTCCACTTCAAGAAGGACATCCACACCGAGCAGCCCAAGGTGCTGATGGTCGCGCCGCTGTCGGGCCATTTCGCCACGCTGCTGCGCGCCACCGTGCGCACGATGCTGCCCGACCACGACGTCTACATCACCGACTGGCACAACGCCCGGGACGTCCCGGTCTCGGCGGGCCGGTTCGGCTTCAACGAGTACGTCGCCCACCTGGTCCAGTTCCTCCAGACCATGGGCGAGGGCTCGCACGTGGTCGCCGTCTGCCAGCCGGCCGTGCAGGCGCTGGTCGCCGCCGCCGTCATGGCACAGGCGAAGGATGCGGCGGCTCCGCGCAGCATGACCCTGATGGCCGGGCCGGTGGATTGCCGGATCAACCCGACCGGCGTGAACGAGCTCGCGACCTCGAAGCCGATCGAATGGTTCGAGAAGAACCTGATCGCCACGGTGCCGGCGCGCCACAAGGGTGCCGGCCGCCGGGTCTATCCGGGCTTCGTGCAGGTCTCGGCGTTCATGTCGATGAACACGAAGCGCCACGTCCAGGGCCATACCGACCTGTTCTGGCACATGGCCAACGGTGAGGATTCCAAGGCCGAGGCGATCGAGACGTTCTACGACGAGTATTTCGCCGTCCTCGATCTCGCGGCCGAGTTCTACCTGGAAACGGTCAAGACGGTGTTCCAGGACTACACCCTCGCCAAGAACGAGCTCCGCTACCGCGGCGCGCCGATCGACCTCGGAGCGATCCGCCGCACGGCGCTGATGACCGTCGAGGGCGAGCGCGACGACATCTGCGCCCCCGGCCAGACCATGGCGGCCCACGACCTCTGCACTGGGCTCGCGCCGTACATGCGGACCCACCACCTCCAGGCCGGCGTCGGCCATTACGGCGTCTTCGCCGGCAAGCGCTGGGAGACGCAGATCTACCCGCAGGTGCGCAACTTCATCCAGGCGCATAACTGATTGGCGGCTCCGGCCCCGGTCGCGCCGATTTGACCCGCCGACCGGCGCGGCCCACCATGCTAGCCTCTGGTCGTCGGAGCCCGGATTCCCCCGGTTGCCGGCGGCCTATCCATTGGCATGAGGCGGAACGGTCGGCGTGATCGACAGGGACGGCTTCGGCAACGACACCGGCGCGACCGGCACCGACACGGGACAGGCGGCCGCAGCGCGGCTGGACCGGCTCGTGGCCCAGGCAAGGGCGGCGTCCCTGTGGGAACAGGCCTGGCCGGTGCTCTGGCGCGGTCTCGGCGTCCTGCTGCTGTTCCTGGCGCTGTCCTGGGCCGGGCTGTGGCTCGATCTCGCCCCGTTCTGGCGCCAGATCGGGTTGGCCGTCCTGGCGATCCTGCTGGTCGTCGCGCTCCTGCCCCTCATCCATCTCGCCCGGCCGGACCGCCGGGTCGCCCTGGCCCGGCTCGACCGGGAGGCGGCCGCGCGCGATCCGGCGCTCCGTCACGGGCCGGCATCGGCGGCGCAGGATTCGCTGGCGGTCGGCGCCGCGGATCCGGGCAGCCGGACCCTCTGGGCGCTGCACCAGCGGCGGGCCGCCCAGGCGGTGGCGGCCCTCAAGGTCGGGCTGCCGCGCCCCGGCATGACCCGGCGCGACCCTTACGCCCTGCGCGCCGGGATCGTCGTCGCTGCGGTCGCGAGCCTGTTCGTGGCCGGCCCCGAATGGCGCGAGCGGATCGGAGCCGCGTTCGACTGGCACGAAGCGATCGCGCCCGGGCCGAATTTCCGGGTGGACGGCTGGATCGATCCGCCGCTCTACACGCGGCTGCCGCCGCTTCTGATCGCCATGGATGGCAGCGACCAGCACCTGCGGGCGCCGGTCAACGCGCAGCTGATCGTGCGCATCGCCGGCCAGGGCAGAGCGGCAGCCAACACGACCCTGACGCCGAGTGCCGGGCTCACGCCGATCCCCGGGCAGGAGGAGCGGCCGGACTTGCGCGAGGAGCGCTACCGGATCGTCGGCGGCGCCGAATTGGTGATCGTCACGCCGGCCGGGCGCCAGAAGCTGACCGTCGAGGCGATCCCGGACCGGCCGCCCGAGGTGACGGCCGTCGGCGGTCCCGAGGTGAACGGCCGCGGCACCTTCAACCTCACGTATCGGGCCAAGGACGATTACGGCATCAGCTCCGCCGAGGGGTTGATCGAGCCCCTGAAAGCCGGCCGTTCGCTGGCGCCGATCCCGCGGATCAACCTGGCGCTGCCGGCCGACGCCTCCGGCGAGACCGACACCAAGACCCTGGTCGACCTCACCGACAGCCCGTGGTCGGGCGCGCGGGTGCGCTACCAGATCGTCGTCAAGGACGAGGCCGGCCAGGAGGGGCGCACGAAGGACACCGAGATCACGCTGCCGGCCCGTCCGTTCCGGGATCCCCTGGCACGCGCGCTCGCGGAGGATCGCCGCCGCCTCGTCACAGCGCCCGATTCCGACCGGCTCTGGGTCCAGGGCGCCCTCGATGCGCTCCTCGTCGCGCCCGACATGTTCACGCAGCAGCCGCCGGTGTTCCTCGGTCTCAGGACCGCCACGGAGCGCCTGCGCAAGGCCAAGACCGATGCCGACCTGATCGATGTCGCCGACCTTCTCTGGGAGATGGCGCTCAAGATCGAGGACGGGGACCTGTCGGATGCCGAGAAGCAGCTGCGGCAGGCGCAGGACCGGTTGAAGGAGGCGATCGAGCGCAACGCCCCCGACGACGAGATCAAGCGGTTGACCCAGGACCTCAAGCAGGCGCTGGACAAGTTCCTGTCGCAGATGGCCGAGAAGCAGAAAAGCCAGCCGCGCGATCCGGGCGAGAAGGGCCAGACCAACCAGTCATCGAAGACGGTCACGCCCGAGGATCTCGACAAGATGATCCAGGACATGGCCGAGGCGATGAAGCGCGGCGACACCGCCGAGGCGCAGCGCCTGATGGAGCAGCTGCGCAACATCCTGGAGAACCTGCAGACCGCGGAGAAGGGCGGCAAATCCGATCAGGCCAGCCGCGAGATGCAGAAGCAGATGCGCGACCTCGACGCGATGACGCGCGAGCAGCAGGGCCTGCGCGACGAGACATACAAGGATGGGCAGGAGCCCCGCGGCAGCCAGCGTCCGTCCAATCGCGGCCAGCAGCAACAGGGCCAGCAGGGCAACCGCGGGCAGCAGGGCCGTCCGCAGCAAGGCCAGGGCAAGCAAGGTCAGGGACAACAGGGCCAAGGACAACAAGGCCAAGGACAGCAAGGACAGGGGCAGCAGGGCCAGGGCCAACAGGGCCAAGGCCAGCAGGGCGATGTCGGCGACCGCCAGCAGGCGCTCCGCCAGCGCCTGGAGGATCTCGAGCAGCGCATGAAGGAGAACGGCATGCGCGGCGAGCAGGGGCTCTCCGACGCCGAGGACGCCATGCGCGAGGCCGAGAACGCGCTCAAACAGGGCGATGCCGACGAGGCGGTCGATGCCCAGGGCCGCGCGCTGGAAGGGCTCAAGAAGGGCGCCGAGGGCATGGCGCAGCAGATGCAGGAGATGGCCGAGGGCCAGGGCGAAGGCCAGCAGGATGGTGGCCAGCAACCGGGGCAGCAGGGTCAGGCCGGCACCCGCGACGACGACCCGCTCGGCCGTCCGACCAAGGGCCGCGACATGAGCGACGGTCGCGTCCGGGTCCCGACCGCGGACGAATCCGCCGTCCAGCGCGCCCGGCGCATCATGGAGGAGCTGCGGCGCAAGCTCGGCGACCCCACCCGGCCGCGGGAGGAACTCGACTATTTCGAGCGCCTGCTCCGGCGCAATTGAGGTCGCGCCCTATCTCCCTCGAACGCCCGCGGGCGCCGACCCGGATTTCCCTCGGCAGCCCGCGTTGAACGCCTCTCGTCTCGCCAAGCGGCGGCGCCCCGGTTCCCGGCGCCCGCCGGGTTCGGATCCCGCCTCCCATGTCGTCCAATCTGCTCGTTCTCGTCGCCTGCGCGGCGGTCGCCGTGGTCCTGGTGTTCGGCCTCGCCAACATGATGCGGGGCGGCAACGCCAACCTCTCCCAGAAGCTCATGCGGCTGCGGGTGCTGCTGCAATTCGTGGCGATCCTGATCATCATGGGCGTCGTCTGGTGGCGCTCGGCCTGAGGGTCGCGCCCCGCGGCGATAAGTCGGCAACCATCGCGCGCGAGAATGCGCCGGTGTGACCGTGCCGCCGCACCGCCCGCCTTTTGCGGGGGAGCGGGATGAATTGGCCGGTGGCTGGAGCGAGGCCCGTGCTACGGTCGGTTGAGCCAGACCGACTTGCCTAACCGGCCGAGCCCCATGATTGCCGCCTTCCGTCTCTGCACCGCCAGCCTCATCATCGGTGCGGCGATCCTGCCGGCCTTCGCGGCCGATGCGCCTCTGCGGCCGGTGGCCTACGCGGCACCGGCCCAGCCGCTCAGCATCGTCTCGGAGGTGCGCATCGGCGGTTCCGTGCAGGATCCCGGCAGCGCCGAGGGCAAGCTCCCGGGCTTCAGCAAGGCCAACGTCAACGGCGAGATCCTGTTCGCCAAGCCGCAGGTCAGCGCCGATCCGTTCTGGCAGGCCTTCGTGCCGCGCCCGACGGTGGGCGGCAGCTACAACACCGGCGGCCGGACCAGCTACGCCTATCTCGGCGCCACCTGGACCGTCGACCTGTTCCCTGAGACCTTCGGCCGGCGCGTATTCCTCGACGGCTTCTTCGGCGGCGTCGCCCATAACGGCTATACCGGGCCCAAGGCGCAGACGCCCTACGGCTTCAACACTCTGGGTTGCTCGCCGATGTTCCGCGAGGCGGCGGCACTCGGCTACCGCCTGACCGAGCATTGGAGCGTCATGGCGACCGTTGAGCACATGTCGAATGCCGGGCTCTGCGCGAACAACCGCGGCCTGACCAATTTTGGCGGCAAGATCGGCTACACGTTCTAAGATCGCGGCCGATTGCGCCGCCAGCGGAAGGGCTCTACGCCCTACCGTTCACGGCCCCGCCGGCGTGGCGGCCGTTTCGAGGCGCAGCTCCCGTGGTCAAGCTCAACCGGATCTACACACGCACCGGCGACAAGGGCACCACCGCGTTGGCGGATGGGCAGCGCCGGTCGAAGGCCGACCTGCGGGTCGACACCTACGGCACGGTCGACGAGACCAATGCCTGCATCGGCATGGTCCGCCTGCATACGGAGGGCGCCCTCGACCGGATGCTCGGGGCGATCCAGAACGACCTGTTCGATCTCGGCGCCGACCTCGCCACCCCGCCGAGCCCGGAGCCCCTGCCCTACGAGCCGCTGCGCATCGTCGCCAGCCAGGTCGAGCGGCTGGAGCGCGACATCGACGCCCTGAACGCGACGATCCCGCCGCTGAAATCCTTCGTCCTGCCCGGTGGGTCCCCGGCCTCCGCGGCGCTCCACCTCGCCCGGACCGTCTGCCGGCGCGCCGAGCGCCTGGCGGTCAGCCTCGCCGACCGGGAGGACGAGATCGTCTCGCCGGAAGCGATCCAGTACCTGAACCGCCTCTCCGACTTCCTGTTCGTGGCGAGCCGGACCGCGAATGCCGACGGGGCCGACGACGTGCTGTGGGTGCCGGGCGCCAATCGCTGACCCGAATCGCCGCCCGGTGCGGCGATGAAGACTGCGTGAGCCCGACGAAGCCTTTCCCGGGACGCTCGACGACGCCGCGTTGACAAGGCGGAAATGTGGCCGTTACGGTCCGCCCGCTTTGCGTGCCTGCCCAGCCTGAGCGCCGAACGCGCGAGGGACCGGCGGGTCCGACGACAAGAATCCCCGGGGAAGGATCGAGACCGCCATGAAGGTGCTGGTGCCCGTCAAGCGGGTGGTGGACTACAACGTCAAGATCCGCGTGAAAGCCGATGGCTCCGGGGTCGAGCTCGCCAACGTCAAGATGTCGATGAACCCCTTCGACGAGATCGCCGTCGAGGAGGCGATCCGCTTGAAGGAGAAGGGCACCGTCACCGAGATCGTGGCTGTCTCGATCGGCCCGCAGCAGGCGCAGGAAACCCTGCGCACCGCGCTCGCCATGGGCGCCGACCGGGCGATCCTCGTCAAGACCGACGTGACTTGCGAGCCCCTGGCCGTGGCCAAGCTCCTGAAGGCCGTGGTCGAGAAGGAAACGCCCCAGCTCGTGATCCTGGGCAAGCAGGCGATCGACGACGATTCCAACCAGACCGGCCAGATGCTGGGCGCGTTGCTCGGCTGGCCGCAGGGCACCTTCGCGTACAAGATCGAGCCGGGCGACGGCAGCATCGACGTGACCCGCGAGGTCGATGGCGGGCTCCAGACCCTGAGCCTCAAGCTGCCGGCGATCGTCACAACCGATCTGCGCCTGAACGAGCCGCGCTACGCCTCCCTGCCGAACATCATGAAGGCGAAGAAGAAGCCGCTCGAGGAGCTGAGCCCCGAGGGTCTCGGCGTCGACGTGACCCCGCGGCTCAAGGTGCTCAAGACCGCTGAGCCGCCGGGACGTTCCGCGGGCGTCAAGGTCGGGTCGGCGGCCGAACTCGTGCAGAAGCTCAAGGTCGAAGCCGGCGTCATCTGATTCTTTCCTGAGCTGGGCCGCGTTCCCGTCGAGACGGTCGAGCGCGGCCAGCCGCAACCGAGGTTCACGCGCACATGACGACTCTCCTCTTCGTCGAGCACGGCAACGGCCAGATCAAGGACGGCACGCTGAAGGCGCTGACCGCCGCCAAGGCTATCGGCGCGCCGGTCCACGCCCTCGTGCTGGGCAGCGGCTTGAAGCCGGTGGCCGAGGCGGCAGCCAAGCTCGACGGCGTCGAGAAGGTCCTGAACGCCGAGGACGCGGCCTACGACCACGACCTCGCCGAGCCCGTGGCGGCGCTGATCGCGTCGATCGCCGAGCCCTACGACATCATCATCGCCTCGGCCTCGACCACGGGCAAGAACGTCCTGCCGCGTGTGGCCGCCCTGCTCGACGTCGCGCAGGTCTCGGACATCATCAAGGTCGTCGCGCCCGATACGTTCGAGCGGCCGATCTACGCGGGCAATGCCATCCAGACCGTCCAGATCCCCGCCGGCAAGACCGTGATCACGGTCCGCACCGCGGCGTTCAAGGCGGCCGAAGAGGGCGGTGCGGCCGCTCCCATCGAAGCCGTCTCGGCTGCGGCGCCGGAAGCCGGCGGCTCGACCTTCAAGGGCGAGGAGATCGCCAAGTCCGACCGGCCGGAGCTGGCCTCGGCCCGGATCATCGTCTCGGGCGGCCGTTCGCTCGGTTCCTCGGAGAAATTCCACGCCCTGATCGAGCCGCTGGCGGACGTCCTGGGCGCGGCGGTCGGCGCCTCGCGGGCCGCGGTCGATGCCGGCTACGCGCCGAATGACTGGCAGGTCGGCCAGACCGGCAAGGTCGTGGCGCCCGACCTCTACGTGGCGGTCGGCATCTCCGGGGCGATCCAGCACCTCGCCGGGATGAAGGATTCGAAAGTCATCGTCGCCATCAACAAGGACGAGGATGCACCGATCTTCCAGGTCGCGGATTACGGCCTGGTCGGAGACCTATTCCAGGTTGTGCCAGATCTGCAGTCGGAGATCGGGAAGGCGAAGGGCCAGTAACGACAAGGCTGGCCTGGCCGGGTTCACCGGGCCAGCATTGTCGCCGCAGGCGTTTCCGCGGGTTCCTTCTGCGAACAAGAATGGTCTAGAAGTCTGGGACGGCCCGTCTCCGCACGGGCCGCGGCGTTGGCGCAGTCGACCCCCTCTGGGCAGTCGCGCAGCAACGTCCGTATGGGGGCACAGGTCGACAGATGGACATGGAGATCAAGCGGGTCGGCATCATCGGCGCGGGCCAGATGGGGAGCGGCATCGCGCAGGTCTGCGCCACCGCGGGTCTCGATGTGCTGCTGAACGACCGGGACCCGAACCGGCTCGAGAACGGCCTGGCCGCGGTCGATGGCGGCCTGTCGCGGCTCGTTTCGAAGGGCACCATCGACGAGACCGAGAGCCGGGCGATCCGGGCGCGGATCAAGCCGGCTCACAGCTTCGCCGATCTCGGCCCGGCCGACCTCGTGATCGAGGCCGCAACCGAGAACGAGGCGACCAAGCGCGAGATCTTCTCCAGCCTCTGCGCCTCGCTGCGGCCCGACGCGATCGTGGCGACCAACACGTCGTCGATCTCGATCACCCGGCTCGCCGCGGCGACCGACCGGCCGGAGCGGTTCATCGGCATTCACTTCATGAATCCGGTGCCGGTGATGCAGCTCGTCGAGCTGATCCGCGGCATCGCCACCGAGGATTCGACCTACGAATCGGCCAAGGCGTTCATCGCCAAGCTCGGCAAGATCTCGACGATGTCGGAGGATTTCCCGGCCTTCATCGTCAACCGCATCCTGCTGCCGATGATCAACGAGGCGATCTACACGCTCTACGAGGGCGTCGGATCGGTCGAGTCGATCGACACCGCCATGAAGCTCGGCGCGAACCACCCGATGGGCCCGCTCCAGCTCGCCGACTTCATCGGCCTGGATACCTGCCTGTCGGTGATGCAGGTGCTCTACGAGGGGCTCGCCGATTCGAAGTACCGGCCCTGCCCGCTTCTCGTGAAATATGTCGAGGCCGGCTGGCTCGGCCGGAAGGCCAAGCGCGGCTTCTACGATTATCGCGGGCCGACGCCGATCCCGACGCGCTGAGGCGCCGGCATCGATCGTCAGGCGGGACGGCGCCGGGCGCCGCCTCTCATCACATTCTCACTTCGCGGTGCCGCCATTCGCGTTCGGCTGGGCCGGCTGCGGATAGGACGGGTTGCCGCCCGGGACCGCGCTGCTGTTCGACGGCGTCGCGCCGCCGGACTGGCCGTTGACCGAGCCGGTCACTTCGCGCCGCGACGCGTCCTGGCTCTGGCTGGCGTAATCCTTCGGCGAGTTGGCGCCGTTCCAGGTCAGCAAGCCCACGGTCGCGATCGCCAGGAGGACGAGACTGGCGACCAGGACCCACAGCACGGGCTTGCCGCGCTCACCCTGCCGGCTTTCCTGCTGATTGAGTTTCTCGGCCATATCCAGTTCCTCCCGCTCGACCGCGGCGCGCGCGACACGATTTCGTTACCGGCCGCCAACGCGGCGCCGTCGAAGCGGGTTCCTGCCGATCGCGCCGGTCAACGACCGGTGGTGAGCAGGATCTTGCCGAGATGGGCGCTCGACTCCATCAATGCGTGGGCCTTCTCGGCCTGCTCCAGCGGGAACGTGGCGTGGGTGACCGACCGGATCCGTCCGGCCTCGAGCTCCGGCCAGACATCCCTGCGCAGCCCGTCTGCGATCGCGGCCTTGTCGGCCTTCGGGCGGGGCCGCAGGGTCGAGCCTGTGAAGGTCAGGCGGTTGCGCATGATCGGGGTGATGTTCAGGCCGTCGACCTTGTACCCGCCCATCAGGGCGATCATCACCAGCCGGCCGTCGGGGGCCAGGGACTTGAGATTGCGGGCGAGGTAGCTCGCGCCGATCATGTCGAGGATCACGTCGACGCCGCGCCCGTCGGTGAGGCGCTTGATCTCCTCGGCGAAATCCGCCTGCTTGTAGTCGATCGCCGCATCGGCCCCGAGCTCCTCGCAGAACCGGCACTTCTCGGCCGACCCTGCCGTGGCGAAGACCCGGGCGCCGACATGCTTGGCGATCTGGATCGCGGTGGCGCCGATGCCGCTCGACCCGCCATGGACCAGGAAGCTCTCGCCCCTGGCGAGCCGGCCGCGCTGCACGACGTTGGAATAGACCGTGAAGAAGGTCTCCGGCAGACCGGCCGCGTCGACCAGCGACAGGGCCTTCGGGCGCGGCAGGCAATGGGACGCCTCGGCGACGGCGAATTCGGCGTAGCCGCCGCTGATCACCAAGGCGCAGACCTCCTCGCCGACCGTAAGAGTGTCGACGCCCTCGCCGAGCGCAGCGACGCGGCCGGCGACTTCGAGGCCCGGGATCTCGGTGGCGCCGGGCGGCGGCGGGTACAGGCCGGCGCGCTGCATCACGTCCGGGCGGTTCACGCCGGCGGCGACCACCTCGATCAGCACCTGGCCCGGCCCGGGGCTCGGCAGCGGCGCCGTCTCGACGGCGATCACCTCCGGCCCGCCCGGTCCCGTGAAATGGATCCGGCGCATGGTCTCGGGCAGGGCAGTGCTGGCCATCGAAGCATCCTCAACGCGTGCGAATTCCGGGCCGGGCCCGGAGGCGCGGTCCGGCTGTACTTGCGGCAATGGGGGCGCTTGGCAAGCACGCGCCCCCTTGGCGTGAGCCTAGCGCGCTGCGGCCTTGACGGATGGGGGCAGCACGATCTTGCCCTGGGCGAGGCTCGTCGGCCAGATCGCGACCTGCTTGCCGTCCTGCCACTGCGCCATCAGGCCGGTGACGAAGCCCGGCCCGTACTTGATCGAGTGGGTGAACGGATCGTCCTTGCCGTAGAACTGTGTGCGGCCCACCGTGCCGACCCAGTCGGTCTTCTCCAGGGCGTCGACTAGCTTGTCGGCCTCGGTGCTACCGGCGCGCTTCACCGCGTCGGCGGTGTAGTAGACCTGATCGTAGGCCATGTAGCCGGCATAGGACGGATCGCTGCCGAAGCGCTTCTTGAACGCCTCGCTGAAAGCGAGCGACTTGTCGGTGATCGCGGCGCCCGGCACCGCGATGCTCTGGAAGATGACGCCCTGGGTCGCCCCATTGGTGTTGGCCCAGAAGGTCGAGGAAGTCGCCTGCGAGTTCATGCCGGTCATGGCCAGCGGCACCTGCTGGTTGCGCCATTGCACGGTGGGCTGCACGCCGACATGCGAGATGCCGGTGACGATCAGGTCGGGCTTGCCCGCCTCGATCTTCTTGTAGATCGGGGTGAAGTCGCCCGTATCCGGCGAGAACCGGATGTGGTCGACGACCTTCACGCCGATCTCGGGCAGGCATTTCTCGTAACCGGCATCCAGCGGGCGGGTCCAGGCGGCGTCCTCGCTCATGATCGCCGCCGTCTTCACCTTCATCAGGTCGAGCAGCATGTCCTTGGTCGAGTCGCAGATCGACTGCGCCAACGCCGCGGAGGTGAGGTATCCGTGGAAGGTGTACTTGTTGCGGGCGTAATCCTTATGGACCGCGAGGCTGATCTCGTTGGAGGCCGCGCCCGGTGTGATCATCGGGGTCTTGAGGCGGGCCGACCACGGCATCAGGGCCAGCACGACCTCGGAGATGTAGCTGGCGATGACGACGTGGACCTTGTCCTCCGAGACCGCGCGCTGGAACGCCCGGACGGCGTCGGAGGCCGAGCTCTTGTCGTCGTAGGAGACCACCTGGACCTGGCGGCCGTCGATGCCGCCCTTGGCGTTGATCTCGTCGGCGGCGAGCTGGACCGCCTGCGGGATCGAGGCACCAACCACCGACTGCGCCTCGGCGATCACCCCGATCCGGATCGGGTCGGCCGCCCGCGCCTCACCCGCCGCCAAGAGTCCGGCCGCCGCCAGCAGGGCCAGAGCCCGGCTCGTCACGCTGCGATCCATCGCCATGCTGTTTCCTCCTCCGGGCCGTGCGGCTTGTGGCGTCGCATCGGGGGCCGGACGATTTTTGTAGCATTCGTCGAGGTGAATACAATGTGCATCCGGCCGGAACGAGTAACACCGCCCGGAACGGCGATCGTCCTCTGCGGCCGACCGCGCCGGGAGCGCGGACCTACCGGGTGCCGTACATCCGGTCGCCGGCATCCCCGAGTCCGGGCACGATGTAGCCGTGGTCGTTCAGGTGGCTGTCGATGGCGGCCGTCCAGACCGGGACATCCGGATGCGCGGCCTGGAACTTGGCGAGCCCTTCCGGGGCCGCCAGCAGACAGACGAAGCGCAGGTCCGAGGCGCCCCGGGCCTTCAGCAGGTTGAGGGCCGCGATGGCGGAATTCGCGGTGGCGAGCATCGGATCGAGCACCAGCACGGTCCGGTCGGCGAGATCGGACGGCGCCTTGAAGTAGTACTCAACCGCCTCGAGCGTCTCCGGGTCGCGGTACAGCCCGATATGGGCGACCCGCGCCGAGGGGACGAGCGACAGCATCCCGTCGAGAAAACCGATCCCGGCCCGCAGGATCGGGGCGAAGACCAGTTTCTTGCCCTGGATCTGCCGCCCCTCCATCGGCTGGATCGGCGTCTCGATGGTGACGGGCTCCAGCGGCAGGTCCCGCGTGACCTCGTAGGCCAGCAACATGCCGATTTCATTCAGCAGCTGGCGAAAACCCTTCGTCGACCGGTCCTTGTCCCGGAGATAGGTGAGCTTGTGCTGCACCAGAGGGTGATCGACCACCGTGACCCGACCCGTCGGCATCGCACATCCCTCCATTCCGCCGGGGCAGGAATGCCGGAGCGTGCACCGAGGTGCAACGTCGAGCGGCGCGAATATGCATATTCGGGCCGCGACGATGCGACGGGTCCGACCGGTTCGGGCCTAGTGCGCAGGTCGTGCGATTGCGAGTTAGTACTACTTTACGGCGAGCACCCGCCGCGGCACGTCAAAAATATTTTCTTCTTCGTCTCAGCAAGTCCAATCGAATTTGATTGGGCGAAGCGTGAGGATATTTCGAACCCGAGAAACACAATTTTTGGACACGACCCTCAATGCCATAGAAGGCAAGAAAATAACCATTCACATCTAATATTAGCAGAGCAGATAAATTTCCCGTCAGGCCGCGGATTAAACAGGACTCGCCTCCGCCAAGGTCTTTCCAAAGAGAACCACGGGCTGCTAGCTGGCGCCGTCCCCGTGAACTCGGTCACAGCTATGCGCCTCACCGTTTCCCTCAAAACGACACTTGCCGCGATCTTTGGGCTGTTTGCACTGATGGCGGTGGGACAGGGAAGCTTATCGATCATCGAGCTGGCCGATATCCGGCAGTCGATGACGGACGTCGCGGGCAACTGGCTGCCGTCCGTGACCCGGATCAACGAGGTCGAGGTCGCCACCTCGGAGGTGCGTATCAAGCAGTTTCGCCTGATGACGCTCTCCAACAATCCCGAGCACCTGCGCGCCGGCGAGGCTCAGCTTGCGGCAACGCTCGCGCAGCTCAGCGAGCGTCGGAAGGCTTACGAGGCTCTGATCTCGGGCGCCGACGAGCGGAGCCTGTACGATGCATTCGCGGAACTCTGGAGCCGCTACGAGCGGGTCGATGGCGAGATGCGCCGCATGATCGCCTCCGGGAAGCAGGCGGAGGCGCTGGCCCTGCTCAGCGGCGCCGACACGGTCAAGATCTACGACGACGCCCGGGCCACGCTCTCCCGCCTGGTCGCCCTGAACGAGCGGAACGCGACCCGAGAAGTCGGCGAGGCCGTCGCGCGGGCCAAGACGGCCTCCGCGGCCGCGTGGGTCAACGTGGTCCTCTCGGTCGTCGCGGCGCTCGGGGCTGCGACCTTCTCCCTGCTGCGCATCTCACGTCCGATCCAAGGGATGACGGACGTCATGTCCCGGCTTGCCGGCGGCGATACCGGCGTGGCGGTGCCCGCGCGCGAGCGGCGCGACGAGATCGGCGCGATGGCTGCCGCCGTGGAGGTGTTCAAGGACAACCTGATCCGCACCCGCGCGCTCGAAGCGGAGGCGGCCCAGTCGCGGGTCGCCGCGGAGCAGCAGCGCAAGGCGGCCCTGCGTCAGATGGCCGAGAACTTCGAGAAGGCGGTAGGCGGGATCATCGGGCGGGTCTCGTCATCGGCCACCGAACTCCAGGCGACCGCGAGTGCGATGTCGACGATGGCGGGGCGGACGTCGGCCCAGTCCGACGCCGTGGCCTCGGCGGCGGAGGAGGCGGCGAGCAACGTCAACACCGTGGCGGCCGCCGCCGAGGAGCTGGGCTCGTCGGTCCAGGAGATCGGGCGGCAGATGGACAGCTCGGCCAAGCTCGCTCAGGGCGCCGCCGACGAGGCCGGGCAGACCAGCGCGCTGGTACATGAGCTGAGCAGCGCCGTGGCCCGGATCGGCGATGTCGTCGGGCTGATCTCCTCGATCGCCGGGCAGACCAATCTGCTGGCCCTCAACGCGACGATCGAGGCGGCCCGGGCCGGCGATGCGGGCCGGGGCTTCGCCGTGGTCGCTTCCGAGGTGAAGGCGCTCGCCGAGCAGACCGCCAAGGCGACGGAAGAGATCGCCGGGCAGATCGCCCGGGTCCAGGCGTCCACCGGCCAGGCCGTGACGGCGATCGGCACGATCACGACCCGCATTCAGGAAATCAGCACCGTAGCGACCTCGATCGCCGCGGCGGTGGAGGAGCAGGGCGCGGCGACCCAGGAGATCGTCCGCAACGTCGCCCAGGCGGCAGCGGGCACCGGTGAGGTCACCAGCAACATCGCGGGCGTCGCCGATGCCGCCGAGGGGACGGGACGATCGGCAGCGCAGGTGCTCGACGCCGCCTCGGAACTGTCGCGCCAGTCCGAGCATCTCACGGCGGAAGTCTCCCGCTTCCTCGACACGGTGCGGGCGGCGTAACGCATCCCGGGCGGGCCCCGGCTTGTCGGCCGGGTCCCGCCCGAAAGGGGCGATCAGGCGGTGAAGGAACCGCCCTCGCTCCGGCGCTTGGCCATGAAGGCGTCGAACTGCTCGCGGTCCTTGGCCCGTCGCAGCTCCTCGACGAAATCCGTGAAGGCACGGCTCTCATCTTCCAGCGCCTTGCGCTGGGCCTCTAGCCGGTCGAGCTCGGCGCGGCGATAGGCGTCGAAGGCCGCATTGCCGGTGCCACCGCGATTGGCGGCCTCGAAGGCACGGGCGAAGCGGGAGGCCGAACGGCCACCGCCCTCGAAGCCGGCGACACCCCGGCGCGCGGCATCTCGCATTTCGGCGAAGGCCGGGTAACCCGCGAACTTCCAGGCGATGAGTGCGAGGCCGACCGGCCACCAGTAGATGAAGCCGACGACGATCGCGCCGATCTCGAGGGAACGACGGGGAAATGGGCCGGAGCGGCAGAGCTTGCCGGTCGCCCAGGGGGAGGAGGATTGCGTGGTCACGGCTTGGCTCCGCTGCTCATGTGAACGGAGTTAACATGCGGGTGCTCCGGCGGCCTTTCAAGGCCGGGCGGCCGTGTTCGCGAACGTCATCGCGACGCGTCGGCGGCATCTCTGCGAAACGTGACGGGGCCCGATACGGGCGGGGGTTCGGTCCCGGGTCCGGTCGTCAGACCGCGTTCCTGGGTCCGCCCGGCTGCGCGACGCCGTGGACCAGGGCCAGCACCCCGGCGCGCAGAAGCTCGTACTTGTCCGGAAAGCCCGGCCCCCGCGGCAGATGCCCGGCGGCCGAGAGGGTCGCGATGCCGTGCGCCAGCGCCCAGACTTCGAGCGCGATGAACCGGGGCGCGACGCCCCCGAACCCGTCCGCGAAGGTCGCCTGCAGCGCCTCGACCAGCAGGTCGAACGGCGATGGCCGACCGGGCGGCGCTTCAGTGTCGGACGGCTCGGCGGGCATGCCCCGGGTCTCGAAGATCGCCGCGTAATAGGCCGGCTCCTCTTCGGCGAAAGCCAGGTAGGCCTCGCCCATGCGGGTGAAGCGTTCGAGGGGCGTGCCCCGGGAGGTCAATGCCCGGGCGAGCCGCGCCGCCAGTTCCGCGAAGCCCCGCCCGGCCAGCTCCTCCAGCAGCGCCTCGCGTCCGCGAAAATGCCGGTACAGGGCAGCCGGCGTCACCCCGACAAGGCGGGCGGCGTCCACGAGCGCGAAGCCGCCGATCCCGCGTTCGGCGATGAACCGGCGCGCGGCCTCGATCAGGGCCTCTTTGAGGTTCCCGTGGTGATAGCTCCGCCGGTCGCCCGGTCCGTCTCGCCAGGGTCGCAACTTCTCATGTCCTCTGCCCGCGCGCAGGCATTACGGTCGAGCACGTCGTTTGTTTCGGTCACGATCGGGGGCCGACTGCTTGACCCGAAGGAGAGCCTCTCACAAAACTCCCACCGCCCTGTTCAGCGCAGGACGACACGCTCCGCAACGGGCGATTTGCAAGGTCCCTTGAAAGGCGCAACACGATCGGATCGCGCTCGGTCGAATCGCATCGCGTCCCCGTGGGACGGGCATAGCAGAGCGACCTTCGCCAGAGGGATGACCATTCGGCATGGCTTTCGTAAGTCTGAAAGCGTGGCGCGCGCGCTCGGCCGAGCGCGCGGAGATCGCGGCGCGGCTGAAACGGGACCTGATTGGCGCTCTGGGCCTGACCGAGGCGGATGCGCTGGCGGTCAACGAGATCGCCTGCGCTGATCCCGGCTGCCCCGACATGGAGACCATCGTGCTGGTGATGCGGGCCGGAGCGCCGACGCGTGCCCTGCGGATCCGGCGGCCGATGGATGCGGTGGATGCGCAGGACATCGCCGACCTGGTCGAGCAGGACCGATCGGGCGAGGCCTCTCGATGATGTGACGGGCCGGGCTCGCGGAAGGCGCGCGACCGCGGAAGCGTTCCTGCCGCTTTCGTGTAACGACGGTCGGGTGGATGCCGAAGGACGATAACAGTCGGTGCCGCCGGAGGAATCCCATAATGACGTGCCGTCGCGGCGTCCTTGCCCTGGCCTGCCTGGCTCTCACCGCCTGCCTAACGCCGGCCAAGGCCGGTGAGGCGACGCCGTTCTCGGCCGCGGCCTTCGAGGCGGCGCAGAAGGGGGGCAAGCCGATCCTGGTCGCAGTGAGCGCGCCCTGGTGCCCCATCTGCAAGACGCAGAAGCCGATCCTGGCCAAGCTCGCCGCCGAGCCGCGCTTCAAGGAGTTGCAGATCTTCGACATCGACTTCGACAGCCAGAAGGATCTGCTGCGCCGGTTCAACGCCCGGATGCAGAGCACGCTCATCGTCTTCAAGGGCACGGCGGAGACCGGCCGGTCGGTGGGCGAGACCCAGCCGGAATGGATCGAGGGTTTGCTGGAGAAGGCGCTCTGAACGTCCGCCGGGCCCGGACATCTCGCCTGCGCCCATCCTGGTGTGACGGAGCGAGACAGGGCCCCCGGTTCCGCGATCCGCCGGATCTTCCTTCGCGGTCCGGCAATCGGCGAGGTGAGGAAACCGCGATGACACCCGAGCTTCGCCTGCGCCCTAGGGATGGACCCAGACTGGAGACGTCTGCCTGCAAGCGCCAAAACCTTCCGGTTTCGTTCAGGCGGCATGCGGCATAGGCGAAGCGCCCCCGCGCGGACCCGTCCGCGAGGGGCCAGACGGAGACCGTAGACGGTGACGCCCACCACCCAGCCAGCCGAGTCCGTGCCCAGCGCGATCATCGCGATCCCGGTGCGCAACGAGATCGAGCGGATCGAGGCCTGTCTTCGCGCCGTCGACGCGCAGGTCGGGCTGGCCCCGGGCAGCCTCGGGCTGGTGCTGTTCCTGAACAATTGCACGGACGGGACCGACGCCCTGGTGGCGCGGCTGGTGCCGACCCTGTCGATCCCGATCCGGGTGGAGAGCGAGGATTTTTCCGGCGCGCATGCCGGCTGGGCGCGGCGCCGGGCCATGGATTCCGCGGCGGCCTGGCTCGGGGATGCGGGGAATGCGGGGATCATCCTGTCCACCGATGCCGACAGCCGCGTGCCGCCGAACTGGGTGGCCCGGAACCGCGCCGCCATCGAGGCCGGGGCCGACGCGGTCGCCGGCCGGGTGGAGCTCGACGCCGCGGAAGCCGCCTTGCTGCCGCCGTCGCTGCCGGCTCGCGGGCGCCTCGAGGATATCTACGACGCCTTGATTACCGAGGCCGAAGCCCGGATCGATCCGGACCCGCACGATCCCTGGCCCTGCCATCGGACCGCGATCGGCGCGACGCTGGCGGTGACCCGCGCCGCCTATCGCGCGGTCGGCGGCATGCCAGAAATCCCGCTCGGCGAGGACGGCGCCTTCATCGCCCGGCTGATCGAGCAGGGTTTACGGGTCCGGCACGCGACCGATGTCTGCGTGACGATCTCGGCCCGGCTTACCGGTCGCGCCCCGGGCGGCGTCGCCGACACGATCCGGTCTCGCTGCGAGGAGCCGGACGCCCTCTGCGACGCCCGGATGGAGACGTTCCCCCGGGTCGTGCGCCGCCATCTCTGGCGTCGGCAGTTCCGGCGCCTGCACGGCGCGGGACGGTTGCGCACGGACCGGGCCTGGGCGCGTGCCCTCGGGATCCCGCCCATCGAGGCGGATCGGATCGCTGCGCTGCCGCTCGGGCAGGCCATCGCGGAGGCCGAGCGAGCCAGCCCGCGCCTGGCGTACCGTCCGATCGGTCCGCGTCAGCTGCCGGGTCAGATCCGGGTCGCCCGGGTCGGGGTCGCAGCGATCCGGCTCGCCCAGCGCGTCGCCGGCTCGGCCAGGGATGCGGCGGGTGCCGCAACGGCTTCCGGGAATCCGGTCACCGATCCGCGCGGCGGGCGGATCTGATCGGAGCGCGCGACAGGTCGCCTGGACCGGGACCGATCCAGAGACCCGGCACTCGCGGATTGCGGGCTGCGCAGAGCCGCTCCGCTACGCGCGCAGAGGCAGGCGCCGTGTATCCTCGGACCGGTAGCCGCCGTTCTGGACGGCACCCCAGCCGCGCCCCTGGGCGGCGAGGTCGCGCGGCGAGAAGCCGAAGCGCTGGCGGAATGCGCGGCTGAACGCGGCCGGGTCGGTGAAGCCGCAGCTGGCCATGATCGACGTGATCCGGGCGCCGCCGCTTCCCATCATCACGATCCGGTCATGCGCGCGGTCGAGCCGCGCGTCACGGATCGTGGCGGCGATCCCCTGCCCGCCGGAAAACGCAGCGTAGAGGCGGCTGCGCGAGATCTGCAGGGCGGCGGCCAGGGCATTCGGGCCGAAATCGGGCTCGTGCAGACGGCGCTGGATATGGGCGAGCGCCAGCGAGCGCACCGCCTCCGTCGAGAGTTCGCCCTCCGCGGACCCGGCCTGTCCATGAATGACGCCGCGGAGCAGGTGCAGCACGCCTTCGACGGCAATCCCGGTCTCCGCCTCCGACATGGTGGATACGGACGACGCCAGCGCGCCGAGATAGGCCTTCAGCAGCCCCTTCAGCGGCGTGTCGCCGAGCTTGCGCCCGACCACGTCCTGCGGGTTGCCGACCTGCTCCAGGAAGGCGGTACGCGGCACCATCAGCCGGATCTCATCGTAGCCGTCGCGGCTGCCGGCGGCGCCGGGCTGGCCCATGGCGCGGAACGTGAGATCGCCGGGCCGCAGGAGAGCGCCGTTATTGCCCTGCTCGACATAGCCCCGCCCCGCGGCGATCAGCATGATCGAGATCTCCTCGCTCCCGTCGCGGCGGATGTGGCGCGCCGTGCGCTCGACATCGATCGGGCCGCTGACGGTGCGCATGATCGTTCCGTGGGCGGAGACCGCCATCATACGGCTGGCCGAGAAGGGCATGACCGAGTCGAAGGGCGCGATGTCCGCGGCCGGCAAAACAGTATCACACCAGTACTCGAACGCTTTGCTTGGATCTACGTCGTCCGTACTCTGGAACAGGACCGGGACTTTATCTTTGACACGCACCGTGCCCTCGCTTCGCAACGCTCGAGCCGGCCGAAACTCTTGCCGGCATACGCTTGAGTCGCATCGGCGTTTCAGATTCGGCAGCTTCGCGCAATCGGTTAAAGCTCCGATCCGCCAGGTCTGCCGCGCTGGCGCCGGCCTCCGCACGGTCATGCGGCAGCCTTCCGGCCGGCGCGGTGCCGGGCCGCACGCGGGATCGGCCGCGCTCGGTCGATCCCGCGCCCGCCCGGTCACTCACCCTGGGCGAGCAGGTCGCGGGGCGAGCAACCGAAGCGCTGGCGGAATGCGCGGCTGAAGGCGGCCGGATCGGTGAAGCCGCAGCTGGCCATGATCGATGCGATGCGGGCGCCCGCCTTGCGCATCATCACGATCCGGTCATGGGCACGGTCAAGCCGCGCGTCGCGGATCGTGGCGGCGATCCCCTCTCCGCCGGCGAAGGCCGCGTAGAGGCGGCTGCGCGAGATCCGCAAATCCGCCGCCAGGGCGTCCGGACCGAATTCGGGATCGTGCAGCCGATGCTCGATCCGCGCCAGCGCCAGGGAGCGGAGCGCGTTGGCCGAGAGCTCGCCGTCGGCCCGCGCGTTCTGGCTGGTGATGACGCCGCGCAGCAGGTGCAGCGCGCCCTCGACGGCGATGCCGGTCTCGGCGTCCGACATCTTGGTGACCGACCCGGCGAAGGCCTTGAGATAGGCGGCGAAGAGTTCGTTGAGCGGGCCGGCGGCGAATTTGCGGGCGGCGAAATCGTCGACATTGCCGACATGCGCCAGGAAGGTGGCCCGGGGCACCGTGAGCCGGATCTCCTCGAAATCGGTCAGGCCCGCCGCGGAGCCGGGCCGGCCCCAGGTCTGGAAGCTGATATCGCCGGGGCCCAGCAGCGACCCGTTATTGACCTGCTCGAGATAGCCGTTGCCGCGGACGATCAGCATGATGCCGACCTCGTCGCGCCCATCCTGGCGCATGTGGCTCGGCCTGCGCTCCAGGATGTAGGGGCTGCTGTTCGTGTGGAAGATCGCCCCATGGCTGGAGGAGGCAACCAGGCGGGACGCCGCGAACGGCTTCTCCGAATCAGGCTGTGCCAGGTCCGTGCCGGTAATGACCGTACTGCGCCAGTAATCGAACGCCCGCTTCGGCTCGACGGATTCTGTCGTTCCGAAAAAGACCGGGACCGTTGTCTTGGCGCTCACGGCAGATTGGCCCTACAACCTTGAATTCGAGCACGCGGGGCTGCCTGCCGAGGCCGCAGCACACCTAGAGTTTCAGATCCGACATCGATAAGCAATAGCGATGCGCAGGTCTCTCAAAAGACCCGAAGCGTCGTGAACAACGCCTTTTCAGAGCCTGTGCATGGGTTTTAGCCGACTTATCAGGGCAAAAGGATGGCAACGTTGCTCGACATTTAGGCTCCGAGCAAGTGCCTGCCAGCTTTCTCAGCCGAACATGCGGGAAATTTGATCCCGACCAACGAAACATTGCGGGTTTAACTAAATAAATTCCGCTTTATATTTGTATTGACGGAATTGGTTTGAGGGTAACGCGCTCTGAAACCTGACCACCTAATATCCTGACAAGGTGATCGGACCTCCGGCCGGGTGGGCCGGGCCGTCGACCGCCCCAGCGCGGAGAGAACGGGCGACCGGATCAGCCGACATCTGGGAAGCCTGTGGCCGCACGACCACGATCTGCGATGGAGCAGGACGGGCGCGGCCCCTCGCGCCTCCGCTCAGTCGCTGCCCGTGCCTGCCCGCGGCACATCGCGCACCGGTTGGGCGTCGGCGAAGCGCAGCACCACGGCGCGTCCGGCGGCGGGCGGGCTCACCAGGCTGCCGCGGAACCGGGCCGTCTCGGCCGCGCCGAGCACCGCCCGGGGCGCGGCGACCGGGAAGGTCCGCAAGGCCCGGCCGGCGGCGTCGCGGATCTCGACACTCAGGGTCGAGACCGGAACGTCGGTCCGGGCAACGCCGACGAGGTCGCCCTCGATCACCAGTTCCGCCGGTCGGCCATCCTCCGCGGGGTTGCTGAACGCCACGACGTCGCGGATCTCGATACCCCGGACATTCACCGGCAACCCGACCCGGGCGAACAAGGCGGCGCTCTGAGGCACCGTCCGGACCACGCTGGTGCGCGCCAGGCAGATCAGGGGCAGCGCGGCGAGCAGCGTCAGCCCGACGGCGAGCGACGGCGACAGGCCGGGAATGCCGCGCCAGCCCGTCGCGCGCGGCGGAGGCGGCGGTACCCGGCGGCGGGCGGGCGACGGGTCAGACGTCTCGGAGGCGGCCCGGACCGTGGCCGCGGCCTCCTGCCAGGCGGCATCGGCGACCGGGTCGGGCTCAGCCCCCTCCCGCTCGGCCAGCTCGGCCTCGTGGCCCGCCAGGACGTCGGCCGGGCTGATGAACCAGGTCTCGCGGCAGGCGGCGCAGCGGACCGAGCGGCCCTCCATCCCGACCTTGCCGGACTCGATGCGGTACTCGCTCGCGCAGCTCGGGCAGACGATCAGCATACGCGCGCCATTCGTTCCATCAGGGGCCGTTTCCGATCGGACAGACCGGAGCCCGACGGCAAAATCAGTTGAGAAACCGTGCCCGAACAGGGTTAAGCGTCGGTGAAACTGCGCTGGCCTTGAAAACGCCCGCCCATCCGGCGATTGGCGAGCGATGGATCGGCGAGACCCGGCACGGCTTTGAACGTACAGGCGAGCATGAAGAGCCTGCTGCCCGGCGCGGAACGGCCGGTTGTGCAGTTCGAGAATGTCGGCATGCGCTACGGCCTCGGGCCGGAGGTGCTGTCGGATGTGAGCTTCCGGATCGCGCCGCGCTCGTTCCAATTCCTCACCGGTCCCTCCGGTGCCGGCAAGACGACGCTGCTGCGCCTGATCCTGCTGTCGGTGCGCCCGACCCGCGGCCTCGTGTCGATCTTCGGCGAGGAGGTCAGCGGCATCTCGGCCAAGGCGCTCACCGGCCTGCGGCGGCGCATGGGCGTGGTGTTCCAGGATTTCCGCTTGCTCGACCACCTCACCACCTACGAGAACGTGGCGCTGCCGCTGCGCGTCCAGGGCCGGTCCGAGACCAGCTACCGGGCCGAGGTGGTCGAGCTGCTGCGCTGGGTCGGCCTCGGCGAGCGCATGCACGCGCTGCCGCCGCTCCTGTCAGGCGGCGAGAAGCAGCGCGCCGCCATCGCGAGGGCGCTGATCGCCCGGCCGGATCTGCTGCTCGCCGACGAGCCGACCGGCAACGTCGATCCCGGGCTGGGCCGCCGGCTGCTGCGGCTGTTCCTGGAACTCAACAAGCTCGGGACCTCGGTGATTATCGCGACCCACGATTTCGGCATCATGGACGCCGTCGACGCCCGCCGCATGGTGCTGGGCGAAGGCCGGCTGCGGATCGAGGAATGAGCGCACCGGCCACCACCCGGAGCCAGGCCGAATCCCCGTCCGGCCCTGCGGATCCGAGCCTGCCGACCAACCTGCGCCGCAACGCCGCCCTGGTCCCGACCGATACCGCGGCCGGCCGGTCGCTCGCGGCGGTCATCGCGATCCTGACCTTTCTGGCCGGCCTGTGCGCGGGCGCCGCCGAGATCGTCGCCACCAATGCCGGGCAATGGCAGGGCGACGTCGCCCAGGAGGTGACGATCCAGGTGCGGCCCGGCCCCGGTCGGGACGTCGATGCCGACGTCGCCCGGGCCGAGACCATCGCCAAATCCGAGCCCGGGATCGCCGAGGCGCGGGTCTTCTCCAAGGCGGAAGCCGAGCGGCTTCTGGAGCCCTGGCTCGGCAGCGGCCTCGATTTGTCGGACCTGCCGGTGCCGCGCCTGATCGCCCTCAAGCTCGCCGACAGCCGGAGCGCGGATCTCAAGCGCCTGCGAACCCGCCTCACCGAGGCCCTGCCCGGCGTGGCGAGCCTCGACGACCACGCGCTCTGGCTCCAGCGGCTCTCCACCGCGGCCAACGCCTTCGTGGGGATCGGCGTCGGGATGGTGATCCTGGTGCTGGTCGCCACCGGCCTCGCCGTGACCTTCGCCACCCGCGGCGCCATGGCGGGGAACCGCGAGGTGGTGGAGGTGCTCCACTTCGTCGGTGCCGACGACGACTACATCGCCCGCGCCTTTCAGCGCCGGTTCTTCGGGCTCGGCCTGCGCGGGGGCGCGATCGGCGCCGGGCTGGCGATCCTGGCCTTCGCGGTCGCCGGGCTGCTGGCGCGCGCGGCCCGCTCGGGCCCGGCCGGCCAGGAGGTCGAGGCCCTGTTCGGCGCCTTCCAGGTCGGGTTGCGCGGCTATGTCAGCGTGATCCTGATCGGGGTGATCGCTTCGCTGGTCACGGGCGTGGTCTCACGGATCACCGTCCGCCGGTTCCTGTCCTGATCGCGGGGGCCGCACGGCCGCGACGCCCCGGCGCGTGCGGCCGAACGGAACCTTGCCTCACCGCCCGCAGCGCGCACAGGCCCTCCCGCCCCGGCGGGCTTCGTCGGTCACACATTGGCCCGGCGGGCCGTGACACGCGCCGTCTCCCGCACGCGCATGGGAGCCCGGCTAACGACATGGGCGCGCAGGGGAAACAGGGGGTCGCGCCGAAACGTTAACGGTTGAGAAAGGTTATCGCGGCGGTGTGGAGGGGGCCGATCGTGCTGCCTCCGGGCCGCCGCAATCGACGCCGATCCTCCGGAGGATGACCACGCGGATGCAACGCGCACCGGCACCCGACCCGACCGACGCCCTCGGCTGGGCTTGGCACGAGTGGGCGCATCCGCACCGCGCGCCCGCGGCGGACCGGTCCCGCGGCCATTTCGCTCTGTGGGCCTGCGGCCTCGGCGCCGGCCTCGCTGCCCTGGCGCTGTTTGCGGGCTTCCTGGTCTTCGTCTCCACGCTGGCGCGCCATGAGCGCAGCCCGGCCGACCGGGCCGACGGAATCGTGGCCCTCACCGGCGGGGCGCAGCGGATTGGTGACGCAATCGACCTCCTGGCCGGGGGCTACGGCCGGCGCCTGCTCATCACCGGCGTCAACGAGCGCACCAGCCGCGACGAGATCGCCCGGCTCAACCCGACCCAGCGCGCCCTGATCGATTGCTGCGTCGATCTCGACTACCGGGCGCGCAACACGATCGGCAACGCCATCGAGACCCGCCGCTGGATGCGGGCGCACCGCTTCAACACCGTCGCGGTGGTCACCTCGAACTACCACATGCCGCGCACCCTGATCGAGCTCGACCACGCCCTCCAGGACAGCGACCGCATCCTGCCGCATCCGGTCGTCACCGAGGGGCTCGACGCCGACCGCTGGTGGCAGAGCCCGCCCGCGGCCAAGCTCCTGGCATCCGAATACGTGAAGTTCCTGGCGAGCTGGGTGCGCACCCGCTTCGAGGACGACCCGGAGCGCTCCCGGGCGGCGATCCTGATCGGCCGAGGCAAGCCGGTGAAGATGGTGGCCGAGCCGCTGATGCTGCGAGGCATCGATTGAGCTTCTGGCCGCGGCCTTCCGCCCTGAGGATGAACACGTGAATGGGAGAGCCGCCACGCGCGGTTCGGCGGTCGGTCCCGCCTCAATGCCCGCCGCAGCGCGCCTTGATGGCCGCGGAAAACTCCCGGTCGGATCCCTGTACCTGGGCGATCCGCTGCGCGCGTTCCGAGCCCGAGAGGCATCGGCCGTAGACGCTCGCGACCCGGCGCATCGTGTCGACGTGGCGGCGCCAGACGCGGCAGTTCTTGGCGTCGTCGCCGTCCGCCTGCTCCAGCTGTTCCAGGGCCTGGCGCTGCATCGATTGGGCCACCAGGACATCGCGCCCGCAGGTCGCCTCGCTCTGCGCCCGCGCGATTCCGGACAGACTCACGAGGATCGTGAGGCTCGCGGCGAGACGAAACACCGTCGACATCAGGCGGCCTGGGGCGCCGTGGAGCGGGTCAGAAGCGCGTAGAGGGCACCGGCATCGCGGGCGGCCCGGATATGGGTGAGCATGCCGGGCTCGCGCAGGACGCGGGCGACCTGGGCCAGCGCCTTCAAGTGGTCGGCCCCCGCGCCCTCGGGCGCCAGCAGCAGGAAGGCGATGTCCACCGGCTGACCGTCCAGGGCCTCGAAATCGATCGGCCGGTCGAACCGCGCGAACAGGCCGAACAGGCGGTCGAGACCCGGCAGCTTGCCGTGCGGGATGGCGACGCCCTCCCCGATCCCGGTCGAGCCCAGCCGCTCGCGCTGGAGCAGCGTGTCGAAGACCGGCCGCTCGTCGAGCGCCGGCAGCCGGCGCACCGCCTGCGCGGCGAGTTCCTGAAGCACCTGCTTCTTGGCGCGCGCGCGCAGGGACTGCACGACCGATTCGGGGTCGAGGAATTCCAAAATTGGCATCGATCGACCGTTGCCCCGTCGCCCGTCCGCGTCGGAGCGGGCCTCGTCGCAGGGGCGTCCTGTCCGGCGCCCCTGACTATCAATGGGCCGGAGAACGGGCCGGTTCCGGCTCCGTTCCTCCCGGTCCACACGCGTCAGTCGACGGCGCCCGGCGGGTCCACCCAGCCGATCGCACCGTCGCTGCGCCGGTATACGACGTTGACGCGCCCGGTGCCAGCGTGGACGAACACAACCACTGGGGATCCCGTCATATCGAGGGCGGTCACCGCCTCGCCGATGGTCCGGCGCTGCAGGGTCTTGGTGCTCTCGGCGACGATCGGCGGGTGGGCGTCGCCGTCCTCGGGCTCGTCCTCGTCCACCTCGTCCGGCGGGGCGAACACCGCGTAGGCCGCCTCGATGGCCGCGGCCTCGCTCGGACCGCTGGCGTGCTGCTTCAACCGATGCTTGTAGCGACGCAGGCGCGTCTCCAATTTGTCGGCGGTCTGCTCGAAGCTCGACCGCGCGTCGTGGGACACGCCCACCGCCTCGATGGTCAGGCCCGACGCGAGATGCAGCACGCAACCCGTCCGGTACGCGGTTCCGTCGCGCCTCAGCGTGACGTGGCCGGTGCAGGAATCGTTCATGTGCGAGTCGAGGTATTTGTCGAGCGTTCCCGATATCCGCTCGTCGATACGGCCGCGCAGACTCTCTCCGAGATCCACGCCGTGGCCCGTGACCCGCAACGATCCCATGCTGCCTCCCCCGTGCGATTCAGTCCCCGGAATTAGAGAGCCGGCTTGCGCTAAGTCAACGGAGGCACGCCCGTTCCGTCCGGAGCGTCGCTTAACCCTGGGTTCAGCCGGTCTCCCGGTATACAGGCACCGTTCCGCCCTCTGAGACGCAGGCCCGCATGACCACCGCCGCCGGATCCGCCGCCGTTCCCACCCGCCGCGCCGTCCTGGCCGGAGCCGTGGGCACCGCCGCGGGTTTCCTGCCGGCGATCCCGCGCGCGGCCGAGCCGGATCGCGGCACCAACCCGGCGACCACGCTGCCCGGCGCCGGAGCACCGTTCGAGGCCAACACCCTGGCCGACATCGCCCGCGCCCGCGCCGCCGCGCCCTACGCGGCGCCCCGGACCGACGACGTGCCGGCGGTGCTGAAGGGCCTGTCTCGGGACGCCTACGAGGCGATCCACCCGGTGCCCGGCCGCGCCGTCTGGGCCGGGCGCGATTTCGGCTACGAGATCGAGCCGCTCCTGCGCGGCTCGATCTTCGACACGCCGGTCTCGCTGTTCACCGTCGAGAACGGGCGGGTCCAGCCTCTGGCCTACGACAAGGACAGCCTGATCGCCGCCAACATCGCGCTGCCGGAGCTGACCGCCGACACCGCCTTCTCGGGCTTCCGCCTGCGGGCGCGCTTCGGCGACGGCGGGGACGTGTCGAACTTCGCGCTGTTCCAGGGCGCATCGTTCTTCCGCCTGGTCGCCGAGGGCCAGGATTTCGGCATCAACGCCCGGGCGCTGGCCCTGCGGCCGGCCGATTCCCGCGGCGAGGAATTCCCGCTGTTCCGGGCCCTGTTCATCGAGGCGCCCGCCCCCGGGCAGCCGATCGTCGTCCACGCACTGGTCGAATCCGAATCGGCGACGGCCGCGTTCAAGCTCACGCTGACGCCGGGCCGGGAGGCTTCCGTCGCCGGCATCGACGGCACCGTGTTCGCCCGGGCCGAGCTCGACCATATCGGGCTCGGCGGCATGCAGGGCAGCTACCTGTTCGGGCCGCTCGACCGCCAGAAGGTCGACGACCTGCGCGCCGCCGCCTTCTCGGTAGAGGGGCTGGCGATCCGCAACGGCTACGGCGAGCCGATCTGGCGCCCGGTCCACAACCCGGAAGCGCTGCAGGTCTCGGCCTTCCTGGACCGGGGTCCGAAGGGCTTCGGCCTGATGCAGCGCGCCCGCGCCTACGACGATTTCGAGGATGACCGCCGGCACTGGGAGCAGCGCCCGTCCCTCTGGATCGAGCCGCAGGACGATTGGAGCGAGGGCGCGGTGACGCTCCTCGAGATCCCGAGCGATTCCGAGCTGAACGAGAACGTGTTCGCCTATTGGCGCCCGAAGGCGAAGCTCGCCAAGGGCGGCGAGATGCGCTTCCTCTGCCGCCAGCACTGGTCCAAGGGCTGGCCCGATCCGCTGCCCCCCGAGCTCGCCCGGGTGAAGGACAGCCGCTGCGGCCGTGGCAGCACCGGCACCCGCCGCCTGTTCGCGGTCGATTTCCAGGGCGACGGGCTGGCCCGGCCCGAGGAGGTCGAGGTCGCGCTCAGCGCCTCGGCCGGGACGATCACCCGGCAGGACCGGTTCCACTACCCCGAGCGCCGGACCCTGCGGGTGCTGTTCGAGCTCGATCCCGGCAGCGAGCGGGCGAGCGAGCTGCGCCTCGGGCTCCGGCGCGGCCAGGACCGCGCCAGCGAGACTTGGCTGTTCCGCTGGACGCCGTAACTCCTATCCGCCCATCACCCCGAGGATCACACCCGACCGTGCGCCTGGACGAGACCACCACCCTGCCGCCGCCCGCATCCCGCCCGGATGCCGGCGCCGCGCGTCCCGACACGAAAGCCGCGATGCCGCCCGAGGCGCCCCTGGCGATGCCGGTGCAGGATCTCTCGACCTGGGATCGCGCGGCCGCCCACCGGCCGGCGCGCAAGGCGAGAAGCCCCTGGGCGGCCCGGCTGTTCGTGTTCGGCGGTGCCCTGGCGCTCACCGGCTACGGCGGCTGGCAGATGGTCGAGACCGTGTCGGTCTCCGGCAGCCCGACCGCCCTCCAGCTCGTCCTGGTGGTGCTGTTCTGCCTGACCTTCTCGTGGATCGCGCTGGCCTTCACCAGCGGCCTGCTCGGCTTCGCGCTGCTGCTGCGCCGGAAGCGGCCGGACCCGGTCCCGACCGCGCTCCACAGCCGCACCGCCGTGCTGATGCCGGTCTACAACGAGGCTACGGCCCGGACCTTCGCGGGCGTCGAGGCCATGCGCGAGGCCGTGGAGGCCACCGGGCTCGGCGACCATTTCGACTGGTTCGTCCTCTCCGATTCGACGCAGCCCGATGCCTGGATCGCCGAGGAGCGCGCCTTCCTCGACCTGCGCCGCCGCCTCGGCCCCGGCGCCCGGCTCTACTACCGGCACCGGCCCAAGAACCATCACCGCAAGGCCGGCAATATCGGCGACTTCGTCACCCGCTGGGGCGGCCATTACGACCACATGCTGGTGCTCGACGCCGACAGCCTGATGAGCGGCCCGGCGATCGTGGCGCTCGCGGCCGCCATGGAGGCCGACCCGGATGCCGGCATCATCCAGACCCTGCCGCTGATCATCAACCGCAACACCCTGTTCGCCCGCCTCCAGCAATTCGCCGCCCGGATCTACGGGCCGGTGATCGCCGCCGGGCTGTCGGCCTGGTCGGGGCGCGACGGCAATTACTGGGGCCACAACGCCATCATCCGCACCCGCGCCTTCGCGCAATCCTGCGGCCTGCCGGACCTGCCCGGGAAGCCGCCCTTCGGCGGCCACATCCTGTCCCACGATTTCGTCGAGGCGGCCCTGATCCGCCGGGCGGGCTGGGCGGTCTACATGCTGCACCGCCTGCCGGGCTCCTACGAGGAGAGCCCGCCCTCTCTGATCGACGTCGCGGTGCGCGACCGGCGCTGGGCGCAGGGCAACCTCCAGCACGCACGGGTGATCGGCGCCGCCGGCCTGCACCCGGCGACCCGCCAGCACTTCGCCACCGGCATCGCCGGCTACCTCGCCTCCCCGCTCTGGCTGTGCCAGCTTGTGGTCGGTATCCTTCTGGTCCTGCAGACCGCCACCGAGCGGCCGGATTATTTCGGCGGTGCCGGGTTCTCGCCGGTCTTCCCGCGGTTCGACCCGGTCCGCGCGCTCCAGCTGTTCGGCCTGACCATGGCGGTGCTGCTGGCCCCGAAGGTCCTGGGCCTGATCCTGGCCCTGCTGGACGGCCCGGTGCGCCGGGCCTGCGGCGGCGCCGGCCGGCTGGTCCTGTCGAGCCTGGTCGAGATCCTGCTCTCGGCCCTGGTCGCCCCGGTGGCGATGGTGATCCAGTCCGGCTCGGTGATGGGCATCCTGCTCGGGCGCGACACCGGCTGGAATCCGCAGCGGCGCGACGACGGCTCGATCCCGATGCGCGACATCGTCGCCCGCCATCGCTGGCACACCGCGCTCGGCCTGGTGGCCGGGATCGCGGCCTTCGCGCTCGCGACCTCGCTGTTCCTCTGGATGAGCCCCACGATCCTGGGCCTGGTGCTGGCGATCCCGATCTCCTGGGCGAGCGGCCAGCTCGGCCTCGGCCTCGCCCTCAAGCGCCGCCTGCTGCTCGCCACCCCCGAGGAGGCGACCCCGCCGGAAATCGCCCTCCGGGCCGGTGCCCTCGCGGCCCGCAACGCCGCCCAGGGCCTCGACGATGCCGACGCCCTCGAGGCGCTCCACGCCGACCCGGCCCTGGCCGAGGCCCATGCCCGCATGCTGCCGGTCGGCCTGTCGCGCCCCCGGGGCGCCATCGATCCGGACCAGACCCTGGCGACCGCCAAGATCTGCGAGGCCGAGACCGTGGCCGAAGCCCGGGCCTGGCTCTCGCCCAAGGAACGCATGGCGCTGCTGCACGACCGCGCGCTCCTCGACCGGCTGGTGCGGCTGAACTAGCGCCCGCTGTCGAGGGGATGCCGGTTCGGCGGCGTGTCGTGTCGGTTCAAGCGCTCGAACCCGGGCCGCCACCGACAGGAGTGATTAACCATCGGGCCCTAGTTTCGGCTGGCCCGAAGGGAGCTCCCTATGACCCTGCTGCTCGCGTTCCTGCTTCTGCCCCTCGCCATCGCCATCGTGCTGGCCCGCGGCGAGCCGGTGCGCACCATCAGCTGCCTCGGCGCCATGGGCGTCGGCTGCTTCATCGCCTGCTGGAGCGTGATGGGATTGCTGCGGCACCGGGCCTGACCGCTCCAGGCGCCTCCGTCTGCACGGGATAACGCCGGCGGCCTTTTGCGAGAGGCCTTGAGGTCGTTTCCTCCTAGAGAAAGCCGCCGGCGCGCGGGATACCCGCGAGATTGCGCCCGGCCCGGGCGACCAGCTGCGCGAAGGCCATCGCGGCCGCCGTCGCCTGCGCCTGAGAGGGGAAGCCGCGCCGGGACTCGACCACCGTCTCCTCGCTCTCGTTCACGAGGACCCAGGACCAGTGCGACCGGTTGCTAGCGCGGATCTCGCAGCGCACGGGCTTCTCGCCATCCAGGACGTGTTGCCGAGAATCGAGCACGCACCGGTGACAGGGCGATGACGTCCGCGCGGCGCGGGGTTCAGGCGCCGCCGATGCCGGTCCACACCCTCGCCATTCGAAGGTCCGATTGCGTACCGACACCGGAAGGTTTCGCCGCGCACCTTGACCGTAGATGCCCGAATCGGTTCGATCCCGGCGCGATGGAGCGCGGGCGCGTTGCAACGCTTTGCAGCCCCGGCGCGTCTCGGCCCGCGCGTCGCTCCAGGTCAAGCAACCCGGCGGCGATCGGTCCGACCGGATCTCTCGTCCATCACGAGCTGCGACTGTTCAGCGGATACCTGTGCGGCATCGCTTGCTGAGGCGACGAATCGGACCCAATTCATGGCGAATGGCAGCGAATCCTCGGCCGAACGGTCGCGCCTGACGCTCCAGAACCTCGCTCGGACGCTCGGCTGCTCGACCGAGGATTTTTTTGGCGAGACGACGCCCGACCGCCTGGCAGACGCCGAGGAATTGCTGCGTCTGTGGCTCGCCCTCGAAAACTCTTCGGAGAGACGGCGCGTCCTGGACTTCGCCCGCTCCGTCAAATCCGCCGACGAGCCGGAGCGCGACGACTGACCGGCACCGCCGGCACCTTGCATCCGGGCGTCCGGTGGCTATGGCAGGGCCCCGCCCCTCGCTGCCGGAGCCCGCATGACATCCGTGAACGCGCTGATCGCCGAGGAACTCGGGGTCGGAGAGGCGCAGGTCGCCGCCGCCGTGGCGCTGCTCGACGGCGGCGCCACCGTCCCGTTCGTCGCCCGCTACCGCAAGGAGAATACCGGTGGCCTCGACGACGCCCAGCTGCGCAAGCTGGACGAGCGTCTGGCCTATCTGCGCGACCTCAACGACCGGCGCGCCGCCATCGTCGAGAGCGTCCGCGCCCAGGGGAAGCTGACGCCGGACCTCGCCGCCGCCCTCGCCGCCGCCGACACCAAGGCGCGCCTCGAGGACCTCTACCTGCCCTACAAGCCCAAGCGCCGGTCGAAGGCGCAGACCGCCCGGGAGGCCGGGCTGGAGCCCCTGGCCCAGGCGCTGCTCGCCAAGCCCGAGGTCGCGCCCGAGCACGCCGCGGCGCCGTTCGTGTCCGAAGCGAAGGGGATCGCCGACCTTGAGGCCGCCCTGGAGGGCGCCAGGGCGATCCTGATCGAGCATCTCGCGGAGGATGCCGATCTGGTCGGCCGCCTGCGCGCGGATTTCTGGCGGATCGGCCAGCTCGCTTCGAAGATCCGCAAGGGTAAGGCGGCCGAGGGCGCGAAATTCTCGGATTACTTCGACTGGTCCGAGCGGCTGGAGCGCATGCCGTCGCATCGGATCCTCGCGATCCTGCGCGGGGAACGCGAAGGGATCCTCGATGTCGCCTTCACCGCCGAAGGCGAGGATTCGGAGCCGGGCCGGCCCGGACCGTTCGAGGCCGCGATCTGCAGCCGGCATCGCATCGCCACGCGGGGCCGGCCGGGCGATGCCTGGCTGATGGAGACCGTGCGCACCGCCTGGCGCACCAAGATCCGGACCGGGATCAAGCAGGATCTGCGCACCCGGCTGTTCGAGCGGGCCGAGGACGAGGCCGTGAAGGTCTTCGCCGGCAACCTGAAGGACCTGCTCCTCGCCGCCCCCGCGGGCGGCCGGGCGACTTTGGGGCTCGATCCCGGCTACCGCAACGGCGTGAAGGTCGCGGTGGCCGACCGGACCGGGCGAATCGTGGCGGTCGAGACCACCTATCCGCACGAGCCGCAGCGGCGCTGGAAGGAGGCGGTGGCGAGCCTCGGCCGGCTCTGCCGCCAGCACCAAGTCGAGCTGATCGCCATCGGCAACGGCACCGCCTCCCGGGAGACCGAGCGGCTGGCCGCCGAGGTCGTGGCCGCCAATCCCGACCTGACGCTCGCGAAGGTCACCGTCTCGGAGGCCGGCGCCTCGGTCTACTCGGCCTCGGAGATCGCGTCGCGGGAGCTGCCCGATCTCGACGTGTCCCATCGCGGCGCCGCCTCGATTGCCCGCCGGCTCCAGGATCCGCTCGCCGAGCTGGTGAAGATCGACCCGAAATCGATCGGCGTCGGGCAGTACCAGCACGACGTCAGCGAGACGAAGCTGTCGCGCCAGCTCTCGGCGGTGGTCGAGGACGCGGTGAACGCCGTGGGCGTCGACGTGAACACCGCCTCCCCTGCCCTGCTCGCGCAGGTCTCGGGCGTCGGCGCGTCGATGGCCGACCGGATCGTCGCCCACCGGGACGCGAACGGCCCGTTCCGGACACGGGCGGCGCTCAAGAAGGTGCAGGGTCTCGGTCCCAAGACTTTCGAGCTGGCCGCGGGCTTCCTGCGCATCCAGGGCGGCGACGATCCGCTCGACGCCTCCGGCGTCCATCCGGAAGCCTACCCGGTGGTGCGGCGGATCCTTCAGGCGACCAAGAGCGATATCCGGGTGCTGCTGGGCAATAGCGCGACCCTGAGTCAGCTCTCCCCCGAAGCCTTCACGGATACGCGCTTCGGCCTGCCGACCGTGCGCGACATCATCGGTGAGCTGGAGAAACCCGGCCGCGATCCGCGCCCGGCCTTCCAGACGGCGCGTTTCCAGGAGGGCGTCGAGACCATCGGCGACCTCCGCCCCGGCATGCAGCTCGAAGGCGTGGTCACCAACGTCGCGGCGTTCGGCGCCTTCGTGGATATCGGCGTCCACCAGGACGGCCTCGTCCACATCTCCGCCATGGCTCGCCGGCGCATCGCCTCGCCCGCCGAGGTGGTCCGGACCGGCGAGGTCATCCGGGTGCTCGTGCTCAGCGTCGATGTCCCGCGCAAGCGCATCGGCCTGTCGATGCGGCTCGACGACCCGATCGAGCCGGGCGCGCAGCCGCGGCGCTCCAGCGAGCCGGCGCCCGACCCGCGCCACGCGCGATCGAGGCCGGCTCCGGAAACCGGCGGGGGTGCCCTCGCCGAGGCCCTCCGGCGCGCGGGGGCGCCGTCGTCCCGGCGCAGCTGAGTCCCGGGGCCAAAAAGAAACGGCCGGGGCGAGGCCCCGGCCGTTCCGACGTCGATGCGGCTGACGCTTAGCGCAGCAGCTGCAGGATGCCCTGCTGGGCCTGGTTCGCCAGCGACAGGGCCGAGATGCCGAGCGACTGACGGGTGGACAGGGCCTGCGAGTTCGCAGCCTCCTGGTTGAGATCGGCCGCCGTCAGGTTCGACGAGCCGGTATCGAGCACGTTGATCAGGTTCTTGCTGAAGTCCTGACGGTTCTGCACCACCGACAGGTTCGAACCGAAGGTCGAAGCGTCGGTCCGCAGCTGGCTCGATGCGGTCGTGAGCTTGTTCAGGGTCGTGTTGATGTCGGCGTTGAGCAGGAAGTTGCCCTGCCCGACCGTCGACGTCTTCGTAGAGGTGCTGGTGATCGACGTCAGGCCGAGGCCGCTCGAGGTCTCGTCAGTCGCGGTGACCGTGAGGTTCGAGTTGCCCTTCGGATTGAAGTTGATCGTCAGGTTGTTGTTGTCGCCCTTGCCGTTGATCAGGTTCGTGCCGTTGAAGCTCGAATCGCCGGCGAGCTGATCGATCTGGGTCAGCAGGCTGTTGTACTGCGAGGCGAGCGTCGCGCGGGCCGTGACGCCCGACACGCTCAGGTCCGAGCTCTGACCGACTGCGGTGGTGGTGCCGTAGGTCGGGCCCGACGCGGCCGTACCGGCCGAGAAGCCCAAGATCGTCTGGTCGCCCGCGGATGCAAATTCCACGTCCGAGGACGCGTTCATCACGATCTTGGTGCCGTCCGTGCTCTTTGTGAAGCTGCCGGCGCCGACGACGGCGTTGAGCTTGGTCAGAGCTCCGTCGAGCGTGTCCGTCGTTGCCAGTGCGACGCTGGTGGCCGCACCGTTGACGAACAGGTTAACCGTGCTGGCGGATGCAGCACTGTAGGCGGTCGAGGCGGTGCCGGTGGTGGTGATCTGCGTGGACAGCGCCTGGTTGGCAACCGACTTGGCCTGATCGACCAGCTTCTGGATCGAGGTGATGCCCTGGTTGGCGGCCTGGATCGACTGGATCCCGTTCGAGATACCGTCGAGCAGGTTGCCGAGGTCGCCGGACCGCTGGCTGAGAGCTTGCGAGGTGAAGAAGCTCACCGGGTTGTCGAGCGCCGACGAGACCTTCAGGCCGGTGGAGAGCCGGTTCTGGGTGGTCGCGGTCAGCGAAGCCGTATCCTGCAGCGAGAGCAGGTTCTGGCGGGTGGCGGCGGTGAGGGTGACGCTGGAAGACATCGGAACGATCCTTTTGATCGAGAAGCCGTCTTATTGGCGGCTCCGGCGATGTATCACCCAAGGGCTTGCCGGGATATTGATTTGATAGCCGAAAAAAGGCGTTCGACAAACGTGGTTAACGAGTGTTTTCTGGGATCGCACAACAATCCGAGAATTGATGATCTTCCAGCTGCACCAGAAAAGCTGGCCCTATATTTCAAGAGCAGCAGAAACAACGCGTCGCTCGATAGGATCCACGGTCGCGGCCGCAACTTCTATTCGCGCACTCGATAGTGCGCAGATCAATGTGATCGGTCGGGATCGCCGCTCTCAGCGGGCCGGAGGTTCGGATCGCACGGTTCGACCACGGATCCGCGCCCGGTCATGAGCGAGCGTTCGCCGAGAGCCCGCGCCCGGTGGCGTTACCGCACGACACGACAGGGGCTCGCTCCGGACCCGAAGCGGCACCCCGCCAACGCGAGCGCCCTCCCTCCGGAGGTGCCCGCATCACCGAGCACCGGAAGCGTGCTTCTGCCGGCCACGCGTCCCTTTACGGCTCGCTCCTTCAAGCCTCTCGCCGACCCCGACGATGAGGACAGGAGGAACCGTATGCTGTGCCTGAGCCCGCACGGACCCGCAGCCCGGTCCTCGAATCGACGGCCTCGCCGCCGCCGAACCGGTATCCGGGTCGGAAGCGAGCGGCGGTTTCCGCACGTCGCGCCGAATCGCGCCTCAAACCTGCTCCTCGGAGAGCCACTGGCGCCACATCGCCCGGAACGCCGCATCGACATCGGCGGCGAGGCCGGCGTGGTCCATGAGCGGGCTGGCATGGAGACGCTCGCGCAAGCCCGCCCGGATTGTCCGCAGCCGATCGCGGTCGAGAGCCAGATCGCGGGCGATCGCCACGTAGGCGTCCTGGCTGTCGGCGACCAGCTCTGGCAAGCCGATCACCCTCAGTATCGATGACCCGACCCGGGCCGCCGCGTGATCTCCGCTGAGGGCGACAAAGGGTACCCCCATCGACAGGGTATCGAAGCTCGTTGTGCCGCCGTTATACGGGTACGGATCCAGGGCGATATCCACTCGGTGATAGAGCTCGTGGTAGCCGGAGCTGACGCGCGGCTGGAAGATCACCCGGTCGAGCGGCAGCCCAGCCGCGGTAAGACGGGTTTCTACCGCTTCGCGGACCTCGGGGGTCCCGATGTCGCCCACCACCATGAACAGCCGGGATTCCGGCACCGCGTCTAGGATGCTCGCCCAGGTCGTGAGGACGGCGTCGCAGACCTTGGTCAGGCGGTTGAAGCAGCCGAAGGTGATGTAGCCCACATCCTCGAAGGGCGCCCGCTCCCGCACCGGCGGCAGGTTGTCGACGCCGGCATAGGTGGCGCTCACCCGCGGCAGGCGCCACAGACGCTCGGCATGCAGGGGCTCGGCGAGGCCGAGCGGATCGGTGCTCGCGTCGGTCAGACGGTAATCGATCGCGGCCAGTCCGGTCGTGCCGGGATGCCCGATCCAGGTGACCTGGACGGGGGCGGGCTTGCGCGCGAACACCAGCAGCCGGTTGCCGGCACTGTGGCCCGACAGGTCGACGAGGATGTCGATCGCGTCGGCCTCGATCCGGTCGGCCGCCTCGTCGTCGTCGAGGTTCGCGAGATTGTGCCAGCCGTCGAACAGCGGCTTCAACCGCCGCGAGAACGCGTCCTCGCTCGCATGCGTCATGTAGGCCAGCACCGACATGCTGTCCCGGTCGATGGCGCGCAGATACGGCTCGAAGAAGCGAACCAGGGCGTGGTTGCACAGATCGCCCGAGACGAAGCCGACGCGCAGCTTGCGCTCCGGGTCGCGATCGTTGGCGAAGGGGCGGCGGCGCAGGAGCGGGTCCGCATAGCGGCGGCCGTAATCCAGGGCGTCGGCGGCATATTCCGCATGCGGAATGTCGGCGGCGTAGAGCTTGGCGAACAGGCGGTTGGAGGCGACGAACAGCTTGGACGGATCGAGGCCGAGGGCTCGGTCGAACGCCTCCACGGCCTCGCCCAGACGCCCGAGGGCCAGCAGGGCGCTGCCGCGGTTGCTGTGGGCGCCGGCATTGCCGGGCTCCAGCACGATCGCCCGCTCGGCGTGGCGCAGGGCCTCGCCGTACCGGAACCGGCGCTGATAGACCCCGGCGATGTTGGCATGCGCCATCGCGAGGTCGGGATCGAATTCGAGGGCCTTCTCCAGGGCGGAGATGGCGCCGTCGTGGTCACCGCGATTGGTCAGGACCGTGCTGAGGCCGCTGAAGAACAGGGGGTTCTTCGGCTCGCGGTAGAGCGCGATGCTGATCAGGTCATAGGCCAGTTCGGGCCGGTTGGTCCGGGCCGCGATGACGCCGGCGAGATAGGTGGCGTGCGCGTGGGTCTCGTCGAGGAGGAGGACGAGGTCGAGCAGCGCCTCCGCTGAGCGGTATTCACCCCGGTCGTAGCGCAGCTGCGCCGACGCGAAGGTGCTCTCCAGGAAGGCCGCGTTGAGCGGCTGCGCCTCGGGGCCGAAGCTCTGCGCCTTGTAGCGCTCCAGGATCGCGCGCGCGTCCGGCTGACGGTCCACGGCGAGCAGCGCGGTGGCCAGGGCCAGCCAGTAGTTCGGCCGTTCGGGCGCGCCCCGCAGCGCCGTGACGAAATGGGTCACGGCCTTCTCGGGAGCGTGGCGCGCCGCGATCTGGCCCAGCTCGTAATGCGCCTCGGGATGGTTGGGCTCGGTGCCGAGCACCCGCCGCAGGGTCGATTCGGCCCGGTCGAATCGTCCGCAGGCCCGATGGTCCCGTGCCTTGGCCAAGCTGCGCATCGCAGCCCCACCGGACGCGGCGCCGCTTGCCCGCCCGCCATATTGATCGAGCATTCCGCGCCCTCCCGTCGCGCGGAGATTGCGATCCCAGCGTTAAGGACGGGTAAATTCGCGGGACATTTGGGTTATCAGCGGTATCGTCGGCGCTCGGACACCCGGCCGATCGACACTGCATCGTAACATTGGAGCGCCGGAGACGTGTTCCGAAGCGCGAATGCTGGACGCGGCTTCAACGGCTACGACCGGCCCATGGCGGCTGCCTTGTCTTCCACAGAGGTCGCGGCCGCCCGCCCGCGATGTGTTCTGATTTGGCGGAAGGGGTGGGATTCGAACCCACGGTGGAGTTGCCCCCACGGCGGTTTTCAAGACCGCTGCCTTAAACCACTCGGCCACCCTTCCCGGCCGCAGAAGCGGCGTCCCGGTTATGGACGCCCCGGGCGCCGCGTCAACCGCAGAACGCACGGTTGACCTGCCGCGGCATTCCGCATATCTCACCGCCCACGCCCGGAGCCGCCAAGCCGGCACGGGCGCTGTCCGGTTGCGTGGGTTATGGATCGACCGGCCTGTTGGGGGATAGTTTAACGGTAGAACGGTGGACTCTGACTCCTCTAGTCCTGGTTCGAATCCAGGTCCCCCAGCCACCTCACGTCACTTACATCGCTAGCGAGACCGCCGGACGCAGCTGAGCGTCGGGCGCAGGATGCGTGAGCGCCGCGCTTGGCATTGTGCTGCCGCCTCACGCCGGCGCTGCATCACCGAATCGTTCGGATCGCGTTTCGGCAGCGCGGCGGCGCCCGTCACCCGTCCAGGTAATGAATCTCGGGCCGCGTTCGGCGTGCTGCCGCACCATTGCGGCCCCCTACGGTTGGCCAGATGGCCGCGTGTTCAGCATCCCGTCGCGATATCACTCAGCATTGATTACGCACCGGCGCGCGAATCAATTATTCTGTCGGCAACCTTAAATACGTAGCCCTCAACGAAGCCACTTCGCAAGACCGGACGTCGAGATAAGCTTTCACCGGATCCTGATTCGATTCTGATCTGATGAGGGCAAGCTTATGACGGGGCGTTTCCTGGTTGCCGCCTGTGCGGCCAGCGCGGTTGCATGGATGGGTCTCGCGCCCGTGCCGGCCCAGGCGCAGAGCGCCGGTGCCGTGTTCGGGGGCCTGGCCGGCGGCGTGCTGGGGGGCGTCATCGCGGGCTCGATCGCCGCGCAGGCAGCGCGGGAGCGCCCGGTGGTCATCTACCGTGCGCCCACGCGCACCGTCCGGGTCATCCACGAGGTGCGGCGTGCGCCGCACCGGCGGGTCGCGCGGGCGCGTCACCGTCCGATGCAGCCGGCGGCGGGACCGTCGGGGGCGCAGGTGGTGAATGCCTCGGCCGATCCGTTCGCGCCGTCGCAGGGCAGCGCCACCACGGCGGTGAGCCAGAAGCGCTGAGCCGCTTCCCCCTGACGCAGACCGGATCGCCCCCATGTCCCGATCGAAGCTTGCCTGGTCTGCCCTGTTGACGGCGAGCCTCGCGGCGACACCCGCCGCGGCCTCGCCGGCCCCGCCGAACCTGACGGTCGACAAGACCTTCGGGAAAGTCGCCGGCTGGTCGATCGGCTACAGCGAGAGCCTCGGCGGCTGCCTCGCCGCGGCGAGCTACGGGGACGGCACGACCCTGTGGTTCGGCTTCGGCGGTGCCCGCGGCTCGTCCTATCTGGCGCTCACGAACCCCAAATGGCGGTCGCTGGAGGTCGGCGGGCAATACGAGCTGCAGATGCTCGCCGGCCGCGAGAAATGGCGCGGCACCTTCACGGGCTTCGAGCGCGGGGAGGCCCGCGGCCTGTTCCAGTCGGGCCTCAAGGAACGGTTCGTCGCCGATCTGTCCGCTTCGGGCACGATCAGCGTGATCTTCCAGGGGCGGCAGATCGCGGTCCTGTCGCTCGTGGGATCGACCGAGGCGTTCGACGCCGTGATGGGCTGCCAGAAGGACGTGATCTCCGCCGCCGCGAAGGAGGCGCCCGGCCTTCCCAAGTCGCGCAAGCTCGAGGCCGGCATGGTCAGCACCGGCACCGGTTTCTACGTGTCGGAGCGCGGGCATCTGCTCACCAACAATCACGTGGTCGAATCCTGCTCGGAATTCTCCGTCCGGCAGCCCGGCCGCCCCTCGATCCCGGCGCGGCTCGTGGCCAAGGACGCGACCAACGATCTCGCGGTGCTGGCCACCGATACCCCGCAGAAGGTCGTCCCGCCCCTGTCGGTCCGGGCGCGGCTCGGCGAGAACGTCTATGTCTACGGCTACCCGCAGAGCGATGTCCTGGCCTCGACCGGCAACTTCACCATCGGCAATGTCACCGCCACCGCGGGCTCGGGCGACGACACCCGCAAGATTCAGATCTCGGCGCCGGTCCACCAGGGCAACAGCGGCGGCCCGGCCCTGGACCAGTACGGGAACATCGTCGGCGTGGTCCAGTCGAAGCAGGTCGCCTTCGCGTCCGGGGACGTTCCGCAGAACGTCAACTTCGCCATCAAGTCGACGATCGCCCTGAACTTCCTGGAGGCGAACGGCGTCGAGGCGCCGATCAATGTCCGCACCACCGACCCGATGGACGGTGCGGGCATTGCCGAGAAGGCCCGGGATTTCACGGTCCAGATCATCTGCCACTGATCGCGGGGCCGGTCGCGCCTGTCTTCGGCGACGCGATCGACACGTGAATGCGCCTGCGCCCCGTTGACGGTGGACGGCGGCGACGCCTAACAAAAGACCCATGCGCCGGTGCCTGCCCCAGACGGTTCAAGGCCGCGCGATCATCGGGATGGTCGCGCTCTACGCGCTGCTGCTCCAGGCCTTCCTCGGCTTCGCCACACCGGCCCACGCCTTCGGATCACCCGGCGCGGTTCTGTGCGCCGAGCACGCGTCCGGCGCGCCGGAGGATGGGCCGGCCCCGCTCCACGCCCATCCGTGCTGTACCCTGGTGCAGGTGACCGGCGTGGCGCTGCCGGCATCGGAGCCGGTTGCCGTCGCCTGGCCGTTCGCACCGTCCCTGCGCCTCGTCTGGCGCGCGGAGGCGGCGCATCCGAAGACCGGGCCGCCGCTCACCGCCACCAGCGCCCGAGGTCCGCCGGCCGCCTGACGATCCCGTCTTCCGATCGTTCAGGCCCGGACCAATCCCATGTCGATTCTTCTGCACGGCAGCGCCCCCGCCTTCGGGGCCGTCGCCGCTCTGCGTGCCTCCCGCGAGGCGGTCTATCGCGCCGTGTGGCGCTGGCACTTCTATGCCGGGCTGCTGTGCCTGCCGTTCCTGATCACCCTTTCGGCGACCGGCGCGCTCTACCTGTTCAAGGATGAGATCAACGGCAGCCTGTTCGCCTACCGGACCCGCGTGGCGATTCAGGCGACGGCGCCGCTCGGGCCGGACCGGCTGATCTTCAACGCCCTGCAGGCCGAGCCGGACGGGGTGCCGCTCTCCTACACGGACCCGGCCGCACCCGACGCCTCGGCCCTGGTCACCCTCTCGGAAGGCGGCCGCAAGCGTCTCGTCTACCTGGACCCCTATACCGGATCGGTGCTCGACCGCGTCGACCGCGACGGCGAGTTCATGATGGTCGTGCGCGGCCTGCACAGCCTCAGCTATGTCGGCACCTTCGCGAACGCGGTGATCGAGGTGGTGGCGGGCTTCGCCATCATTCTGGTAATCACGGGCGTGTATCTGTGGTGGCCGCGGGGCCAGGTGGGCGGCGTCGTGAGCCTGCGCGGCAGCCCCCGTCGCCGGGTCTGGTGGCGCGACCTGCACGCCGTGACCGGGTTCGTCGCCGGCGGCGGATTGCTCTTCCTGGCGATCACCGGCCTGCCCTGGTCGATCTGGTGGGGGCAGCAGCTGCGCAGCTGGTCGAATGCCGCGGGCCTCGGCCAGCCCGCGATCCTATGGGCCGGCCGGCCGGTCTCCACGGTGCCGATGCGCGCGCGTCTGCCGGATGCCGGCTGGACCCTGCAGGATGCGCCGGTGCCGCGCTCGCAGCCCTCCGGGCGGGCGGCGGAGCCCATCGGCATTGATCAGGCCGCCGCGATCCTGGCTCGGCTCGGCATGCCGCGGGGCTACGAGCTGGCGCTGCCGGTCGGCGCGGACGGCGTCTACGCCGCGGCGTCCTATCCCCACGACGTCGCCCAGCAGCGGATGATCTCCCTCGATCAATATACCGGGGCGCCCCTCGTCGACGTGCACTTCGCCGATCTCGGGCCGGTCGGTCGGGCGATCCAGTACGGGATCGGCATCCACAAGGGCGAGCATTGGGGCCGGGCCAACCAATTCGCCATGCTGGCCTTCTGCCTCGCTACGATCCTCCTCGCCGTCACCGCCGCCACGATGTGGTGGAAGCGCCGGCCGGCCGGCGGACTCGGCGTCCCGCCCTGGCCGCGGGATCGGCGCGTGGTCTTCACCGTCACCCTGGTGATCGCGGGCCTCGGTGCGCTGTTTCCCCTGACCGGCTTGGCGATCCTCGGCATGATCGGCCTCGACCTCGCCGTGCAGGCCGCACGCGGTCGCGGGGCGGCCTGATCCCCGGCCGGCGGGCTCGAAGCCCGTGTCGACCGACGTCGATCTTATGCGCAGGCGGTCGGGTCCCCTCGGGACCGGACTGATCCTGCTCGCCCTCTGGGTGCAGCTGCTCGCGCCGATGGCAACCCTCCGGATGGCGCTGGCGGCGCCCGACATGCCCGGCGCGATCCTGTGCGGTCACGCGCCCGGGGGTGACGCGATTGCCGCCTCCGCGGATTGGCCGGTGGCGCCCCACGACTGCGACGTCTGCCGGCTGTGCCGTGCCGGCATGGTCCCGCCGCCCCTTCCGGCGGTCCCGAGCGCGGCGCGCCTGCTGCGCTGGACCGCGCCGGCCTGGCCGATCCCCCCACCGTCGGATCCGAGGCCGGCGCCGCGCGTCGTCGGCCAGCCGCGCGCACCGCCCATCACCGCCTGATCACGGCTCCTCCCCGTGCGGCCGTCGCGCCGTCCGGCCCCTTGATTGATCAGACGAGAAATTGGGATGTCGATTCACCAGGCCGCCGCGCGGTTCGGAACATTGGCGCTGTTGGTGGCCGGCGGCACGCTGCCCGCCTCGGCGCAGCAGGCCGTCACGCTGGACGAGCTGTCCGTGGAGGGCGAAGCCGCGCCCGGCGCGGGCCGGACCGCCGTTGCCGTGCCGTTCGGCGTGGCCGCCCCCCAGGGCTCTGCGCCCTCGGTCATCGAGCACCCGGTCGGCCAGGTCGTCACCGGGATCGGGCGCGAGAACACCATCGCCAACCGGCCGGCGACCAGCATCGGCTCGGTGCTCGCGAACAGCCCCGGCGTCACCGTCCGCCAGGGCAATGGCGGCCGCGACGTGATCATCTCGATCCGCGGCAACAACGCCCGCTCCAGCGGCGTGATCAAGAATACGGTCGTTCTGGAGGACGGGTTCATCCTCACCCAGGCCGACGGGGCATCGCGCTTCGACCTCACCGACCCTCGGGCCTACAGCCGGATCGGCGTGTTCCGCGGCCCGCAATCGCCCCTGTTCGGCAACTACGCCACGGGCGGCGCCATCGCGTTCCGCACCCGCACCGGCCGTGAGATCGACGGCTACGAGATCGGGACCGACGCCGGGAGCTTCGGCTACCTCAGCAATTCCTTCACCGTGGGCAAGGCCAGCGGGCCGTTCGAGATCAGCCTGTTCACCAGCGACGTCCGGGCCAACGGCTACCAGGACCATTCGAGCTACGACACGCAGACCATCAACCTGCTGGCGAGCTACACGCCGACGCCGGACAACCGCTTCACCTTGAAGGTGATCAACAACAATCTCGACGCCAATATCGCGGCCCGCTCCTCGTTGGCGCAGTATCGGATCAACCCCTACCAGCGGGGCTGCGCCGCGGCCGCGAGCGCGGCGCCCGGCTGCACCACCTTCGCCCTGTCCGGCAACGGCGCGTTCGGTGCGACCGTGCCGGTGACCGCCGACGAGGGCGGGTTCGGACGCAAGGACCGGCGGACCATCGTGGCCGCACGCTGGGAGCACGATATCGACGCGTTCACGACCTGGCGGACGCAGCTCGGCTTCGACGAGCGGAACTTCGACCAGCCGTTCTACACGACCGCGAGCCAGGGCTCTTACCCGTCCTGGAACGTCCTGACCGACGTGACACGCCGCGGCGACCTGTTCGGCCTCCCGGCCGTGGGCTACGTCGCGCTCGCCTACAGCACGATCGACACCCACATCGCGACCTACAACCGCGCCCCCTATGGCGGGCCCCGGCTCGGGGCGCTGATCGGTGTCCAGGACGCGGTCCAGTCGAATCTCGGTGGCCGGGCCCGCCTCGAACTCGCCCTGTCCGATCAGTGGACCGGCGTGCTGGGCATCAGCGCCGAGGGGACATCCATCACCGGACGCAACCTGGCCTACAGCTACAGCGCCGGCGGCGCGAACCGGACGGTGGCGGATGCCGACCGGACCTTCCTCAACGTCGCCCCCGAACTCGCCCTGGTCTACCGGCCGGACGAGGCCTGGGCGTTCCGCGGCCGGGTCGCCACCGGCTACACCACCCCGGCGGCGAGCAACCTGTTCGTCACCCCGGCGGGGCTGCCGGGCAACAACACTCAGCTCCAGACCCAGGAGAATCTCGGCTTCGATCTCGGCGCGGACTGGAGCCCGACCGAGACCCTGCGGCTTAGCGTGACCGGCTTCTACGAGTTCTTCCGCAACGAGCTGGTCTCGCAATCGCCGGGCGCAGGGCTCCAGACCTACTTCTTCAACGCGCCGGCCTCCGAGCACCGGGGCCTCGAGGTCGGCGCGGACTGGGCCTTCGCGCCGGGCTGGCGCGGAACGCTGGCCTACACGTTCGATGATCAGATCTACACGCGCTACACGGAGCAGCTGAGCGCCGGCAGCCTGACCCGCCGGTTCGACCGGGCGGGCAACCAGATCCCGGGCGTCCCGGCCCATCAGCTCCTGGCGCGCGTGGGCTACGACGTGCCCACCGGGCCGCTCGCCGGTCTCGGAGCCTTCGTCGAGACCGTGGTGCAGGGCGATTTCTACATCGACAACGCCAACCTGCTGAAGGCGCCGGGCTACGCGATCGTCAATGCCAACGTGCACTACGCCACCGAGCTGACCGGCGGCTACGCGAAGCGGCTGAACCTCTATCTCGAAGTCCGCAACCTGCTCGACACGACCTACGCGGCCTCGGCCCAGAACCTCGCCAACTCGATCAGTGGCGCCACCGGCCTCCAGAACGGCGCCGGGGTGCTGGCGACCTCCACCGGCTCGGTGTTCGCGGGTGCGCCACGCAACATCGTCGGCGGGATGCGTCTGGCATTCTGATAACCGCGTCCACGGGTTCGCCGTGGTGCGGTGGCCGGGCCTGCACTAAGCTGCCCGTCCGAGCGGCGGGGGTATCGGGTTTGAGTCGCGATGACGGAAGAGCCGGCGCGGTGATCGGATGAGGCGGCGGACCATCATCGCCGGCTTGTCCTGGGCCGCGGCCGGCTGGCCGCTGGCTCCGTGGGCGCAGGAGCAGCCGCGCGTGGCCGCGCTCTGGCCGTTCGTGGACGGGGGCGCCGAGGGCCGCTCGCTCGCGCATACCTTCCGGTCGGCCCTGCGCGATCACGGACGGACGACGCTGCAGATCGATGATCGCTGGGGCGGGGCGGATGTCGAGCGCACGCGCGCGCTGGCGGCCGAGATCGTGCAGTCGAGCCCGCAGGTGATCTTCGCCTTCCTCAACGCGCAGCTCTCCGCATTGTCCGCCCTGACGAAGACGATCCCGATCGTCTTCGTCGGCGCCTCCGATCCGGTCACGTCCGGCTACGTCGCCAGCCTGCAGCGGCCCGGCGGAAACATCACCGGCTTCACCCTGTACGAGGCGTCGCTGGCGGGGAAATGGCTGGCCGCACTCCGGGAAGCGGCGCCGACGATCCGCCACGTCACGCTGCTGTCCAATCCGAACACGGAGGTCCGGCGCGGCGCCTTCTACTCGGAGGCGCTCACGACCACCGGGGCGGCCATCGGCATCGAAACCGAGGTGGTGTTGGTCACCACCGCCGACGCGATCGACCCGGTCGTCGCAGGCCTCGGCCGGCGGGGGGATGCCGGGCTGATCGTGGCGCCCGGCACCTTCAGCGAAGCCAACGGCGACCGCATCGTCGCCCTCACGGCCCAGCATCGCGTCCCAACGGTCTTCGCGATTCGGCGCTTCGCCCACCGGGGCGGCCTGATGTCGTATGGCCCCGACCCGGCCGACGCGGTGCGCCGCGCGGCATCCTACGTGGATCGCATCCTCCACGGCGAGAAACCCGCGACGCTCCCGGTCCAGGCGCCGACGAAGTTCGATTTCATCGTGAACCTCAAGACCGCGCGCACTCTGGGGCTGACGATCTCGTCGGCGCTGCTCGCCCAGGCGGACGAGATCGTCGAATGACGGCGCGGGATGCGGCTCCGTCGCAGGGCAGCACAGCCGCCGAGCGCTTCCGCCTGCCGCTCGCGGCAAAGTTCGCGGTCGCCTTCGTCGGGCTGGTGACCCTCGTCCTGCTGATCAACGGTGCCGTCGACCTGTTCCTGAATTACGGCGACGCCAAGCGGAACGCGATCGAGGTCCAGCGGGAGAAGGCGCACGCCGCGGCGGAGCGGGTCGAGGCCTTCATCTCCGAGATCGAGAGCCAGATCGGCTGGACCACCCGGGCCGAGTGGCGCCGGATCTCCCCCGAGCAGCAGCGCTACGACTTCATCCGGCTGTTGCGGCAGGCGCCCGCCATCACGGAGGTCGCCTATCTCGATCCGAGCGGCAAGGAGCAGCTGCGGGTCTCGCGGCTGGAGCCGGACGCGGTCGGCAGCGGCAAGGATTTCTCCGCGGCGTCGGCCTTCACCCAGGCGATCGCCGGAAAGGTCTGGTTCGGGCCGGTCTATTTCCGGCGGGGCTCCGAGCCGTACATGACCGTGTCGGTGGCCCATGCCGGACGCGACCCCGGCGTGACGATGGCCGAGGTCAACCTGAAGCTGATCTGGGACGTCGTCAGCAGCATTCACAACGGCTCGGGCGGCTACGCCTTCGTGGTCACCGCCACGGGCCGGTTGATCGCCCACCCGGATCTGAGCCTCGTCCTGCGCGACACCGACCTGTCGAGCCTGCCGGAAGTGGCGGCCGCCCTGTCCGCACGCGGCTCCGCGGGCAACGCGGACGCGGCGGATTACGAGATCGCCACCGCGTTGGACGGCGGTTCGGTGCTGGCGGCCCATGCCACCATCCCGCGCGTCGATTGGATCGTCTTCGTCCAGCTGCCGCTGGGCGAGGCCATGGCGCCGCTCTATGCCTCGGTCGTTCAGACCCTGTCGCTGATGGGGCTCGGGGTGATGCTCGCGACGGTGGCCGGGACCTTCCTGGCCCACCGCATGGTTGTGCCGATACGGCAGCTCGAGGACGGCGCGGAACGGTTCGGGTCCGGGGACCTCTCGGAGCGCATCGTGATCCGCACCGGCGACGAGATCGAGACCTTGGCCGACCGCTTCAACCTCATGGCGAGCCGGGTCCAGGAATCCTACGAGACCCTGGAGGCCAAGGTCGAGGAGCGGACCCGCGACCTCAACACCTCGCTCGAGGATCTCCACAAGGCCCAGAACCGGCTGATCCAGTCCGAGAAGCTCGCCTCCCTGGGACAGCTCACGGCGGGCATCGCGCACGAGATCAAGAACCCGCTGAACTTCGTGAACAACTTCGCGTCGCTATCGTCCGAGCTGGTCGACGAGCTGCAGGAGGTGTTGCAACCTGCAAACCTGGACGCGAAGACCCGCGCGGAGGTCGACGAGATCGCCGATCTGCTCAAGGGCAACCTCGGCAAGGTCGTGCAGCACGGCAAGCGCGCCGACTCGATCATCAAGAACATGCTGCTGCATTCCCGATCCGGATCCGGCGAGCACCGCCCCGTCGAGATCAACGCCCTGGTCGAGGAGAGCCTGAACCTGGCCTATCACGGTGCCCGGGCGGCGCAGCCGAGCTTCAACATCACCCTCGTGCGCGCTTACGATCCGGCGGCCGGCTCTGCCGATGTCTACCCGCAGGAGTTGACCCGCGTCCTCCTGAACCTGATGTCGAACGGGTTCTACGCCACCGAGAAGCGCAAGGCGGCCGGAGCCGAGCCGGGCTACGAGCCGACTCTGTCGGTGACCACCCGCGATCTCGGCGACAGGGTCGAGATCCGGGTCCGGGACAACGGCACCGGGATCCCGGACAGCGTGAAGGCCAAGATGTTCGACCCGTTCTTCACCACCAAGCCGGCCGGCGAGGGCACGGGCCTCGGCCTGTCGCTCAGCCACGACATCCTGGTGAAGCAGCATGGCGGGTCGATCGATGTCGCCACCGAGCCCGGGCACTTCACCGAATTCACGATCACGCTGCCCCGCGATGGCGCGACCCAGGCGCACCCCATCGTCGCCCCAGCCAAGAGCGAGCCATGAACGTCCTCATCCTCGTCGTGGACGATGAGCCCGACGTCACCGACCTGTTCCGGCAGCAATTCCGCCGCGAGCTCCGCGCCGGGCGGTTCGCGATGGAATTCGCGCATTCGGCCCCCGAGGCGCTGGCCTGCGTCAAAGCTTCGGACGGTGCGAGCCTCATCCTCATGTTCTCGGACATCAACATGCCGGGCATGACCGGGCTCGAACTCCTGCCGCTCGTGCGTGAAGCGCGCCCCGATGTCCCGGTGATCATGATCACGGCCTACGGCGATGCCGAGACCCGCCAGAAGGTCCTGGCCGGCGGCGCCGTGGACCTGATCACCAAGCCGATCGATTTCGACCTGTTGCGGACCGAGATCGAGAGCCGCCTCGCCTCCGTCGCGGGGCCGGCATGACCTCCGACCTGCCGCCCGCCAAGATCCTGGTCGTCGACGACGAGCCGGATCTCGAGGCGCTGATCACCCAGAAATTCCGGCGCCAGATCCGCGGCGGCCAGGTCACCTTCCTGTTCGCCCATGACGGTCACGAGGCCCTGGAGCTGCTCGGCGCAAACCGCGACGTCGATCTGGTCGTGTCGGACATCAACATGCCCGGCATGGACGGGCTGACGCTGCTCGCCAAGCTGCAGGAATCCGACGACAAGGTCTCGACCATCATCGTCTCGGCCTACGGCGACATGGCCAATATCCGCACCGCCATGAATCGCGGGGCTTTCGACTTCCTTACCAAGCCGATCGACTTCACCGATCTCGAGACGACAATCGAGCGGACGCTCCGGCACGTCGGGAGCCTGCGCGAGGGGCGCCGGCGGCAGATGATGGCCGAGCGCGCGCACGCTTCGCTGGCGCGGTACTTCTCGCCCAATCTCGCCGAGCGCCTGGCGGGGGACGCGTCGGGGCTGGAGCTCGGCGGCGTTCGGCGCGAGGTGGCCTCGCTGTTCACCGACATCGCCGGCTTCACCGGGCTCGTGGAGAGCCTGGACCCGGCCCAGCTCGCCGAGATCCTGAACGGCTACTTCGCCGAGATGACCGACCTCGTCTTCGCCCACGAGGGCACCGTCGCCAAGATCGTCGGCGACGCGCTCCACGTCCTGTTCGGGGCACCGGGCGACCAGCCGGACCACGCGGCCCGGGCGGTCGCCTGCGCGCTATCCCTCGATACGGCCTCGGAGGCGTTCCGGGCCCGCTGGCGGGATCGGGGGATCGAGATCGGCGCGACGCGGATCGGCGTCCATGCCGGTCCGGCCATCGTGGGGAATTTCGGCGGCGGCCGCTATTTCGACTACACGGCCTACGGCGACACCATCAACACCTCCGCCCGCCTGGAGAATGCCAACAAGGCCTTCGGCACTCGGATCTGCGTCAGCCAGAGCGTGGTGATCCGGGCGGAGCAGTTTCGCGGCCGGCCCGTCGGCGACCTCCTCCTGCGCGGGAAGCAGGGCGCGCTGCGCGCCTTCGAGCCGCTGACCGAGGAGGAATACGACGGCGAGACGCTGGGCCGCTACCTCGACGCCTTCGCCAAGCTGGAGGCCGGCGAGGCCGGGGCCATGCCGGCCTTCGCGGCGCTGGTCGGATTGCGGCCCGACGATGCGTTGTCGGCCTTCCATCTCAAGCGGCTGCTCAACGGAGCCTCCGGAACGCGCATCGAGGTGCGCTGAACACAATCGCACCCTCGACCCGCCGGCCGCGATGGCGGACACTCGAGGCCCCCTGCCCCATCCGTCGAGCGCCCTGCAGGATGCCCCGTCCTTCGACCAGCCGACAGCCCGACCGCCCATGCCCCCGCGCAGCGAGGGCAGCCGGATGAGACGCCGCGACGTCCTCGCGAGCCTCGGCGGCGCGGCCGCTTGGCCGGCAACCGGACATGCGCAGACCCCGGCGCGGCGCCGGCTCGGCATCCTCCTGGTCTACGGAGAGAGCCATCCCGACGTGCCGATCATCGTCGACACGCTCAAGGACAGCCTGGGGCGGCTCGGCTGGACTTGGGGCCAGAACCTGACGGTCGACCTGCGGCTGGGCGACGGCGATGCCGAGAAGATGCGCCGCCAAGCCAGCGAGCTGCTGGCGGCGAAACCGGACCTGATCTTCTCGCAGGGCGTCGTCGGCACGACCGCCGTCAAGCAGGCCACCACGACGACCCCGGTGGTGTTCATTCAGGTGCAGGATCCGGTCGGCGGCGGCTTCGTGACCAGCCTGGCGCGGCCGTCCGGCAACCTCACCGGGTTCAGCAACTTCGACTACACGTTCGTCGGCAAGTGGCTGCAGCTCCTGAAGGAACTCAGCCCGAGCGTGACGCGGGCGCGCGCCATCATCAACCCGGACTATCCGACGCGCTTTGCCGGTTACGCCGCCGAACTCGCACGGACCGGCCCGGGTCTTGGTATCCGGGCCGAGGCCAGCGGCGTGCACGACGCCGCCGAGATCGAGCGGGCGATCACCACCTTGGCCGCGGAGCCCCAAGCCGGCCTGATCGTGCTGCCGGATGCGATCACGGGCGTCTACAGCCGCCAGATCATCGATCTGACCGCCAAGCTCCGGCTGCCCGCAGTCTATGCCTATGCGGCACAGGTCCAGCTCGGCGGCCTCGCCGCCTACACCACCAGCGTGGCCCGGGACGTCCAGCAGGCGGCCGGCTATATCGACCGGATCCTGAGAGGGGCCGCGGTCGGCGACCTGCCCGTGCAGGCGAGCGAACGCTTTCTGACCGTTATCAACCTCAAGACCGCGGCGGCCCTGGGCTTGACGATCACGCCCTCGCTCCTGGCGAAGGCCGATGCGTTGATCGAGTAGGGCGCGCTGGAGCGCGAGCGCGGTTTCGCCGCGGCGCGCAGGGAAGATCGGCGCTCCCGCACGGATCGCGCCATCGGGCGACGCCACGGACCCACATGGTGCAGGCACCGTAAAACGCGGACCGGTGTCCGTGCGCGGTGTGCCTCAGACATCCCGTGGCTTCGGCTCCCGCTCCCCGTCGACAGCGGGGGACGGCCGGGCGAGGGATCTGCCGTCCCTCGGGGATCCGGTCGCGTTCGATCAGCTCACGAACGCGTATCCGAGGTAGCGGCGGACCTCGATCGGATCGAAGCTCAGCTTCTCACGGAGCTTCTTGCGAAGCTTGCTGATGTGGCTCTCCACGACGCTCTCGTCGACGTCGCTGGTGAAGGCACCGTAGACGGCGTTGAAGACCTGTTCCTTCGTCAGCCTGCGGCCGCGATTGCGGATCAGAAGTTCGAGGATCTGCCGCTCGCGTCGCGGCAGGGCGATCTTCTCCCCGTCGATATCGGGGTCGCGGCCGTCGAAATACACTCTCAGCCGCTCGGTCCGATCCGCCGCTTCCTTGGCCGTCGCATGCTGTGAGCGCTGTGAGCGCCGCCAGACCGATTCAGTCCGGGCCATGATCTCGCGCACGTGAACCGGCTTGCGGACGACGTCGTCGATGCCGGCCGTGAACAGGTCCAGGGTCTCGGTCAGGCTGCGCGTCTCGATCATGGCGATGATCGGCGCCCGGGACCGTTTGTGGATGAGGTCGGGGAGGCTGGATCGCTGCGCGCAATCACCGAGGAGGAAGCCCTGGACGGCGTCCAGATCCGGTTCCCGAGCCGTCTGCAGCCAGCCCTTGAAATCGGATGCCAGTAGTCCGACCGCGGATACGCCTTCTCTGCTGAAGCTCGCAACGTAACCGTCGGTCACCATCGACCGCTCATCCATGACGACATACACTACCTCGGCACTCCTCTACTACCCGATGCGGACCGAATGGCCTGACCACGCTGACGTGGTCGCTCCTTTACGCTCCGCTTCTGATCAAACCGCTAAGGCCAAAGATTAAAACTTGATGTGAAATTGATTTATGCTGCGTTTATGGCATTTTTCCGTCCGGTTAAGCGTCTTTATGATTCATGTTCCGGCAAAATCGCGTCCTAATGCATAGTTATTGAGTGTATTATTGGAACATTTTCTGTCGGTTTGATTTTTTTAACCTTCAAAATCCTGAGCTGTATAGATATTCGGACTTTGAATGAGATGGACCACGACCTGATCGGCGAAACATATTGGCATTGGGGGGGGG
>NZ_AKFK01000100.1:0-404 GCF_000272495.1 Methylobacterium sp. GXF4 | reverse complement strand
AGGATCCCCCGGGCCATACTAGTACTGGATGCATCTGCAGGATATCGCGGCCGCGTCTTCAGAGGGGGATAGCATGACCTCACGCCTTCTATAAAAGCCCTCCCTTAGTCTTTTGATTATCCCATGACATTACACTTATTGTGAGGGGGTTATTTGACCGGACAGCTCTAGGGTTCGCAATGCTCCTCACAATATATCAAAGCCACCAAACATCCGGCCATCTATTCCGCTCTTCTCATGTTGGTTGTGAATATGTAATGCAGTCCAGGCTTCGTAGAACACAATGATCTAATAGAGGTGCATAAGTTGTGCAGAACCCTTGGAGTCTCATGGAATCGCGAATGGTCTCTAGGATCCCCCGGGCCATACTAGTACTGGATGCATCTGCAGGATATCGCGGCCGC
>NZ_AKFK01000099.1:0-908 GCF_000272495.1 Methylobacterium sp. GXF4 | reverse complement strand
TGACCTGACCGGTATTTTGGACCGAGCCGATTGAGAGGCTACTGCATGGTCGCGGGCATGGGTAGCCGGAAGGCCAGACCCGGGTAGCTGACAGGCGCGGGCGGCCGATAGCCCAGCGACGAATGCGGTCGGATGCAGTTGTACGTGGTTTGCCATAGACCGATGACGATCTGTGCCTCCTTCAGCGAGTAGAAGATCTCCTGGCGTAGGCACTCGTCCCGAAGTTTGCCGTTGAAGCTCTCACAGTACCCGTTCTCCCACGGCGATCCTGGCGCGATGTACTGGATCCGTGGCCCCGTCTTGGCGACCCACTTGCGCAGCGCCTTGGAGATCATCTCAGGGCCATTATCGCAGCGGATGTGCTCGGGGATGCCGTGCAGGCACATGGCATCGGCCAGCGCCTCGATCACGCCGACGCTGTTGATACGCCGTGCCACCTTCAGCGCCAGGCACGCCCGGCTATGCTCGTCGATCAGCGTCAGGATGCGTAGGCTTCGGCCGTCGTGGGTCTGAGCCTGCACGAAGTCGAAGCTCCACACATGGTTGCGGTGGAGCGGTCGTAGCCGCACGCATGAGCCGTCGTTCAGCCATAGGCGGCTGCGGGGTCTCTGTCGGCTAGGGACTTTGAGCCCCTCGCGACGCCAGATGCGCTGAACCCGGTCCTTGCCCACTTGCCAGCCAGCTGCCTGCAGCAGCGCGGTGACGCGGCGGTAGCCGTAGCGCCCGTACTCGGACGCCAGGGCGATGATGGCACGGGTCAGCTCATCCTCGTCGGCCGGCACGGTGGGCACGTAGCGCTGCGTACCCCGATGCTGGCCGACGATCCGGCAGGCATGACGCTCCGAGAGGCCGTACTTCTCCCGGATGCCGTCGACCGCCTGCCGGCGTCGCTCGGGGGCTACAAGTTT
>NZ_AKFK01000098.1:0-16381 GCF_000272495.1 Methylobacterium sp. GXF4 | reverse complement strand
AACACCAGCTTCGCGTTCGATTCGGCCAAGGCCAACGCGCTCCTCGACGAGGCCGGCTGGGCGAAGGGCTCCGACGGCATCCGGGCCAAGGACGGCAAGCGTCTGAAGCTGCTGTTCCAGACCTCGATCAACGCCCCGCGCCAGAAGACCCAGGCGATCATCAAGCAAGCGGCCGCCAAGGCCGGGATCGAGATCGAACTGAAATCGGTCACCGGCTCGGTGTTCTTCTCCTCCGACCCGGCCAACCCCGACACCTACCCGCATTTCTACGCGGACATGGAGATGTACACGAACAACATGACCCAGGCGGATCCGGCGATCTGGCTGCTCCAGTACGTCTCCTGGGAGGTCGCCACCAAGGAGAACAAGTGGCAGGGCCGCAACGTCGTGCGCTGGCGCAACGACACCTACGACGCGGCCTACAACGCCGCTCAGAGCGAGCTCGACCCGATCAAGCGGGCGGCGCTTCTGATCAAGTGCAACGACCTCGCGGTCTCGGAGAACGTGCTGCCGCTGATCCACCGAGCGAAGGTATCGGCGGTGGGCGCACGACTCGCTGCCTTACAAAGCGGTTGGGACAACGACCTGTCGTTCCTGCCCGACTGGTACAGGGAGGCCTGAGCGGGAGGCGAGCACCATGGGCACCTACATCGCGCGACGGCTTCTGATCGCGCTTCCCAGCGCAATCCGTCGTCGCTCCACGTTTCCCAGGCTTGGACCGGTGCTTGTCATGAGCGGCTGGCGATGAGTGCAGCATGAGTGTCGGGAGCGATCCGGCGTGAGCCGCCTCGTAGCCTTCGGCATCATGGCGCTGATCTGGGGAGTGACGTGGTTGCCCACGAAGATCGCCACGCAGGCCGTCCCGCCGATCTTCCTCGCCACGGCGCGCTTCCTCCTTTCCAGCGTCCTGTTCCTCGTCATCGTAAGCGTACGGGGCCTGCCACTGCGCATACATGGGTTCGGCCGGATCGTCGGCGCCTCGCTCCTCATCACGACTGGCTGCTATAGCTTCGTGTTCTGGGGTGTCGCTCACGCTCCCAGCGGCCTATCGGCGATCGTCAATCTGTCGCTGATGCCGATATTCCTCGCGTTCATCGGTTTCCTCTACGGCCAAGAGCGCCTCAGCGCGCGTCGAGTCGGCGCCATCGGACTCGGTATCAGCGGGCTCGTGCTCCTGTTCTCCGGCCGGGCTGAAGCCGCGCAAGATGGCGTTACGGTGGTGCTCGCTCTCGCTTCGGTGGCATTCGGCACGGCCTGCTACGCCTGGGGCTCGGTGATCAGCCGGCCCTTGACGCAGACAATGCCGCCAATGGTTCTCGCTTTTTGGGAGACGCTCATCGGCGCGATCGGGCTCGTGCCCGTGTCGTTGCTCCTCGAGGGCTACGATCCAGGCCGCTTCGTCGCCCTCTGGGATGGGCGGGTGCTATTCTGCCTTGGCGTGATGGTCATCGGCGGCTCGCTAACCGGCTTCTCTATCTTTCTTTGGCTGGTGCGGGACTGGGGCGCCTTCCGCGCCGGCCTGTATGCCTTCGTCAGCCCGGTGATCGCAGTTGCGATCGGCGTCATCTACGCGCACGAGCCCTTCGGATGGGTGGAGGCATCGGGTATGGGGATCATGCTCGCAGCGACCGCGTTGGCGCTCACCGAGCGGCCACCTGTGCAGGTCGACCGAGACACCTCTTGAGCCATTCATGACGTAAGGCGCACTCCATTACTCCGAAGTTCGGTCGCGCCGCCATCACAGCTTGTGCCGCAAGAACGCATTTGACTGCAGTAAGTCGGGAGCGGTCGACCGGGTCTCGCCGTAAGCAGAATCACAGTTCTGGACTAGAGGCGCCGGAAAAGCGGACGAGCCCCTTTCGATCTAACAGGTATCTGGCGGCCTCACCGCAGCGTCAGGGCGCGGGGCAGGTCCGAGAGGGGTTCGGCCCCATGCTTGGTGACAATGACTGTCTCGGATGCGCCGACGGTCCAGGCGCCATAGCGGCGCAAGGTCGCCGGCAGGTGAAAGACCATGCCCGGCTCGATCGGCCGGTCGACGCCGGTGAAGAGGCTGAGCAGGCCACCCTCGCCCCAGTCAGGCGCGAAGGCGATACCCATCGAGTAGCCGATGCGCTTGCGGAAGGCTGGGCCGTAGCCCGCCGCGTCGATGATGGCTTGGGCGGCCTCGTGAGGGACGGAGCAGGGGCGGCCCGGTCGGATTGCATCGAGGGCCGCGTCGAGTGCTCGCAGCGCGCAATCCATCATCCGCCGCGCCTCGGACGGCGGCTCGCCGATCCAGACGCTGCGCATCAGTGCCGCATGATAGCGAGCATGGCTGCCTGCAAGTTCAAGGAACACCGCGTCGCCCGCTTCCAGCCGGCGCCGGCGCCACGTCATGTGTGGCAGCCCGCTGCGGGGGCCCGACGAGATCAGGGGCTCCATCGCCATCGCCTCGGACCCGGCCGTCGTGGCGGCGGCGAGCATAGCGGCGGCGACCGCGTTCTCGTCGTTGCCCACTGTGCAGGCCGCGATGCCGGCCGCGAGCCCAGCCTGCGCGTAACGGGCGGCGGCCCGGATCGCCTTCAGCTCGATCGCTGACTTCACTGTCCGCAGGGGGCCGAGGAGGCCTGACCCGTCTGGAATCGGGTCGATGCCGAGCGCCATGCCGATCCGCGCCGCCAGGGCGGGCGAGACGAACCAGCCGTCCCGCTCCAGCGCCGGCCGGGCGAAGCCCCGGCGGCGCACGAGAGCGGCAAGGGCGTCGGCCGGGTCGGTCCCGTCTGGATAGGCCTGGATGTCGTCGAGCCAGGTATTGGCCGCCGCCCCCGGCAATTCGAGCTGGCGCACCAGCAAGGCCGGCTCTCCCTTCACCGGCAGCACGAGGGCCTGAAAAGCGAAGTAGCCCGCCGTCTGGCGGCCGGTCAGCCAGTAGATCGCCTCCGGACCGGTCACCACCAGAGCATCGTGGCCGGCGGCGGCGATTGCAGCCCGTGCCGCCATCTGCCGCGCGGCGAACTCCGCCTCCGGGAAGGCCGCCTCACAGCCGCGCAGGTTCGCAAATTCATCCATCGCGCCGCCACACCTTAAAATTCGCTCAGGCGGCGAATGATGCCCAGCTTGAAGTTTTCGAGATGAGCCGCAATGGCATCGGCCGCCGCCGCCGGGTCCCCGGCCCGCAGGGCGGCGACCACCGCCAAGTGCTCGCGATGCACGGCCTCGAACCGTTCGGGCATCCGGCTCAGGTTGAACATCTGCGTCTTGAGCCGCAGGTCCTTGATCGTCTTGGCCAGGATCGCATTGTGACTGTGATCGGCGAACAGTTCGTGGAAACAGCGGTCGACCTCCCAGTTGCCCGGGGCATCCGGATCCCCGGCCGCCAGGAGCGCCTCGATCTGTCCCTGTAAATCCTCCAGCACGGCGTCGGCGATCCGGCCCGCGGCGAGCACGACGCTCTCCCGTTCCAGCAGGCGGCGGACGTGCAGGATCTCGATCAGCTCGCGCAGGGAAAACTCCTTCACGACGAGCATCCCGCCGGGCTGCCGCTCGATCAGGCCCTCGGTCTCCAGCCGCGACATCGCCTCGCGGGTCGGCGTGCGCGAGATGTCGAGCATCTCGGCGAGGCGACGCTCGTGCAGCACGGTCCCTGCCGGAAGGTCGCGCCGCACCAGCATGTCGAGCAGCTTGTCATAGGCCTTCTGACCCAGGCTCTGTTCGCGCCGGGCGTTGAGCGCCGTCGTGTACGACGATGCGTCAAGGGTCTTCATCGATTCCTCCCGGAGCGGCCGGCCGGGCCGCCCCCGTCTTCTTGTCGGTATGCCGTGTCGCAGCGGCCTTTCACATGGCATTCGTGCGGATCGGCTCCTTCGGCGCCGGGTCATAGCCGATCAGCGGGGTGATGAGCTTGGCATAGGTTCCGTCGGCGACCATCTCGGCTAGGGCTTTGTTGACGGCCGCGTGCAGGTTCGGCTTCCCTTTCTTGATGGCAAAGCCTTTCTGGATGGTGCTGAGCGGGGTCTCGATCATCACCAGCGGCAGCTTGCGGGCTTTGATCGCGTAGTTGCCGGCCACCGCGTCATTGATCACCGCGTCGATGTTGCCACCGACGAGGTCCTGCATGGCGTCCGCGGCGGTCTTGTAGCTCTTCAAGGTGGCACCGTGGTCCTCGGCGAGCTTGCCGAAGGTTGAGGCCGAAAGAGCGCCCACATTCCGGCCCTTTAGATCGTCCGGACCCTTGATGCCCGTATCCTTGCGGGTGACGATCCGTGCCCCGGATTCAAGCCACCCGTCCGCGAAGGCGACCTGCTTCTGCCGGGCGGGCGTGATGTCCATCGACTCGCTGGTGATGTCGTACTGATCGGCCATCAGGCCGATCAGCAGGGCATCGAACTTGACGTTCACGGGGCTGTATTCCACCCCCAGCCTGCGACATACCTCGCGCATCACCCGGACCTCCAGCCCGTCGAGCTCGCCGCTCGGCGTACGCATGCTGAAGGGCGCGAAGGTGCTGTCGGTCGCCACGATCAGCTTGCCGGGCTCAATCAGTTCCAGCTTGCCCTCGGCCGCCCGGGCCGCGGGAGCAGCCAACAGGCCGGTGCAGAGGGCGACGAGTGCGAGGAGGTGTCGGCGGTTCATAGCAATCTCCAATGTTGGGACGGGGCGAGAGGTGTGAGCCGCGGCCTGACACTCAGCAGGCGGGGCTCAGGACAGACGGGCGTAGCGCCGCTCGAAGTAGGCGGAGAGCTGCGACAGGATCGAAGTGAGGCCGAGATAGATCAGTGCCGCCGCGATGTAGAAATCGAACGGGCGAAAAGTGGTTGCGATCATGAGTTGCGCGTAGAGTGTCAGCTCGACCACCGTAATCGTCGAGAGTAACGACGTGTTCTTGACCGACGAGATCGCTTCGTTGGTGAGCGACGGCAGAATCATGCGGAAGACTTGCGGCATTACGATCCGCGCCATCATGATCCGCGGGTTCATGCCCAAGGCCAAGGCCGATTCCATCTGACCCCGGGGGATCGCCGTGAGGCCGGCACGGATGGTCTCGGCTACGTAGGCGCCGCTGCTGACGCCCAGCGCGATGATCCCGGCGGTGATCGGCGACAGCTTCACGCCGATCTGCGGCATGCCGAAATAGACGATGAACACTTGCACAAGGGTCGGCGTGCCCCGGATAAACCAGACGTAGAAGCTCGCCAGTGCCCGGAAGGGCGCGAAGGACGAGCGCTTGCCCAGCGCCCCGAGCAGGCCGCAGACCCAGCTCACAAGGATGCTCGCCACCGTAACGCCGAGAACGACGATGGTCGCCGATAGGAAGCCAGGGCCGTAGGTGACGACCTCTTCCGAGAGGCTGAGCCACCAGTCCTGAATTGTCGTGACGCTCATCGCCGTCCGAACTCCCCGCTGGATATGCGGCTGCTCACGCCGAGTGCCCGAGGCCGACCGGCTCGTGCAGCACGCGCCGGAGGAAGTGGCGCAACCGCTCGCTCCGAGGGGCACCGATGACTTCTTTCGGCGGGCCGTCCTCAGCGATCACGCCGCCGTCGAAGAACAGGGTGCGGGTGCCGACGTCCCTGGCGAAGGCCATCTCGTGGGTGACGAGCAGCATCGTCATCCCGTCCGCCGCGAGGGAGGCCATCAGCGCCAGCACCTCGCCCACCAGCTCCGGATCGAGGGCCGAGGTCACCTCGTCGAACAGCATCACCTTGGGTGCCATCGCCAGGGCGCGCACGATCGCCACGCGCTGCTGCTGCCCACCCGAGAGCTTCGACGGGTAGGCTTGCTTCTTCTCGTATAGGCCGATGCGCTGGAGCAGCGCCTCAGCCTCCGCCACCGCCTGCCGGCGCGGCATTCGTCGCACTCGGATCGGTGCCTCGACGACGTTCTCCAGCACGGTCATGTGCGGCCAAAGATTATAACTCTGGAAGACCATGCCGATCCGCGCCCGCAATTCGCAGAGCTGCTGCGGGGTCGGCTGACGACGAGCGCCCAGCTCATAGTCGAAGGCGAATCGCTCGAAATCCATGAAGCCGGAGGTCGGCGTCTCCATAAGGTTCAGGCACCGCAGGAACGTGCTCTTGCCCGAGCCGCTCGCGCCGATGATCGACACCACTTCGCCCTCGTGGATATCGAGGGAGATACCCTTCAGGACCTCGTTGGCACCGTAGCTCTTGTGAAGCTTCCTGATTTTCAGGAGTGGCGTCGTAGCGGTCTCGATCTCAGTCATAGTTCAACCTTATTCGTTTTCATAACTTCGATTTTGATTGTTAAACTACCTTAAAACATGAAGCTATAGCAGATTTTTGCTTTAAATTTCAAGCGTATTGCTGAGGTATGCCGATATGTACTAGATTTTTATGTTGCCAGCATTGAGGCGATGCGATACCTTCATCGGTATACCATCGGCATTCAAGCGGTATTTATGAGCAGAGCTGCCTCGTACGTGTTCACCGAACCTTCCTTCCGCCGTTCCCCCTCCGCGGAACCCTCCGGGCTCTGCCTCATCGTTCAGCCGATCCACGAAGCCGGGCTGGCGCGCCTCCGGGCGGCGGGGCTTGAGACCCGGATCGCAACCGACCTCGCCCCCGCGACTCTCGCCCGCGAGGCGGCCAACTGTGTCGCGGTGATCACGCGCAACGGCGGCTTCCCCGCAGAGGCGGTGGTGGCTGCGCCCCGGCTGAGGGTGATCGGGGTTCATGGCACCGGGACTGACCCGGTGGCCGTTCCCGAGGCGACGCGGGCGGGAATCCCGGTCGTCAACACGCCGGGGGCCAATGCCCAGTCCGTCGCCGAGCACGCGATCGGGCTGATCTTCGCCCTAGCGAAAGCGATCCCGCAGGCCGACCGGGCCATGCGGGAAGGCGACCACAATTTCCGCTACGGCGCACGCCTCGTGGAGCTCGCCGGGCTGACGCTCGGTCTCGTGGGGTTTGGTGCCATTGGGCAGGCGACCGGACAACTGGCGTCGGCCCTCGGCATGGACGTGCTCGCCTATGGCCCAACACGGCCCGATTCCGACTTCGAGGCCATAGGAGCCGAGCGCGCTACTTCTCTGCCGGACCTCCTCACCCGGGCCGACGTGGTCTCCCTCCACCTGCCGCTCACGCCCCAGACCCGTGGGCTGATCGGTTCGGGGGAGCTGACCCGCATGAAGGCTGGCGCTTTTTTGATCAACACTGCCCGTGGTGCCCTGGTGGACGAGGGCGCCCTGGGCAAGGCTCTCGCTGCGGGGACCATTGCTGGCGCGGGGCTCGACGTGGTGTCGGGAGACGCGCTCGCGCACGACCATCCGCTCCATGCTGAGCGGCGGGCGATCCTTACCCCCCATGTCGCGGCATCCACCGAGGCGGCCCTGATCCGTGCAGCCGAGCGGGTCGCCGGGCAGGTGGTCGACGTGCTCGCCGGCCGCCGCCCACCGAACCTCGTCAACGCGGAGGTCTGGGATCGGCGGCGGCAGGGTGAACCGTCCGCGGAGTTTCCGGCATGAACGGGTTAGGGGCTGCAACGGGCGCAGATTTGATCGCCATTGACCCGGACTTCTGCGCCGGACTGTTCGCGGAGCTCCTGTCCTTCAGCCGCGACGAGCCGGGGGTCACGCGGGCTGCATACGGCGAGGGGGAGGAGCAGGCCCACGCCCTTATGCGAGCGACCGGGCTCGCACTGGGTCTGAAGCCCGAGTGCGATGCCGCCGGCAATCTCTTCCTGACAATGGTGGGACGCGACCCGGCACTGTCACCCTGGATGGTCGGCTCGCATGTGGATACGGTACCGCACGGTGGTAACTTCGACGGTGCGGCCGGGGTGATTGGTGGCCTCGCAGCCCTTGAAGCCCTGCGCCGGGCGGGCCTCGTGCCCACGCGCCCGGTGACGGTGGCGGTGTTCCGGGCCGAAGAGAGCGTGTGGTTCCCCGCCTCCTATGTCGGCAGCCGCGCCGCCTTCGGCTTGCTGCCGCCCGACTTGCTCGACCTGCCCCGCGCCGATTCCGGCCGGAGCCTGCGCGACCACATGGCTGAGCTCGGCCTGCGGCCGGAGGCTGTGGCGCGGGGCGAGCGGCTGCTCGACCCGACGCGGATCCACGGTTTTGTGGAACTGCATATCGAGCAGGGTCCGGCGCTGGAGGCGACCGGGGTCCCGGTAGGCTTCGTCACGGCGATCAGCGGCAGCTTCCGCTACCGCAAGGCCGCCTGCTTCGGCCGCTACGGCCATTCCGGCGCGGTCGCGCGGTCCGAGCGCAGTGACGCCGTCTTCGCCCTCGCCGACCTGATCACCGGCCTCGATGCCCTGTGGGGAACGCTGGAGGCGGAAGGGCGGCCGGCCACGATCACGCTGGGCGAGGTCACCACTGACCCGGTCCAGCACTCCTTCGCCAAGATCCCCGGCGAGGTCCGCTTCTGCCTCGACGTGCGCAGCACCGAGCCAGCCGTTCTGGACCGGATCGAGGCGGTTTTGGCCGAATTGGTTGCCACCATCGAGGCCGCCCGCGGCGTGCGCTTCGTCCTGGGCGAGCGCACCGGCAGCACGCCGGCCCGAATGAGCTCAGCGTTGGTCGAGGCCCTGTCGGGCCATGCGCGCCGGCTCGGGATGCCGTTCCGGACCATGCAGAGCGGGGCGGGACACGACACAGCGACCCTCGCCGGTCAGGGCGTGCCAAGCACGATGATCTTCATCCGCAATCAAAACGGCAGCCATAACCCGCACGAGGCAATGCGGATCGAGGATCTGTGCGCCGCCGCGACCCTGGTGGCGCACCTCGTCGCAGAAGCCTGACCCCGCAGACAGAACTCACGCGGAAGGATGCACCGATGATCGTCGATCTGAACTGCGACATGGGCGAGGGCTTCGGCGTCTACCGCCTCGGCGACGACGCCGAGATGCTGACGGTGGCGACCTCCGCCAACATCGCCTGCGGCTTCCACGCGGGTGACCCGCTGGTGATGCACGAGACCCTGCGCGGCGCCGCCGCGAACGGCGTGCAGGCCGGCGCGCATCCAAGCTTCCTCGACCTCTGGGGCTTCGGCCGGCGGCCGATCCACGGCGAACGCCCGGCCGACATCGAGAAGGCGGTTCTCTACCAGGTCGGCGCCCTCCTGGCGCTCGCCCAGGATGCCGGCTGCCCAGTCCGCCACGTGAAGACGCACGGGGCGATGGGCAACATGGCCAACGAGGATGCCGACCTCGCCGTAGCGGTGGCGCGGGCGATCCGCACCCTCGACCGCGACCTGATCTTCGTGGTCATGCCGGGCCTGGAGACCGAGAAGGCCGGCGAGAAGGTCGGCCTGCTGATCGCGCGCGAGATCTACGCCGACCGCGCCTACGCGGATGATGGCACCCTCGTCTCGCGCAAGATCCCCGGCGCCGTGCTGCACGATCCCGACTCCGTCTCTAAGCGCGTGATGCGGATGCTGGAGGATGGGGCGATCACCAGCCTATCCGGCCGGCGCATCCCGACGCGGATCGACACGATCTGCGTTCACGGCGACACGCTCGGCGCCGTCGCCATGGGACGCCGCCTGCGCGAGGATTGCTCCGCCAAGGGCATCGGTCTGCGTCCAATGGCTGAGGTGCTTGGTGTCTGAGCCTGGCTATCGCCTCCTCAATTGCGGCGATCGCGCCCTGACGGTCGAACTTGGCAAGACGGTTGATCCTGCGGTCAACGCGCAGGTCATCGCCCTCGACGAGGCGATCCGCGGCGCTGGACGGCCAGGCCTCTTGGAGACGGTGCCGACCTATCGCTCGCTCCTGGTCGTCTACGACCCGGAGTTGTTGCCCCGGGTCGAACTTGCGGCGCTGATCGCCGCCCACTGGCCGCCCCCGGAAGCAAAGACCGGCGCGGGCCGCCGCTGGCGGATACCAGTCAATTATGGCGGCGAGCACGGGGCCGACCTCGCCTCGCTTGCGGCCGGGGTCGGCTTGAGCCCGGAGGAGGTGGTCGCCCTCCATGCCGGCCGCGATTACCGTGTCTACATGATCGGCTTCGCCCCTGGCTTCGCCTATCTCGGCGGCCTCGATCCTCGCATCCAGGCGAGCCGGCGCACCGATCCCCGACCCAAGACCCCGGCGGGCAGTGTATCCATCGGTGGGAACCAGACCGGCGTCTCGCCGCCCCTGGAGCTGCCGAGCGGCTGGCAACTCATCGGCCGCACGCCCGCCCGCTCCTACGATCCGGCGCGGGCCGAGCCGTTCCTGTTCACGGCGGGAGATTTGATCCGGTTCGACCCCATAGGCCGCGCCGAATTCGATGCTCTCAGCGAGGCCGCCCGTGCCGGCGAGACCGTCGCCACCTTGGAGCGCATCGATGGCTGAAGGCCTGCGCGTCGTCGCCCCTGGTGTCGCCTCGACCCTGCAGGATTCTGGTCGGCAGGGCTACCTGCGCTACGGCATCTCCGGGTCCGGGGCGATGGATCCCGATTTGCTGGCCCTGGCCAACGCCCTTGTCGGCAATCCGCTCGACACGGCGGTGATCGAGATGGCGATGGTCGGCCCCACCTTCGTCTGCGAGGTGGAAACCTGCCGCATCGCCCTCGCCGGGGCGCCGTTCGCGATGAGCCTGAATGGGCGCATACTCGACCCCTTCACCGCCCACGACCTACGGCGGGGGGATCGGCTCATCCTGGGCGCCCCACGGCAAGGCTTACGGGCCTGCCTCGCGGTCGCAGGGGGCTTCGCTGTGGCGCCGATGCTCGCCAGCGTCTCGACGCATACCCGCACTCGCCTAGGTGGCCTAGACGGCAATCCTCTCGCCGCCGGCGACCTGCTACCCCTCGGCGCGCCCAAGTTCAGCGACCGACCGCTGACCCTGCCGCTGCTCCACCGGCCACGTTTAGGCGGTCCGATCCGGGTTGTTCTCGGGCCGCAGGCCGACAGCTTCACCGAAGAGGGTCTGCGAACCTTCCTCTCCGCGCCCTACACGCTCACCGCGCGGGCGGACCGGATGGGCTGCCACCTCGACGGGCCGCCGATCGCCCATGCAGACGGCTTCAACATAGTCTCAGACGGGATCGTGAACGGCTCGATCCAGGTGCCCGGACACGGACGCCCCCTCATCCTGCTCGCCGACCGCCACACCACCGGAGGGTATCCGAAGATCGCCACGGTGATCTCGGCCGATCTCGGTCGCCTGGCGCAGGTGCGGCCGGGCGAAACGATTGTGTTCGAAGCCGTTACCGTCGAGAAGGCCCAGTCCCTCGCCCGTGAGGCGAGACGTACCCTCGCAGCGCGACGGGCGGCCCTCGTACCGGCCGGCGGCGCAGAGCTCGACAGCGCATTCCTGCTGTCCTGTAACCTCATCGGTGGCGTCATCTCGGCGAGCGCCCTCGAACCGGCCGCCTGAGGGCGCGACGGCTCCGTCCAGACACAACGAAAAGGCTTATTGATGCTCACGCCATTCCACCTCGCCTACCACGTCACCGACCTCGACGCGGCGCGCCGCTTCTACGGCGGTGTGCTCGGCTGCCGGGAGGGGCGCAGCACAGAGACCTGGGTGGATTTCGATTTCTTCGGCCATCAGATCTCGCTGCATCTGGGTGAGCCCTTCGCAACGACCCGAACCGGAAAGGTCGGCAACCACATGGTGATGATGCCCCATCTCGGCGTGGTGCTGCCACTCGACACCTGGCAGGCACTGGCCGCCCGCATTGAGGCGGAGGGGGTTGCTTTTGACATCCCACCGGTAATCCGTTTCGCGGGGGAGCCCGGCGAGCAGCGCACGATGTTCTTCTTCGACCCAAGTGGCAACCCCATCGAAATCAAGGGTTTCAGGGATCTCAAGAGCGTCTTCGAAGACTGAATTGCATTCGCGGTTAGCTCTGACGCGCCTGAATGCCGGCTCGTACGTTTCGTAACGCAGTCGAGCCGACGGGAGGCGGAGCACTGAAGTGAATCGCCGTTGAATGTCCGCTCCGAGGAAAAGGAGGAAGGCGTTTAAATGACTGAAATGGGCGCATTCCTGCCAGGCTGGTTCTGAAGCCCCTCGACACTGACGTCGAGGGGCCAGACGCTCAAATCTCAGTTCCTTCGGCCAGGGTCAGAGCATCCTCGACGTCGACACCGAGGTGCCTGACCGTGCTCTCGATCTTGGTATGGCCGAGCAGAATTTGGACGGCACGCAGGTTGCCGGTCCGCTTGTAGATCAACGACGCCTTCGTGCGGCGGAGGGAGTGGGTGCCATAGTCCTCGCTCCGCAGCCCGATGCCTGTCACCCACTCGTCGACCAAGCGTGCATACTGCCGGGTGCTAATGTGCGTGACACCGTCGAGCCTGCTTGGGAAGGCATAGTCGTCGAGCGTTCCGCCCCTGGCCTCCAGCCATGCCAGGATGCTGGTACGGGCTGGTTCGAGCAACTCGAACTGCACTGGTCGGCCGGTCTTGCGCTTGATGACGATGGCCCGGCTACGGACGCGACCCCCGCTTGCGAGGTCGCCGATTTTGAGCTTGAAGATGTCGCAGCCGCGCAGTTTGCTGTCGATAGCGAGGTCGAACATTGCCCGGTCGCGCACGCGCCGTTCGCGGTCGGGCCAGAATCGGATGGCCCAGACCTGCTGAGGTTTGAGGGCTCGTTTGGCGCCGAGCTTGCGGCCGGCGTTCCAGGCCGTCCGCCCTTTCGTGGCTGGATCGTGTGCAGAGTGTCCCATCCTCTGTCTCCTCATCGGCTCGTGCCGACGAGGCGAGGAGACACCCGAACCAAGGCTCTGAAGACGCAGACATAAGTGGACATTCCGCATGCGACCCAACCCAGCCGCCCGGATCGCCATGGCAGTGTCTCCGAAGCGGCCATGCGTCTGCCTTCCGGCAGGCGCTACTCGCACTGGGTCTGAAATGGACCGGGCGAGCACCAGCCCCTCTCACCGACGCCGGAAGTCACGACCAGATACAGAAAGCCTGCCGCGAACACGACGCCAGCGAGAGCGGCGATCACCAGCGTTCGAAGAGCATCACGGATCATGACAGCCCCCTTCCTCATGCAGCCTTCACGCGGACGGTACGGGCTTCTGCAGCGGGTCGTGACCGGACCCCCTTCTATTTCCGCTTCAATGCATCCGCCGTCCGGAAACGGACGGGCAGAAGACGACCCGACGCGGCCGCTCATATCGCCATCGGCGCTGCCCGAAAGCGGCCGTTCGTCAGCCCTCGATAGTTTCAGCAAGGGGGCGTGAAGCCAACCATGCCCCTGAAGTCGGCATCCCCATTCACTGGCCGAGCGGCTCCATGCGAGAAGCAGCTAAGGCGCCGTTTGGCTCATGTCATGAAGGTCCGCCGGCAATATGCGGTCAGGCGCTCGGGTCGGTCGGCCGCGCCGCGATAGGCGATATGCCCATCCGGACGGACGAGGACGAGGGCGGATTGACCTTCCAAGCCGTAGGCGCCGTGCGCCTTGCCGTCCAGGTCCGACAACACTGGCGCTCCTCCCGCCTCCGAAACAGGACCCGCCAGGACGAGACGGGGTCGTACCCAGCCCCACGGGGCGACGGCCTCGATGGCGGCGCGCAGCGAAGCGCCGGCTTGGGTCGACCGACCATCGAAACACAGCAAGGCCCAGCCCGTCGTCACGCCGTCCGGGTTGTAGATGAACGGGAACAGCGACGTCGTCCGGCCCTCGACTGTCACCTCGGCCTCGGGAGCTCGCTCGCCGGCTCCCGGTCCGCGCTGGAGGAGATGGGTCACACCCGAAAGGTGGTCCTCGTTGAGCGGGCTCTTCGGGTAGCTGACCGAAAGCTGCTGCAGATCGTCCGTACCCTGGAGCAGGGCGCCGATGCCGGGCACCACCTTGGCCGCCAGCCCGAGAGCCACGTCCGTGACGGGTCCCCGGTAGACGGTCCGGCGGAAGCCCTTCGCCTGTTGCGCGCTGAGCCTGGCGTGCTCGCCGCCACGCTCGGCATCGTAGGATTCCAGAACGACGGAGGCCGCCTGTCCGCGGAGCACCGCCGCGAGCCGCCACGCGATCTCGACCGCATCATGCAGCCCGGCGTTCATGCCCTGGCCGCCGATGGGCAGGGACAGGTGCCCGGCATCCCCGGCGAGGAACACGCGGCCCCGCGCGTAGCCAGGGGAGACGCCATATTGGAAGCGGCTGTGCGTAAGCCATTGCGGATCGCTTAGCGTCAGGGTCTCGTCGCCCGTGACCTCGCGGGCCACCGACTGGATCTCGTCGAGCGTCGGATCCCGGTCTGGCACGCCCCCGTCGTCGGCCAGGAAGAACAGCCGGTGATAGCCGCCCCAGACCGGCATCACGCCGCAGAAGCCCCGCTCGTAGTAGAAGAACCAGAGCTGGTCGGGCTCCAGGGAACGCCGCCAGGACAGCTTGGCGTCGACCTGACGGTTCATCCGCCCCTCAAACCGCTCCGGTTCGAAGTCGAGGTCGAGCAGGGGGCGCGCCGTGCTCTTGGCGCCGTCGGCCGCGACGAGGTAGCGGCAGCGCAGGCGTTCTTCCGGTACGTCGTCGCCGCGCCTCACCGTGACGGTCACGCCGTCCCGGTCTTGCACGACGGACACGAGCTTGCCGCCGCGCTGCATCCGGCCGCCGCGCCCTTCGTAGGTTTCGATCAGGGTCGTCTCGATGACGTCCTGCCCGCTGTAGAGGACCTGCGGGTGGGGGCTGGTGACGTCGTCGATCCGGATCGGCGTCGTCGGCGTGCCGTTCATGAAGAAGTTCACCAGCCGGACCGGGTATGCACGCTCCGCGATGGCGTCGCGCAGGCCAACGGAGGCCAGAAGTTCCTGAGGCCGCGCCCAAAGGTTGTTGGCCCGGGAATACGCCCGGACCTCGGTTCGCTCCTCCAGGATCAGGCAATCGACACCGTGGTGGCGCAGGGCGCACCCCGTGGTCAGGCCGACGGGGCCGGCGCCGACGACGATGACCTCGGCGTCGTAATTTGCAGTGGTCGCTTCAGATTGCATGGGTGCCTCGGGCTGGAGAACGGCGGGGCTCACGCCGCGCAGATGCCAGGCACGTCCACCTTACGGAACAGGTGCGGGCTGACCGTTGCGGTCTCGGGGTAGTCCGACAGGCGGGCCCGGAACTCGGGGTTGGTGAAGGCTGCCCGGAAGTCGGCGACGCTGTCCCAGACGGCGTAATTCAGGAACACCCCGCTGCCGGCGATGCCGCGATGCAGCTGGGTCGAGACGAAGCCGGGCTGCCGCGTCATGACCTCCGCGTCGGCCGTCCAGGCAGTGACCAGGCGGTCGGCATCGGCGGGGTGGGCAACGAAGGTGTTGATCAGGACGACCGGGCCGCCCTCGTCCTTCAGTTGGTCCGCCAGGGTGACGGTCCGATCCAGCTCGATGAACTTGGGCATGTCAGGCTCCTTGTGTCTGGGGTTGCGCCTCTATGGCGGCCGCCGGATCGGACCCCTCGATCCGGTGCTGCATCTCGCGCAGCAGGGTGCCGGCGGCCTCGAACGCCTCGGCCGAGAGACCAGCAGTAAGGGCATCGGCCCAGCGCTCCTGCCGTGCGATGGCCGCTCGATAGGCGGTGTCTCCCCGCTCCGTCGCCACGACCAGCATGGCCCTGCGGTGATGCGGATTGGGTTCGAGGCAGACGAAGCCGTCGGCCCGCATGTCGTCGACCAGGCGCTGAACGGCCTGCCGGGTCAGGCCCATGTTGCGGGCGATATGGGCGACCGGCAGCGGCACGGGCGAAAGCGCGATGGCGCCCAGCACCTGCCACCGGGCGCTCGTCAGGCCGAGGTCGCCGACCAGCGCATCGCCGGCTGCGAGCAGGTCCCCGTTCATGCGGAAAACCTCGATGACGAGGCCGGTCCAGGCCCGCCGAAGGCGCTCCTCGTCAGGCGCAATGCCTTTTGTCTTCGTTCTCATGGACACCGATATGGGGCTTTGAATCAGGTCGTCAACATGACAATGTATTGTCATGTTGACGACCTAGCGCCGCTCTGGGACGCTCCATCCAGCTCGCACAGCAATCAAATTCTGGTCGTCGCCCCGTTCGGGAGCTCGTTGCCCTGCTCGGCGGCGATGCCGAGGCCGTGGAGGAGGTCGCACCGCTGTTGCAGCCGATATGCCGGGAAACCGAGACGCTCGCACCGGTCATGACCCGAAGGCGCAAACCGTGAGGAGCAGCGGAGCATCGCGATGGAGCGTCCGCTTCGATATTTCGTCTTCCCATAAGCGGATGGACTGCTTTCCACCCGACCCGAACGTAACTCATCCATCATGAAGCTGCCACGAATCGGACCTTCCGAGGGTCTGTGAAGGGTTGCAAGCGGTCCCCGAGGCCATGTCAGCTTCGATGCATCCGCCGTCCGGAAGCAGACAGGCCGAAAACCACCCACCCCGGTCATCGAGAGCCACATTCCAGCGGACTGGGAGTGGCCGAAAGCCGCCGGTCCGCTTCGGGATACGCGAGGCGGGAAAGCGGACACGCGGCTTGCGACCCACAACAGCCATGTGG
>NZ_AKFK01000097.1:0-9709 GCF_000272495.1 Methylobacterium sp. GXF4 | reverse complement strand
CAAAGCCACCCGGTCAGGTCAGTCGGGTCCGTAGTCGGGCCATCGTCATTCAGCGCAAGACCGGCCGGCCGGTGCAATTCGAGTTGCTCGAACCTGCTCGTACTAGCATCCTGGCATGGCTGGAGGCCAGGGGCGGAACGCTCCACGACTATGCCTTCCGAAGTAGGCTCGACGGCATCACGCACATCAGCACGAGGCAGTATGCGCGGTTGGTCGATGAGTGGGTCTCGGGCATTGGGCTTCGAAGCGAGGACTATGGGACCCATTCCCTGCGTCGCACGAAGGCGTCGTTGATCTACAAGCGGACCGGCAACCCGCGTGCTGTTCAGATACTGCTCGGCCATACAAAAATCGAGAGCACGGTCAGGTACCTCGGTGTCGACGTCGAGGATGCTCTGACCCTGGCCGAAGGAACTGAGATTTGAGACTTCGGCCTCTCGGCTTCAGTGTCGAGGGGCTTCGAAACCAGCCCGGCAGCAGTGCGCCCATCTCGACCATTCAGCGGACTCTCGTCCTTGCCCGAAAGCGGACCCCGATGTGATGACTCTGATCTACTTGTAGCCGAGCGAGCGCCCGACCTTGCGGTAGAGGCAAGACCTACGCACCACAGTTACAAGCGTCGATCGCCAAGGCCGCCATGTTCGTCGGACCCGACGGAGATCTATCTCGCTGCTGAGATCACGGTTGGGCCACTGATTAAAGTGGCTTCCCAATGCCCCCGCAATGCGACGCACGACCTGCGCAAAGCGAGGCTGCCCGTGGCGCACCGCGTCACCGAAAGCTCCGCTCCGGACCGATGAACCGATCGCCCGCGAACCAAAATTATGCGGCTCGCCGCAGGACGAAGCCCAGATCCGCATCTGATCACGAGTGAGATGACCCAATTTGCCCGGAAAGTTCAGCGATTTGTGCAGCCGGTGCCGCGAAAATAAGCATCGAAGCGCTTGCGAGTGATCAAAAAAAATCTCAGACTTCCCAGCAGTGAAAATTTTTGATCGGCTGGAGCGTCGTGGCATCGGACCATGAGGAGCTGTCTGTCGCGCAGCGGATCGCGCAAGCGTTTCCGGCGCTTAGCTCCGCTCACCGAGACGTCGCCCGCTTCGTCCTTGATCATCCGTTGCGCGCTGCGACCCTGCCCGTTAATGAGCTTGCCGACTTGGTCGGCGTCTCAGTCGCCACCGCTAATCGGTTTGCCCGCGCTGTGGGCTATGAGGGCTACGCAAAGTTCCGCGCGGCCCTCGTCCTCGGCTATGAGAAGGCGCTCGCACCGGTCGAGAAGCTGCGCGGCGGCCGAGATCAAACCGCTACCGCGTCCGGCATCCTCGACGGAGCCTTGGCCGACATCGTCCGCAACATTGAAGCGACACGCCGCGGGCTCGACGGCCAGACCTGTGCGCAGGCCGTCGAGGCGATCCGCCGGGCCCGACGGGTCTACATTGTTGGGCTGGGCAGCAGCAGCTGGCCAGCCGGCATCCTGGCGCGCAACCTCGACGTCAACCGCGAGGACGTCCATCTGCTGGCAACCCTGGAGGGGCCCGGCTTCGCCGCCCGGACTCTGCGCCGGCTGACGACCGACGACCTCGTCATCGCGCTCGCAACCCCGCGGTACTTCGCCGACACGGTGCGGCTGGCCGAGATCGCCCGGAAGCACGGCGCCGCGGTCCTGGCGCTGACCGACGGACCGCACTCGCCCCTCGTCGCCACCGCTACGATCGCGCTCTACGTGCAGACTGACTGCCACTACTTCGCCGCCTCGGATGCCAGCCTGACGGCCCTCGTCGAGGCCCTGGCGAGTGCCTTCGCCCACGCCACCGTGGATCTCGTCCCGGCCGCGACGCGGGTGACGGAAGCCGTCCTGCCCTGGCTCGACCGCGACTACGCCGCCTGGCCGCCGCAGGGCGGAACCGACGACCTGCCCGACACCCCGCCTCCGGGAACCGTTCCATGAGCGACCATCGCCCCGTACTCGTGATCCACGGCGGCGCCGGGACGATCGCGTCGGGCCAGGCCGATCCCGGCGAAGCGTGCTTTCACGCGGCCCTCGCCGAGATCCTGGCGGCCGGAGCGGCCTGCCTCGCCGCCGGCGGCAGCGCCCTCGACGCCGTGAGCCGCGCCGTCGACCTCCTGGAGGAGTGCCCGCTCTTCAATGCCGGCCACGGCGCCGTCTTCACCAGCGCCGAGACCCACGAACTCGACGCCGCGATTATGGACGGCGCCACCCTGCGGGCCGGTGCCGTCGCGGGAGTCGCGCGGGTGCGCCGGCCCGGCCGCGCCGCCCGCGCGGTGATGGGGGCGGGCGAGCACGTCCTGATGGCCGGGGCTGGCGCCGAGGCCTTCGCGGAGCAGCACGGTCTGGAGATGGTCGAACCGGATTTCTTCTCGACGGAGGCCCGCCGCGACCAGCTCCGCCGGGCACTGGCCGCCGGGCAGGTCGCCCTCGACCACGATACGGCGTCGGGGCCCCTCGACGAGACCCGCAAGTTCGGCACGGTGGGCGCCGTCGCCCTCGACCGGGACGGCCATCTCGCCGCCCTGACCTCGACCGGCGGCATGACCAACAAGCGTCCCGGCCGGATCGGCGACTCGCCGCTGATCGGCGCGGGCACCTACGCGGACGACCGGACCGCCGCCGTCTCCTGCACCGGCACGGGAGAAGCCTTCATCCGCGTCGCGGCGGCGCACGATGTCTGCGCGCGCATGGCCTACGGGGGCCAGGACCTCGCGGCGGCGGCCCGGGCGGTGGTCGAGGACGCGCTCCCGGCGGTCGGGGGCCGCGGCGGACTGATCGCTGTCGACGCGCGCGGCCGTGTCGCGATGCCGTTCAACACCGAGGGCATGTATCGCGGCCTCGTCCGCCCCGGCGAGGCGCCAACCACCGCGATCTTCGGCGAGTCCCGCCGCGTCCCAGCTCCCGCGCGCTGAGATCCGACATGCCGACCATCGCAGCCGGAACCGGCTCTCCCACCGCGATGCCCGACGGACGCGTCGTCTCCGTCACCGGCCTCACCGTCGGCTTCGCGACCTCCGAGCGGGTCGTGGAGGCGGTCCGCGACCTGTCGTTCCACGTCGATGCCGGCGAGACCCTGGCGATCGTCGGCGAGTCCGGGTCCGGCAAGTCCGTGACCTCGCTGAGCCTGATGCGCCTCGTCGAGCACGGCGGCGGCCGGATCGCGGCCGGGCAGATGCTGTTCCGGCGCAACTCGGGCGAGATCCTCGATCTCGCCGCAGCCCCGAACGCCAAGATGCGGGCGATCCGCGGCGCCGAGATCGCGATGATCTTCCAGGAGCCGATGACCTCCCTGAACCCGGTCTTCACCGCTGGGGACCAGATCGCGGAATCGATCCGCGTCCACCAGGGGAAGAGCGCCTCCGCCGCCCGGGCCGAAACTCTGCGGATGCTCGACCTCGTGCGCATCCCTGAGGCGCGCAACGTCCTCACGCGCTACCCGCACCAGCTCTCCGGCGGCATGCGCCAGCGCGTGATGATCGCCATGGCCCTATCCTGCAAGCCGCAGCTGCTCATCGCCGACGAGCCGACCACGGCCCTCGACGTCACGATCCAGGCGCAGATCCTTGAGCTGATCCGCAGCCTCCAGGCCGAGATGAGGATGGGCGTCGTCTTCATCACCCACGACATGGGCGTCGTGGCCGAGATCGCCGACCGCGTGCTGGTCATGTACCGCGGCGACAAGGTCGAGGAGGGGGCGGCGCCCGCGCTCTTCGCCGCGCCACGCCACGCCTACACCCGGGCGCTGCTCGCGGCCGTGCCCAAGCTCGGCGCCATGGCGGGCAGCGACCTGCCGCGGAAATTCGACCTGCTGCGGGCCGAGGCCCGGGAACAGCCGACAGGGCAGGCGGCCCCAGCCGCGGTCGACGCGCCCCATGACACCGTTCGCGCCGGCGCTGGGCCGATCCTGCGGGTGCGCGACCTCGTCACCCGGTTCGACATCCGCGGTGGCCTGCTGAACCGCGTGCGCCGCCGCGTCCACGCGGTGGAGCGGGTCAGCTTCGATCTCCATCCCGGCGAGACCCTGGCCCTCGTGGGCGAATCCGGCTGCGGCAAGTCCACGACGGGCCGCTCGCTCCTGCGCCTCGTGGAGAGCGAGAGCGGCCTGATCGAGTTCGACGGCGGCAACGTCCGCGACCTGCCCCCCAGCCGGCTCCGCGGTCTGCGGCGTAACATTCAGTTCATCTTCCAAGACCCCTACGCGTCCCTCGATCCTCGCCTGACTGTGGGCTTCTCGATCATGGAGCCGCTGCTGGTCCACGGGATCGCAACGCGCCGCGAGGCCGAGGCGCGGGTGGCGTGGCTGCTCGAGCGCGTTGGGCTGACCCCCGACCAGGCCCAGCGCTACCCGCACGAGTTCTCGGGCGGGCAGCGGCAGCGCATCGCTATCGCCCGGGCCCTCGCCCTAAACCCGAAGGTCATCGTCGCCGACGAGGCGGTCTCGGCCCTTGACGTCTCGATCCAGGCGCAGATCGTGAACCTGATGCTCGACCTCCAGCGGGAGTTCGGCCTCGCCTACCTCTTCATAAGCCACGACATGGCGGTGGTCGAGCGGATCAGCCACCGGGTGGCGGTGATGTATCTCGGCCAGATCGTCGAGATCGGGCCGCGCCGGGCGATCTTCGAGAACCCGCAGCACCCCTACACCCGCAAGCTAATGGCGGCGGTTCCGGTCGCCGACCCGGCCCACCGGCACCTGCGCGCCCGCCGGCTCCTGACCGACGAGATCCCGAGCCCCGTCCGGGCGATCGGCGACGAGCCGCAGGTCGCGCCTCTCGTCGAGATCGGCCCCGGTCATCTCGTCGCCCGCCACACGGTCGGCGGCCTCGCCGCCTGACACCGCCTATCCCCGCCAGCAGGATCGTCCCATGCCCCGAGGTCTGACCATGTTCGAGCGCTTCCTCCTCGCCGCCGGCCTGCTCGCCGTGGCGGCCGCGCCCGCCGCCGCGGCGGGCGACCCGATCCTGGCGATCAGTGGCCAGCCCGAGACCCTCGACCCGTACAACACCAACACGACGCTCACGACCGCCGTCACCAAGTCGTTCTACGAGGGCCTCTTCGGCTTCGACAAGGATCTGAAGGTCCGCAACGTCCTGGCCGAGAGCTACGAGAGCTCGCCAGACGGCCTCGTCTACACGTTCAAGCTGCGCGAGGGCGTCAAATTCCACGACGACACGACGTTCGATGCCGCTGCGGTCAAGGCCAACCTCGACCGCGTCCTCGACCCGGAGAATCACCTCGCGCGGTACAACCAGTTCAACCGCATCAAGACGATCGAGGTGCTCTCGCCCGCAAGCCTGCGCATCACCCTGAAGGAGGCCTTCGGGCCGTTCATCAACTCGCTGGCCCACGCCTCGGCGGCGATCATCTCGCCCACGGCCCTGAAGAAGTACGGCAAGGACATTGCCTTCCATCCGGTCGGCACCGGACCGTTCACCTTCGTCGACTGGAAGCAGACCGACTACGTCAAGGGTGCCAAGTTCGCCGATTACTGGCAGGCCGGCTTCCCGAAGGTCGACACCATCACGTGGAAGCCGGTGCCCGAGAACGGCACCCGCGCCGCCATGCTGCAGACCGGAGAGGCCGATTTCGCCTTCCCGCTGCCCTACGAGCAGGCCAAGATGCTCGAATCCAACAAGAAGCTGAAAATCGAGGTCCACGCCTCGATCATCGAGCGGTATCTCAGCATGAACGTGCTGCAGAAACCGTTCGACGACCTGCGCGTCCGACAGGCGATCAACTACGCGATCAACAAGGAGGCGTTGGCCAAGGTCGCCTTCTCGGGCTACGCCTTCCCCGCGCAGGGCATCGTCCCGCAGGGCGTGCGCTACGCCCACAAGATGGATCCGTGGCCCTACGACCCGGCCAAGGCGCGCCAACTCCTGAAGGAGGCCGGCTACGCCAACGGCTTCGAGGCGACCCTCTGGAGCGCCTACACCACCACCACCGCCCAGAAGGCGATCCAGTTCCTCCAGCAGCAGCTCGGCCAGGTCGGCATCAAGGTCCAGACCCTGGCCCTGGAGCCCGGCCAGCGCACCGAGTGGGTGCAGACCGCCCCCGATCCGAAGACCGCGCGCGTCCGCCTCTACTATGCCGGCTGGTCGTCCTCCACCGGCGAGGCCGATTGGGGCCTGCGGCCGCTGCTGGCGACGGAGGCGTGGCCGCCCAAGCTGAACAACACCGCCTACTACAGCAACGCCGAGTTCGACGCCCTCCTCGCTAAGGCACTGGTCTCGACGAACGACGCGGAGCGGGCCGAGCTCTACGCCAAGGCGCAGGAGATCGTGATGAAGGACGCCCCCTGGGCGCCGCTTGTCACCGAGCAGAACCTTTACGCGACCTCCGCGCGGCTCTCCGGCGTGTACGTCATGCCCGACGGCAACATCGATTCCGGCGAAATCGCTGTCGCGCAGTAGCCGCCGATCGCGGACGCTGCGCCGGGTGGCCCGATCGACGGCCATCCCGGCGCGGCGCTCCCGCGCGATCGCCTCACGAAAACCCCGGATCCCGGGCGCGAGCCTATGCTGACCTTCCTGCTCAAGCGGCTCCTCGGGCTGCTGCCGACGCTGCTGATCGTCTCGGTGCTGGTCTTCCTGTTCGTCCATCTGCTGCCCGGTGATCCGGCCCGGCTGGCGGCCGGGCAGGATGCCGACGCCCAGACGGTGGCCCTGGTGCGCACAGAGCTCGGCCTCGACCGGCCCTTGCCGGAACAGTTCGTGCGCTACTTCGCCAACCTCGCCCGCGGCGATCTCGGCGTCTCGATCCGCGCCCGCCGCCCGGTCTCGACCGAGATCGGCGAGCGCTTCCTGCCGACCCTCCTGCTCACCCTCACCAGCATGGCCTGGGCGGTCGCCTTCGGGCTGATCATCGGCATCGTCTCGGCGGTCTACCGCAACGAATGGCCCGACCGGGTCGGGATGACGCTCGCCGTGTCCGGCATCTCGTTTCCCGCCTTCGCGCTCGGCATCCTCCTGATGCAAATCTTCTCGGTCGAGCTCGGCTGGCTGCCAACCGTCGGCGCCGACACGTGGCGGCACTACGTGCTGCCGTCGCTGACACTGGGCGCGGCCGTGGCCGCTGTGATGGCCCGCTTCACCCGCGCGGCATTCGTGGAGGTCATCGGCGAGGATTTCGTGCGAACCGCCCGGGCAAAGGGCCTCAAGGAGCGCGTTGTCATCGCCAAGCACTGCCTGCGCAACGCTTTGATCCCGGTCGTGACCATGATGGGCCTGCAGTTCGGCTTCCTGCTCGGCGGCTCGATCGTCGTGGAGGCGGTGTTCAACTGGCCCGGCATGGGTCGCCTGCTCGTCGATGCCGTCAACCAGCGCGACTATCCGGTGATCCAGGCCCTAGTCCTGCTGTTCTCGCTGGAGTTCATCCTGATCAACCTGGTTGTGGACGTGCTCTACGGCCTCATCAACCCGACCATCCGCTACAGGTGAGCCGGCCGTGACCGACATCCTCGTCCCCGCCGCGCCCACCGTTGCGCCCGTCCCCACCGGCATCCGGACGCCGTGGTCGGAATTTTGGCGCAAGTTTCGGCGCCAGCGCGTCGCTGTCGTCGCCCTGGGCTTCATCGGCCTGCTGGTCGTGGTGGCTGTGCTGGCCCCGTGGATCGTGCCCTACGACCCGGTCAACGACTTCGACTACGACCGGATCAACGAGGGGCCCTCGCTCGCGCACTGGCTCGGCGTCGATCCCCTTGGGCGCGACATCCTGAGCCGCATCGTCGAAGGCGCGCGGATCTCCCTGGCGACCGGATTCCTCTCGGTCGCCGTCGGCGGCCTCGTCGGGACCGTGCTCGGTCTCCTAGCTGGCTACTACGGCGGCTGGTGGGACCGGATCGTCATGCGCATGTCCGACGTGCTGTTCGCCTTCCCGGGCATCCTGCTGGCGCTCGGCGTCGTCGCCATCCTGGGCTCCGGGCTCGTCAACGTCGTCGTGGCGGTGTCGGTCTTCAGCGTCCCGGCCTTCGCGCGCCTCGTGCGCGGCACGACACTGGTCCTGAAGAACAGCACCTACATCGAGGCCGCGCGAAGCATCGGCGCTCCCGACCGGACGATTATCCTGCGCCACATCCTGCCTGGCACGATCTCGGGCATCGTGGTCTACTTCACCATGCGGCTGGGTACCTCGATCATCACGGCCGCGAGTCTGTCCTTCCTCGGCATGGGCGCGCAGCCGCCGACGCCCGAATGGGGCGCCATGCTGAACGAGGCCCGCGCCGACATGGTTTCGGCGCCGCACGTCGCGCTGTTCCCGAGCCTGGCGATCTTCTTCACGGTGCTAGCCTTCAACCTCCTTGGGGACGGCCTCCGGGACGCCCTCGACCCGAAAATCGACCGCCTGTGACGCCGGCCGCTCTCCCGCGCCCAGCGCCTCGCGTCGGCCGCCTGCCGCGGGGTCCGCGCGACGCAATCACCGACGTCCCGGGCGTGACGGTCGGTCATTGCACGCTGGCCGAGGGCGACGTTCAGACTGGCGTCACGGTCGTGCGGCCGCACGGCGGCGATCCCTACCGGGACCGCGTTCCGGCGGCCAGCGTTGTGCTGAACGGCTTCGGCAAGTCCGTCGGCCTGATGCAGGTCGAGGAGCTCGGTGTGCTGGAGACGCCGATCGCCCTAACCAACACCTACGCGGTGCCGGCGGTGGCCGCCGCCCAGATCCGCGCCGCGATCGCTGACAATCCGGAGATCGGGCGCGCACTGCCGACGCTGAACCCACTCGTCTTCGAGTGCAACGATGGCTACCTCAACGACCTTCAGCGCATGGCCGTGGAGGCGTCCCATTACCACGACGCCCTGGACGCGGCCGGCGCCGCCGTCGTGGAAGGGTCGGTCGGGGCCGGGCGCGGGATGTCGAGCTTCGGGCTCAAGGGCGGCATCGGCACCGCCTCCCGGCGGGTCCGCACGCGCGCGCAGGGCCGGTTCACGCTGGGCTCGCTCGTCCTGTCGAATTTCGGCAAGCTGTCCCAGATCCGGGTCTGCGGCGCGCCGCTCGCCGCCCAGCTCCGGGTCGCCGGCGGGGAGCTAAAATCCATGGCGGCCCCCCCGGAGAAGGGCTCGATCATCATGATCCTCGCCACCGACGCGCCCCTCGACGCGCGCCAGCTTCGCCGCCTCGCCCTACGGGCCGGGGCGGGCCTCGCCCGGACCGGCTCGGTGTTCGGCCACGGCAGCGGCGACATCGCGCTTGCCTTCTCGACTGCCTACACGGTGCCGCAAGATCCCGCCCGCCCGATGCCGGCGCCCGCCCTGCTGCACGACGCGGCGCTCGACCCGCTGTTCGAGGCCGCCGCGGACGGGATCGAGCAGGCGATCATCCACGCCCTCTGGCGGGCCGAGGCGGTCACGGGCCGCGACGGCCACCGGCGGGAGGCCCTGACCGATCTCCTGCCCGGCTGGGCCGGTATCCTCGGAGCCTAAGCGATGCTCGTCCTGATCTCGACAGATATCAAGGGCGTCGCCGGGATCTATCATGGCGTCCAGACGACGCCGGGCAAACCCGAATGCGAGCGCGCGGCTGCTGATGACCGCTCTCGGGGCCGACGTGAACATTGCGGAACAGCAGGGTTGTGCCGGTATTAGCCCGTCCGCGTTTCCGGTGGCCCTTCTTCGAAGCGGACGCGCCGCTTTCGGCCAGCATCTGCCATCACGAAACGCCCGCCTGAACGTCTCAGAAGGGTGGATTTCTGCCGGTCCG
>NZ_AKFK01000096.1:0-6503 GCF_000272495.1 Methylobacterium sp. GXF4 | reverse complement strand
GGCAGCGGCGGCAGCCATATCCGGCCAGCCACGCGCGGCCCCGCGCCGGAGGGCCATTACGTTCAGGCCCGGGCACCCGGCCGACCCCACGCCCTGAACTTTTTGGCCGACGGGCGGACGATGCAGGTGCTGGCCGCCACCGAGCAATGGTGCGCGCCGTCGCCGATCCGGCCCTATCGCTACGGCGGCGCCCTGGCCGGGGCTGCCGCGGAGGCTCCGCCCCTTCCCGAACCCCTGCTGCAGGCCGTCGCGGCGGCGGTCGAGAGCCTCATCGCGGCGACGGGGCTGCGCGGGCTCGGCAGTGCCGATTTCCTGGCCGACGAAACCGGCTGGTGGCTCACCGAGATCAACCCGCGGCCCGGCGCGACCCTCGATATCCTGGATCGCCGAAGCACGCCCCTGCTCGCCGCCCATATCGAGGCCAGCCTCGGCGCCATGCCGGCGCTCGGCCCGCAACCGGCGGATGCGGCCGCCGCGCAGATCTGTTACGCGGATCGGGAGCATGCGCCCGTCCCGGATTGTCCGTGGCCGGATCACGTGCGCGACCGCCCGCGCCCCGGCACGGTGGTCCGCCGCGACGCGCCCCTCTGCACGGTGCTTGCCCTTGGGGCCGACCGGCAGGCGGCGCTCGACAGTTTGAAGACGCGGACGGCGCGGCTCCAAGCCGACCTGGCCGCAAAGAAAACGCACCCCGAGGAAACCCTGTGATGAGTGCCAGCCAAACCTATCCCAGCGTCAACGCGCTCACGGCGCCGCTGATCGAGCGGTTCGTGGCCGATGCCGCGACCCTGCGCCTGTCGGTCACGCAGGCTGCGGGCGGTGCCCGGATGGTCGATGCCGGCGCGCAGGCACGGGGCTCGATCGAGGCCGGACGGCGCATTGCCGAGATCTGCCTCGGCGGCCTCGGCACCGTGAGCATCGCCCCGAGCGGCCCGATCGCCTCCTGGCCGTATTCCGTGATCGTCCACGCGGCCGATCCGGTGCTCGCCTGCCTGGGCAGCCAGTATGCCGGCTGGAGCCTCGCCGACGAGGCCGGCGATTCCGGCTTCTTCGCCCTCGGCTCCGGCCCGGGCCGGGCGGTCGCGGCCGTCGAGCATCTGTACGAGGAGCTGGGCTACCGGGATTCGGCCACCAAGACCGCCCTGGTCCTCGAAGCGGCCGGCGGACCGCCGGAGAGCGTCGTCGCCAAGGTCGCCGAGGCCACCGGGCTGCGTCCCGAGGACCTGACCTTCATCTTCGCGCCGACACAGAGCCTCGCCGGCTCGACCCAGGTCGTCGCCCGCGTGCTGGAAGTCGCCCTGCACAAGGCCCACACGGTCGGCTTCGACCTGCACGCGATCGTCGACGGGATTGGATCGGCGCCGCTCTCGCCCCCGCATCCGGATTTCATCAAGGCGATGGGCCGGACCAACGACGCGATCATCTACGGCGGCCGGGTCCAGCTCTTCGTCGATGCCGACGATGCCGACGCCAAGCAGCTCGCCGAGCAGATCCCGTCCACCACCTCGAGCGATCACGGGGCGCCCTTCGCCGAGATCTTCTCGCGCGTGAACGGCGATTTCTACAAGATCGACGGCGCCCTGTTCTCCCCGGCCGAGGCGATCGTCACGTCGGTGCGCACCGGCGCCACCTACCGCGGCGGCCGCCTGGAGCCGACGCTGGTGGAGGCGTCGTTCGCGTAGGCGAGACAGGGCCGTCCGGCCGCGGTTCATCTCGTCAAAGTCAGCGGCCGGGACACGATCAGTCGTCGGTCGCATGAGGCGGAAACTCCCTCTCCCATGCGGGAGAGGGTTGGGTCAGGGACCAGGTCTTTCCGGAGACATCGCGTCCCTCACGAGGCGGAAACTCCCTCTCCCGTGCGGGAGAGGGTTGGGGTGAGGGACCAGGTCTTTCCGGAGACATCGCATCCCTCACCCTGTCCCTCTCCCGCACGGGAGAGGGGACCCGCGCCATGCCAAGCAATCCGTGGATCGGCTAGCCGCTTCGGACAGGGAGCGTTTCGCGGGCGGCCCTGGCGACGACACCGCAAAATAATAATGACCGTAGCATTTCCCCAGCGGGGAAGCGCCGTCGAGAGTCTTTCATCCATGCGCATCGCCCTGGCGGCCGATAACGGCAATTGGCACAAGGCCCGGCTCCTGGCGGCCCTGCGGGCGCAGGGCGTGGAGCCGGTGCTGTTCTCGCTGGCCGACGTGATCGTGGCCACCGGGGGCGGCGAGCCCCTGCGGGTCCCGGGTTTTGCCGGCTCACTGCCCGGCGGCGTGCTGCTGCGGACCATCGCGGGCGGCACGTTCGAGGCGACCACCATGCGGCTCGGCGTGCTGCACGCCCTGGTCTCGGCGGGCGTCACCGTCTGGAATGCGCCCACCGCCATCGAGCGCTCGGTCGATAAGGCAGCCACCTCCCTGCTGATCGCCCGCGCCGGCCTGCCGACGCCGGAGACCTGGGTGGTCTCGAAGCGCGAGGCCGCCGCCGGGATCGTCGAGCAGGAGAGCCGCCCCGGCGCGCCGCTGGTGCTCAAGCCGCTCTTCGGCTCGCAGGGGGAGGGGCTAGCCCTGATCGAGCGGCCCGAGGACCTGCCGGATGAAGAGGCCGTCGCGAGAGTCTACTATCTCCAGCGCTACGTGCCCCGGCGCGACGGCCTGTGGCGCGACTACCGCGTCTTCGTCTGCGACGGCCGGGCGATCGCCGGCATGATCCGCGAGGGCGACGGCTGGATCACCAACGTCCATCGCGGCGGCCGTCCGCTGCCCTGGGCGATGCCGCCGGCTGCCGCCGAGATGGCGGAGGCCGCGGCCGCGGCGGTCGGGGTCGATTATTCCGGAGTCGACCTGGTCGAGGACGGGGAGGGCGGCTTCTCGATCCTGGAAGTCAATTCCATGCCGGCCTGGTCGGGCCTCCAGACCGTGTGCGAGACCGACATCGCCGCCACCGTGGTTCGGGGTTTTCTCGCCGCCGTCCGGGGCGCCAGCGTTCCGCGGCTCGTGGTGGCATGAGCGCCCTCGACCCGGGGCTGATCGGGACGCTCTACCGCGCCGCCTGCCTGGCGGAACTCGAAGCGCTGAAGCCCGGCAACGTCCACGCCTACGCGGCCGGCCATCGCATGGTGGTGGCGGATTTCGTGACCAGCGCCGATGTCTCGGCCCCGGAACTGGCCCGGGCCGGCGCGGGAATCGGCGAACGGGTCCGCGCCAGCGTCGCGGCGACCCTGGCGGCTGTCGGCCAGAACACCAATCTCGGCATCCTTCTGCTCTGCGCCCCGCTGGCCGCCGCAGCCGAGCAGGGGCGATCGGTCGCCGCGGTGCTCGACGCGCTGGAGGCTACGGATTCCGAAGCGGTGTTCGCGGCGATCCGGCTCGCCAATCCGGGCGGCCTCGGCCGGGCCGAGCGGCACGACGTCACGTCTGACGCCCCGCCCTCCCTGCGCGCGGCCATGGCGGAGGCGGCCGGTCGCGACCGCATCGCCCGCGCCTACGACACCGGCTTCTCGGATATCGCCGCGATCGGATTGCCGGCCCTCGCCGAGGCCCGCGCCGCCGGTCTCGATCCGACATGGTGCACCACGGCGATCCACCTGGCCTATCTCCGCTCGGTCCCGGACAGCCACATCGCCCGCAAGGCCGGCCCATCGGTCGCCGAGGCCGTGCGCCGGGAGGTTGATACGATGCTGGCTAACCTCAACCTCGCGGACCGGCCGGTGGACACGTTGCTCGCCCTCGATGCCTCCTTGAAGGCACGCGCCTTGAATCCCGGGACCAGCGCGGATTTCACCGTGGCGACCGTCTTCTGGGATGCCCTGACGGCGGCCGGCGCCGCCCTCGCGTGAAGCACGGAAAAGTTCCGGCCTTTCGCGGCCCGCCGTCAAAGAAATTCCTCAGGTCCAGGGCCTTGCGCGGGTTGTGAGCCGCAGGGCCGCACTGTAGGGTCCGGCGCGCTGTCCGGCCCAACCGGCTCGGCCCAACCGGCTCGGCCGGAGGATCGGGCGCCGATAACAAGGATGGCTTCCCGGCCGCTGGCATCGCCCGGCGCCGCGGCCCTATTTCGGAATCCAGGGAGAGACACCGAATGGCGAAGATCACCAAGGTTCAGGTTGGCGAAGCCCTCGTCGGCGACGGCAACGAGGTCGCTCACATCGACCTGATCATCGGACCGCGCGGCTCGCCCGCCGAGACGGCTTTCTGCAACGGCCTCGTGAACAACAAGCACGGCTTCACCAGCCTGCTCGCGGTCATCGCGCCGAACCTGCCGTGCAAGCCGAACACCCTGATGTTCAACAAGGTCACCATCAACGACGCCCGTCAGGCCGTCCAGATGTTCGGCCCGGCCCAGCACGGCGTTGCCAAGGCCGTCCAGGACGCCGTTGCCGAAGGCATCATCCCGGCCGATGAGGCTGACGACCTGTTCATCCTGGTCGGCGTGTTCATTCACTGGGAAGCGGCCGACGACGCCAAGATCCAGAAGTACAACTACGAGGCGACCAAGCTCTCGATCCAGCGCGCCGTGAACGGCGAGCCGAAGGCTTCGACCGTCACCGAGCAGCGCAACTCGGCCCAGCATCCCTTCGCCGCCAATTAGATCGGGGACCGTCCTGGGCAGAGTGAGCCTCCGCCCGCACCGCGGGGCCTGCTCCAGCGACTGGCTTCGATCTTCTTAGGCCGATAGGAACGACCACCGACGGGACGGCGCAAGCCGTCCCGTTTCTCGTTTTGCAAAGCACGCTCGACGCGGAACGCCGCGTGTTAAGCCCGATCTGGCCGTCGATGCGGTCTGGTTGACGCGCTCGGTGGCACCGCCTAGAGGCTCCCCACCATGCTAAGCTTGTTCCCCACCGGATCGTATTACGCGCCGCTCCCTTAGCGGCGGCCTGCTTATCATGCCCAACCGCTGCGTCGTCGGCGGTTGCTCCTGTTCCTGATCCGCCGACCTCGCGCCTGTCCGAGGTCACCGTGTCAGTCTCCCAAGCCATTCAGCTCCGCCCGGTCATCGGAATCATCGGCTTCGGCGCGTTCGGTCGTCTGATGGCCCGATACCTCGCGCCCCATATGGCGTTGCGCGTCTACGACCCGCGCCCGGCCGAGCCCGATGTCCAGACCTACGGTGCCGTGCGGGCGGACCTGGCGGCGGTGGCTCGCTGCCCGGTCGTCATCCTCGCCGTTCCGGTTTCCAGTCTGGCCGCGGTCGTGTCCAGGATAGCCCCGCATCTCCGGCCGGGAACGCTGGTGGTCGATGTCGGCTCGGTGAAGATGGAGCCCGTGGCGATCATGCGGGCGGGGCTGCCCCAGGGCGTCGAGATCCTCGGCACCCATCCCCTGTTCGGCCCGCAGAGCGCCGCCGACGGGATCGCCGGCCTGAGGATCGCCGTGTGTCCGGTCTCTGGACGGCGCGGCCGGCGTGCAGCCGCGTTCCTTCGGAAAGTGCTGAAGCTGAAGGTGATCGTCACGACGCCGGAAGCCCACGACCGCGAGGCCGCAGCGGTCCAAGGCCTGACCCATTTGATCGCGCGGGTGCTCGTCGCCATGGAGCCGCTCCCGACGCACATGACGACGCGCAGCTTTTCACTGCTCATGCAGGCGGTGGACATGGTCCGGCATGACGCGCCCGAGGTCTTCGAGGCGATCGAGCGGTCGAACCCGTTCGCGGCGGAGGTCCGCCAGCGCTTCTTCAGCCTCGCTGCTCACGTCGAGGCCGATCTCGCCCGGGACGGCTAGTCCGCTGCCGGCGAGCGGCCGGCCACACGAACCGCCCGGACACAGGCCGCGGAGCGTGATGGGCGAACCGGGCCGCCCAAAAGAAAAGGGGCCGCCTCGCGGCGACCCCCTTCCTCATCTCGACGAATGGCGTGGACTTAGAAGTCCATGCCGCCCATGCCGCCGCCCGGCATGGCCGGAGCAGGGCTGTCCTTCTTCGGCGCGTCGGCGACCATCGCCTCGGTGGTGACCAGCAGGCCGGCGACGGAAGCCGCGTCCTGCAGGGCGGTGCGCACGACCTTGGCCGGATCGACGATGCCGGCCTGGATCATGTCGACATACTCCTCGGTCTGGGCGTTGAAGCCGAAGGTCTCCGAGGAGGTGTTGTCGGTGATCTTGCCGACCACGATCGAGCCTTCCACGCCCGCGTTCTGGGCGATCTGACGGATCGGGGCTTCCAGCGCCTTCAGCACGATCTTGATGCCGGCCTGGACGTCCGGGATGTCGGACTTCAGCGCGGCGACCGCCTTCTTGGCGCGCAGCAGCGCGGTGCCGCCGCCCGGGACGATGCCTTCCTCGACCGCCGCGCGGGTGGCGTTGAGGGCGTCGTCGACCCGATCCTTCTTCTCCTTGACCTCGACCTCGGTCGCGCCGCCGACGCGGATCACCGCGACGCCGCCCGCGAGCTTGGCCAGACGCTCCTGGAGCTTCTCACGGTCGTAATCCGAGGTGGTCTCCTCGATCTGCGCCTTGATCTGCGCGATCCGACCCTCGATGTCCGACTTCTCGCCGACGCCGTCGATGATCGTGGTGTTC
>NZ_AKFK01000095.1:0-50924 GCF_000272495.1 Methylobacterium sp. GXF4 | reverse complement strand
GCGGACGATCGAGGAGATCACCGCCAAGGTGGAGGAGGGCGCGCAAGTCTTCCAGCAGGTGATCGCCTCGACCAACCAACAGCAGCTCGGGATCGAGCAGGTGATGCAGGCCTTGCACGGCATCCGGCAAGCGAGCCAGCAGACCGCCGCCGGCACGCGCCAAGTTGAAACCGCCTCAACTAATATCACCCAGTTGGCCCAGTCTCTCATGGCGCTGGCCGAACGATACCGGCACTAACCGCCCGATTGTGCAGCTTCTGCCATGAGGAGCTGCGCACGAGCGATGAACAGGTCGATCTGCACGACGCCGTGGTTGATCGCAGCGATGAGGTTCGCATTCGCGGTATCGATCTGCGCGTCGGTAACCGGCTCCCGTGCACGTAAATCCGCGAGCAGTGCCGTCATCTGATCCCGGTGCCCTCTCAGGTTGATCAGGATCACCTCGGCCCTCGCCGCCTGCAAGCTCGCCGCCTGACCTCGGGCAAGCAGCTCCGCTGCGTTGACATCGACGTGGGCGAGTGCGGAGTGCGCCTCACCTCGCGGACGCAGCGGGATGATCGTTTCGGTCATGGCCTTAGCCCGCCTCGAGCATTGTGGTGCGGTGCAAGCCCGTTGTCTTGATACGAGCAGGGCGCAGTCCAGCGTCAATGGCAGGCTTTATCAACACGTCCTGATCCTTAGCCATGCCTGCAGGTGTGTTCGTTATACCGGCCGGTCGCAGACCCTCACCGCATAGCTCGGCCCGCGCCACCACCCGTGCGAATTCTCGTCCGGCCTGATCGGTCGAGGTCGCCAGCCGCTTGTCGGCAGCCCTTTTTCGGTTCCGCTGGCCTCGTTTTCCCCAGATCTGGAACTTCAGTAGTCGTGCGCTTCGCGGATTTGCACCCTATCCCCTCCGAGGCGGGGTCATGACGGCCCTCCCTTCGGGTAGGGGCAGGCCTGGCGGCATTCCCCTTCCGCACCAGCCGGAGCCAGGCCAGCCACTCCGGCGAGACGATCCGCACGATGTTGGTGTCGTTGCGGAAGCCCGTGATCTGGCGTTCCTCGACGGTCAGCAGGCCCAGCTTCCGAGCCTCGCGGATGGCGTTGCGCACGGTGGTCTCGGCAACACCGACGATCGCCGCCAGGTGCCCAACGGCCAACCGGCAATCCTTTCGGCGGACCACTTCAGCGGCCACGAGGGCAAGCACGCCTTGCTCGGCTAGGGTGAAGCGGGCGGCGATGGCAGGCGGGAGGCGCCCAGAGGCGGCCCAACGGCGGCGGCGCTCCATCGAAGCGTCCGTGCGCGGCCGGGAGCCGACGCCGGGCCTCCTGGGGCTGCTCTGGCGCTCCTGGGGGGCATGCCGATCGGTATGGGCCTCGCTCGGCAGCCGACGAGCCGCGGGCGCGTCCGTGCGTGCCTCGATCAGCCCAGATAGCGACTCAGCCTCGGCCTCCGTGATCTTTCCGTCGCTGTAGGCGCGCCAGAGCGCAGCCCTGACAGCCGGCAATGCGGCGCGCGTAGCCGCCTCCGCCTGCCGGCGGATCTCATCGGCATAGTTCATCGAACCCGGTCCCTTACGGGCCGCGGCTAGGGTCCAGGCAAAGCCTTCCCGTTGACGGAAACAGGTTCCGTCTTGACACCCGGGTGGGTCTCATGGCTTGTGAGGGGAGATCAGTCCGGCCTCACAGGCCCTCGGTTTTTCAGCAGCCTCTTCCTTGCCGGGAAGGGGCTGTTGGCTTTTCAGGGTCTATCTCGCGGCGATGGTCTCCTGAATTACCGGCTCTCGACTCGCCAAGGCGGGACCGGCCGGAACAGCCCATGTCGGCCGGGCGGCACGGTTAAGTCAACGTTGGGGTCCGGCGATGACCGAGCTTGAGAGGGTCGAGGGCGATATCGCTAGCCTGCAAGGCAGCATCCAAATCGCGCAGCTAGCGCTGTCTGATCCCGCGTTGCCTAGTGACGACAAGAGGCGCTGGCAGGCCAGCATCGACCTCTACGAGCGCCACCTATCCGAGCTGCTAGCGGTACGCGACGATCTGCGGTCCTTGGCAGAGGACTAGGCTGCTGCATTCTCTGCGATACAGTTGGATCGCTAATCCAGGGACAGAGCCTTGGCCGAGATGCGGACCGTCGCTGACCTGCGCAGGGCCGGCATCGTCACCAGCCACGAGGTCGTGGCGGCGATCGACGCCTACATGCGGGATCCGGGGATCGGACCCTATCGCTTTGCCAGTGGATACAGCCTCGACGTCGCGGCACTCGTGAATACCTCGCCAGCCTTCGCGATGGTTGGACAGTCCGGATACCGCGAGACCACGTTCAGGACGGTACTCGCAGCGGCCATCATGGCGGCGAACCCGACCCCACCGTGATGCTTGGCCGCTCGGCCCCGCCCCGATCTGCTCACGGGGCGGGGGAGCGTCCGATCTCACCAGCGGTCAGGCCGATACGCAACACGGCCTGTCATCGAGAATGTCGCGGTGCGGTTGCGGTCCGGTGAACGACGCGGCATCGAGCGACCATGATCCGATCCGAGCTCGTCGCCCGCGTCGCGGAGCAGAACCCCCACCTCTACGCCAAGGACGTCGAGGCGGTCGTCGATGCCGTCCTCGAACGCATTGGTACCGCGCTAGCTGATGGGGACCGGGTTGAACTGCGTGGCTTGGGTATGTTTAAGATCCGGAACCGGGACGCGCGTACTGGGCGTAACCCGCGGACCGGCGAGACAGTGCAGGTCGAGGCCAGGGCTGGTGTCCAGTTCAAGCCTGGAAAGGCGATGCGTGCGCGCTTGAACCTCAGCACTATCGACACGGGAGCAGCGTCAGATCTGCTACGGCAGTTGTCGTAAGACAGCTGCATACCGTTGCATACCGACGCTCCATGACATCAACCGCACGACACCCGCTCGACGCGATGATCCGCAAGCTCGGAGGCGCCCACCGGTTCTCGGAGGCGGAGCAGTCGGCCATTAAGAAGTTGCCGATCTCCGCCAGAACGCTGAGCCCTCAGCAGGACATCGTTCTTGAAAATGGTCCCTCGACACAATGCTGTATCATCCTCGATGGGTGGACTTGCTGCTACCAATCGTTCGAGGCGGGCCGTCGTCAGATTTTGTCCTTGCATGTGCCAGGTGACCTGCCTGACCTGCAAAGCTTGCACCTGCCTGATCCAGACTTCGGCATGATCGCCCTGACCCAGGCGAGGGTAGCCTTCGTCCCACATGCAAACCTGCACAGACTGATAGAGCGCTTTCCGGCGATCGGGACGGCGTTGTGGCGCGAGGCTCAAGTCAGTGCCGCGATCCAACGGTCATGGCTAAGCAGCCTTGGCCGTCGGGACGCACGGGGACGCCTCGCGCATCTGTTCTGCGAGCTGTACCTACGGCTTGAGGCGGTTGGGCTCGCCGGCGGCGACATCTTTCCAATGCCGCTCCGGCAGACTGACCTCGCCGACGCACTCGGGCTGACACCCGTTCACGTGAACCGGACGCTGAAAGAGTTGCGGATTGCAGATTTGATCAACCTACAAATTCGTAAACTTGAAATCCTGGATTGGCCGGGCCTCCGAGCAGCGGGCGAGTTCAACCCACAGTACCTGCACCTAAAATAAAACATACCTGAAGATACAGGTTTTTTCCAGGCGACCGTTGAGCCACTGGTTCGAGCCCTGGAGCAACCGACATCGACCTCACGTGTTTGCCTAGCATCGACGTGCCGAGGTTTTGATGGCTCGCTACTTCTTCGACGTGGACGATGGCGATCACAGTCGGGACGACGAGGGGCTGGACTTCGTCAGCGTCGATGCCGCTTGCGATCAAGCGCTTGCGTCGCTGCCGGACATCGCCAAAGGCTGCGTCTCCGAGCGAACAAAGGAAGAGGTCAGCATCACCGTCAGGAATGGAGGTGGCCGCGCGGTTTTCCGCGCGACACTCGTGATCAAGGCTGAGTGGCTGGTCGATGCACCCTAATCATCGACCCAAATCGACGGGGGTCTTGTTCTCTCAAGGATCGGCGCCCCCCCCTTCAACTCTCCTGCAGCGGGCTGCGACGGACGCTGAGCATATAGCGGTCGCCCCTCAGCCCGGTTTGCCGCGATCCGCTCGCGGAGCAAAACAGCCCGGCGCGCGATCGCTACCGCGTCGCAGGTCCGGCAGGGGCCACCACGGCCGGCGGCACGGCATTTGTCGGGATGTTGGCAGGATCGGCGGGACACAAGCCCAATCATAGGCTTCCCACTCGATCGCCGTCACGATCAAGCAGCTACAATCAGACAAAACAGTCGTGCCATGATCGCAAGGTCAACCAACCGCCACGCGTCATCCAGAGGGTCACGCGAGCTGCCAAGCCGGAGCCGAAGACCGAGCGCGACCAGTAACACCGCCAGATCCTGAGCGGCCGCCCGGCTCGGATAAGGCGCGAGAGGAGAGGAGCACCCTCGGCTGGCCTGGACGCAGCCGGGGTTCGAACCCGGCGGCCTGACCGCGCGCGCCAGGTAAGAGCGAGCGACTGGAGGATGATAGAGTGCCGCCCGGCCTACGCCGCGGCGCCCCGCCGAACCCGAACTCGCAGATCGTCCAGCTCACCCCCGGGGGTTCCCGTACCTGAAGAGCGAGGTGGAGGACCAACTCCGGCGTTCGAACCAGAACGGTTCGATTTCACACCCCAGGGGGACCGAACTGGCCCCTAATAGGGGGACTGAACCGCGCCTGGTCCGGGGGGCCGAACCGGCGATGGGGAGGGGGATCGAACGGCACCCAGGTGAGGGGACCGTTCGCCAACCCCCATAATCCTGGAAACATCCACACATCGATCCTCCACCCCTATCCAGGGCCCCCAAGCGGCGAAGGTCGAACGGGTCGCGGGCGGGGCCAGGGTCGAACCCGTGGAGGTGGTCGGATGCACGATGCCCGCCTGCCGGCATCCGGCCTCCTACGTCTGTAAAGGCACGGGGGCGACGTTCTGCGTCCGACACCGTGCCACGACCAACCGGACCGTGCCGATCCAATGCACGACGCCCTGATCCATGCAGCTGAGAGTGAGGCGCTTGGCCGAACGGGATCGGACGGGTATCAGTCCGGCATGACCAAGCGCGAACGACAGCTCCTGCAGGACTGGGCCTGCTCGCGACTTTAGCGAGCAGCAACAGGCTGAGATCGCCGAAAAGGCTGGTTGACCGCCGCGGGTGATCCGGAGCCTCACGCGAACGGCTAAGGCGGAGCCGAAGCCAGCCCGGGAGTAGCATGCCATCGCACCCACCTCCGCGACGGCCGTCCGCTCGCTACGTCAAAGAGCTATTCGCATCGGGGGGCACACGTTGCGACTCGTTCACCTGATGAGGATGGGCAGCACGACCATTCCCGCCGGTCTCAATCCAAAACGTTCGAAGAGCGGCCAAGATCACGCTCAATTCCTCCCGGGTGCCCTTCATCGTGAAACTGCGGGAGTCCGGTGCCAAGGCCATGAGACGTTCAATTTCCTCAGCCATTGCCCGTGCTGCGCCGGACTGATCAGTCGTCATTCTTGACCTCCTGGCAACTGCCTAGCCGTGCCCGCACCTGCGCGACATGCGGCGGCTCGGGGCAGCCCAGCAAGACGCTGATCGCTTGATGGGCTGCCAGCCAGCGCCCGACGATCAGCACCAGATCGGCCCCACCGGCATCGAGGCCTTGGCGGTGCACTCTTTGATGAGCGGCGTGCAGGCGTCGGTTTAGCCACCGCACCCATGCCAGTAAAACAAGGAAACGTGCCATCTTCGACCAAGGCAGGCGCTCAACGGCAGCAGCGGTCGGCGATAGGTTTGGGATGGTCATCGGCATCAGCGCACCCGTGCGAGATCTAGTAGGGCTACACCGGCTGCCGCGATAATGTTTCCGCGCCCACGCCACGGTAGAACACTCGCCTTCACCGGCATCTCGACCACTACCTGCGGCGGCACTGTCTCGGTCGCCTCCTCCTCTTGATCCTGATCGCTCCCACGCAGCCATGTGACCTGACTACCGGTGTAATTCTCGGCGACCGCTAGGGACGGCTCGGCATCGACACCGTTCTCAAAGTCCGGATCACCGTCCATGCGATCGAGAACGGCGATGATGCGGTCCGCAGCGTCGAGGGCGACCTGGGCCGCCGCCTCCAGGCTGGCGCGGATCTCCGGGCCGGTCAGCGGTTCCGACGCTTCCGGAGCGCTCGGTTTCGGACGCGGGGTGAAGGTGAGCACGTCGCCCATGATGTCAGGTCTCGGGGTGTGAAGGGGAAGGCCCGGCGGGATCCGGCCGGGGCGGTACGCACGACGGCAGAAGGGGTGGCGGGTGCCGTTCAGCGCCCTGCCCGTTCGGCCTCGGCGTGGGCCAGTAGGTCCCGGGCGAAAGCCTCGGTCTCGTCGGGGTCGCCGTTCTGGATCACCGGCAGGGCCAGCATCTCCAGGCGGGTCTCGCGGTCGGCGCTGTTCGCGGGTCGACGGCGCCGCGCCTCGTTGTTGGCCGCGGTCTCCACCTCGGTCAAGGCATCGCCGAGCCACTGCATCAGCTTGCCCGGGGTGTTGTGCTCACCGTGGGGGCCCCGGCCCTGACACCGGCCCGTCCAGACCAAGGCGTAGGCAACGCCGCCGACAAGATCCGCAAGGTCGTGGAGCGACTGCAGGTCCTCCAGCGAGGCGGACGCGAAGTCGATCATACCGACGAGGCTGGGCTCGCGCGGCGCTGCCGATGCCGATGTAGCGGCTGGTTTGGAAGCTGAGCTCTCGGCCTGCGGGCTGTGCTGCTCCTCGGCCTGGATTGCCGTAGCACCGGCCACGAGGAGGCGGACACAGGTGGCATCCAGCATCTCGGCGTAGGTTTGCGCCTCGACGCGGGCCGCCTCGACCTGCTTGATCATGTTGACCGGCAAGGTGGAGTCCTTCTGGCCGGCGCCACGAATGAACGCGACCAGTTCGCGCTTGCTCATCCGCAGCATGCGGTCGGCCATGTGCAGGCCGAGGGTATGGGGCGCAAACCGCTCGTGCCACTGACGCGGTGTGCGGATCGGGGTCGGCACATGCACGCCCTCGAAGTCGAGCGAGGCGGCGCTCTCGGTGGTCAGCGGATCGCTGTCCTCTGCGGATGCCGCAGCATCGGACAGGCTGGCGAGATCGCGCAGGACTGCATCGGCCGCCTGCCGGAGCCAGTATGGCTTTGCAGGATCCGGCCCGACGGCAATCTCAGCGAACTCGTCTCGCAGCACCGGCAGCTTGGCGCAGAGATCGGCGACCGATGCCACGGGGAAGGCGAAGATCGCCGGCTGCAGGAGCAGGATCTGCTCGAACAGCGCGTCGCCCTCTTCGGTCTGATCGTCCTGCGTGATCGCCTCATACCGGCGCCGCACGTCGAGCCAGGTCGTGACGAGGGAGAGGAGCTTAGGGTTTGCGTCGAGCGGCCCGGCATCGGTTTTTGGATCGGGGACCGGCGCCGCTTGGGCAGCAGAGGCAAGCCCGGCCTTCAGGTCGGCGGCGCGCTGCTTGAGGGTCGGACGGTCGGCGGCACGGCGGAATGGATTGGACAGCTTGAGAGAGGGCACGGTCAGCCTCCAGGGATCACAAAATGACAGGAGGCGCGGCGAGACGGGCGCCGCGCAGTGGCGGCGTGTCAGGCGTCCTCGTCCATCTCGGCTTGCGCTTGGGCCATCGCCCAGGCTGGCAAGTGCCCATCGGGGCCGGCGTGCAGCGCTTCGTCTCGCTCTCTGTGGTCGGGCTCGTCGCCGAAGCCTGCGAAGCCCGGCGGCAAAGGCTCGCCGGTGAAAGCAAGAACTGCCCGCGTCAGCCCAACGGCGGCCGTAACGGTCGGATCGTTGGATGTGAAATCGGCCTCGACTAGGATGGCGGAAGCAAGCGCCGCGAGCGCTAGTCCGTCGGCAGTCTTGGGCGGCGGCAGGTCGACAATCTCACGGGCGATGGCCCAGCATCGCTGCTGCACGAGCATCGCCGCTTCATGCTTGACCGTCCAACCGGGCAGCCGCGAAGTCACCGGCCGGCTCGCCCGGTCTTCCTTGTAGGAGGTCAGTAGGCGGGCGCGGTACTCGGCGCGTTCAACGGGGACCGCAGGCATCTGCTGCGGCGGCAGGCTCCTCCATGGGGCGAGCGCAATGACTTCCCGCAGGAGCGTCGCCGTCGCGCGGTCGCCTGCGAGGTCGCTCAGCCCGAGCATCTCCCCATCGCTGGCATGGATAAGCCGTGCTTTCGCAGCGACATCATTGAGGTCGCGCGACGGTTCGTCAGCGACGCGCCACAGTACGCCGTCCGCTGTGTCGAGTTCTTGGTGCAGTCGATCATCCGGCCAGTGCTCCTCACACCGTGCCGTCGCCCCGTTAATCCAAGCCAGATGCGCCACGGCGGCATCACAAGCACGAGCAAGGTCGGATGGATCGGGCGCGGGTGCGGCGAGCGTCGGAAGCGGCACGGCGGCAGCTACGGACCCGGCCACGATGGCACGGCGAGTTTGGCCACTGAGGTCGCCGCGCAGGTCGGCGGCGCGCTCCCGAAGGCTCGGGTGCTCGGCATCGCGGCGGATCAGGTTCTTGAGGGAGGTGCGCAGGGACATCGCAGGATCCTCGAGGCGAGGGACGCGGGCGACCGGCCCGCTCGGGTGCGGGTCGGATCAGAGCAGGGTGGCGAAGCCGGTCAGGACGATGCCGCCGCCGATGATGGCGACCGCGGCCAGAAGCTCGCCCGCGGTGTCGAGGAAGCGCAGGGACCGGCTGTGCGCGGTGTCCGGCCGGATCGGGGCGACGGCCTGCCAGGGCTCGATCGCGCCCGGCTGCTGTTCGTCCGGCAGATTGCGGTAGCGGCGATCCACGGGTGCGCGGACCGGCTTGCTGCCGACCGTAACGCGGACCGGGATGGGCTGGCTAAAATTGGGGATGCGGACGTGCTTCATCGTTCGGGCTCCCGGCGGGGCTCGTGGCTGCAGGTCGGTGGTGAGGAGGGAAGCCGACGCGAGGCGTCGGGTTGGTCAGGCGCTAGCTGGGCGAGGCGCGAGCCTTGGCCGCCGAGGAAGTCAGCGGCAGGGCCTCAAGGAAAGCCACGATGTCCGACCGCAGGAGGATCGTGGCCCCGCGCAGCTTGCGCGCTGGGAGGGCGCCTTCGGAGATCAGCTCGTAGAGCAGAGCCTCGCTGACCCCGATCGCGGCGGCGGCATCGCGAGGCCGGTAGGCCAAAGGGTCCGCAGGGGCCGCCCGGGGAGCCTCAACTTTCGGATCAGGGCTGCCGGTGGGCATTGCGGGGCGGCTCACGACGCGAGCCCGCTATCAAGAGCCCAGTGCGGATGATCGCCGTCCGGCCCGTACAGGTCGGGCAAGAGCACCCATAGCCGGGCATCGATCCGGTTCAGGATGTCGTCGGCCACGTCGGAGGCGGCGGACCGCAGGCTCTCGTCCTCGAACTGATCGGCATCGGCGCGCCCGTCGCCGTAGACGTACTGCGCGAGTGCCATGCCCAGGACGGCAGTCCCGATCTCCGCCTGGGTGGTGGGCGACAGCTTGTGCCACGCCTCAGTCAGAGAGAACGGGAGCGGCAGTCGGGACCAGAATACAGCGTGATCCGGGAGGCGGGCAGTGTCGTCTCCACGGAGGGTACGCGTTTGGTCCGAGCCCGTAGCAGCAACGGGAGTAGCCGTGGCGGCGAGGAGACCGGCGGTCAGAACGCGGCGGTTGATGCGGGCGGTCATCGGCTCGGCCTCAGTGCGCGGCCATGTGGCGGGCAAGCTTGGCGGCGCGCCACGCGGCGGTGAGACAGACAGACATGGCCTCTGCCCAGGTGCCGCCGAAGCGCTCCTGATGGGCACGGGCAGCCTTGGCGGCGGCCGACATGATGGCACCGCGGTCGAACTGCCCGGCGGCGAACAGCGGGCGGCGGGTGGTGCGCACCGTCATGTCGATGCGGGCCTTGGCCGACAGCAAGCCAGCCGGGACCTTAGCGCGAGCATCGAAGCCAGCGCGGTCGATGGTGTTCCAAGAGATGGCTCGGCGGGAGGACATTGGCGGCGTCCGGTACTGTTGCTATAATCCAGTTATAGGGCTCGCACTGCGTTCCTGTCAATAGCCCTATAACTCAGTTATTGCGTCGGGGGACAGGTTCCGGTAATGTCCTCCAATCAGAGGCCCGCATGTCCGCATCCGATGTTCGCCTGACCCCACGTCTACTCCGCGCGGCTCGCGCTATGGTTGGATGGCAACAGCTAGACGTTGCCAACGCCTCGGGCGTGCCAAAACCGACGATCTCGGCCTTCGAACTGAAGCCCGAGAGTGGGAAGCTCACCACAATGAATAATCGGGCCCTGGTCGAGGCATTCGAGCAAGCTGGCTTGGAATTCATCCCCGAGAACGGGGGCGGCGAAGGCGTTCGGTTCCGCATGCGGAAGGATGGAACGCGAGACGAGCACTGACTTGGCGGCAGTACGGCGGGCCCAAACCGAACTGGCAGGGATTGGAGCATAGGACATGGCGAGGGCAAGCGAGCGAGAGCGGCGCAATCAGCGCAGGCGGGAGGAGAACGAGCGGGAGGCTGCGGGTAAACCGCATGACGTAGAAGCTCGCGAGTTCGCTGATGAGGTCCGTGACCTGATCAAAGACTTCCGAGGCGAGCGCCCGGTCGGTCCAGCACAGACCGAAGCGGAACGGCTGGCCGCGGTCTTCATCTATCTGCGATCAGTCGTGATCCAGAACCTTCGCCAGTTCCACCACCACCCAGAGATCCAAGAAACCGAATTCGAGCGCGCTCGCGTCGCGCAAGAGGCGCTGACCATGCTCGATGACATGGCGCTGGTACGACGGCACTCAGTGCACAAGTATTTCACCGGAACGCGGAAGATCCTTAAGCCCAAGGGCCCAACTTCGCAAAGCATGTCGATCGAATGCAGGTTAATCGCCTGCGCCGAAGCAATTCAAGAGTCCGGCAAGCCCATTACGATTAAAAAACCCGATGCTATCCGGCTCATTCTGACCCGCCCTTTGCTCTCCGCCCACGTCAAGAGCGAGCGTGATTTCGAGGGCTTCTACAAGAAATTCAGGACTGACCCTGACTATGCCGCAAAAGTCGCAGGCTATCGCGACATCATGGCCCTTACGGGTGTCCGCGATGCCGAGAGCGCGCTCAAGTGGGCCGAGACAGGGATGACTTTTGCGACAGCGCCGCTCCGACTTGAGGCAGCTTCCCAGGTTCGTGATCTTGGGGTGGTGGTGCAGCGGGAAGACGGCGCCCGCGCCTTCGTGCAGCCCACACCATCCCCGCTGCGCACCTTGCCGGACCGCACCGCCGGAGCCCTGAAGATCGCGACGGGCCAGAAATAGAATGGCTTCAGGTTGAGCTTGGAAGGTGGCGCTTCATCTGCTGCCATAGGGCGGTGCCATTTCCCTCCTGGTACGCCAGCCCAAGGGGAGCGACAACGTCCACCTACCCTACTTCCCGCCGGAGGGGTCGCCAGGATGAGCAACGACATCACCCCGGTCGAGGACACCTTTGTCCCGATGAGCGGGACCATGCAGATGCTCCAGCGGGTCGGCGTGCTGTGCACGAAGGCGGCGCTTCAGCAGGTCTGGTGGGCGGGTCTCGCGTTCGACATCGGCCAGACGGCGGTGGAGTTCGGCTACTCGCGCCAGACCGAGCGCCTCCTGAACAGGATCGGTGCCCGTATCGACGCGCTCGAAGATGGGGTCCGCGAACGGCTGAAGGCTGACGAGGTCTACCAACTCTCGGCTCAGGCCGCGATCCGGTGCATGCTGATGGAGATCAACCCTCGGATGGCCGAAGCCTTGGCGCGGGCCGTCGTTGAACTGGGCGTTTCCGATCTTGAGCCGAGCGAACGGATGGAAGTCGCGCGCGGCCTTGATGCGTTGACCGAACCGGCGCTGCACCTTCTCCAGATGCAGTACCGAGCGCAGCACGATCTCCTGACCGAACCCGAGCTTCAGGCGGTCGATGGTGACGTGAAGAAGCCGATGCGCTTCATGGCGTTGATGTACTCCTCCATGCGCTTGACCTCCTGGCTGGCCCCTACGCTCGAATTAGAGCGAGCCGGGTTGATCGCAGTGACGCTCGACAACGGGACGTTCGCCGAAGCGCACACGGCAACCATGGCGATCCGCGGCCAAGTCGTGCATCTCCAGGATGTCTATCCGGCGGGCGAACGTGTCCTCAGGATGTGCTTTGACGATCCCGCTGTTCCCGCCTTCGGGGCCTACGCCGTTCAGCCAGCCCAAGCGCCGAGCGAGCGCGAGCCATGAAGATTGAGATGACGCCGGAGCAGATGCAGATGGTGCAGACGTTCATGGAGTTGCAGGCCACCCATAGTGCTCGACAGGCAGCAGAAGCGCGCGCCCAGGAAGCCATCGCCAGTGGATTGGCCGGGAAGCTCGCGGCCGGATCGACCGATCTGGATGAGCCTGAGGTTCGGCTCCTCCTGACCTTCGTTCAGAACATTGATGTCCTGCGAGGCGTGAACCCCGCCATCTGGACCGAGGACGGCGCCGCGCGTCTACGGGAACTGCAACCCAAAATCGTGGCGGCCAAGACCAAGCTCGACAACTGACGGGAGGCGTCTGCGTGCGTATCGCCGAGGCTGGACGCCCTATCCTATCAACGCCCAAGAACGGCACCACGCAGTGCGAGTCCTGATATCCGATGGTCTCCGGGCCCTACAGTCTCGGCGTGCAGCCCGAAACCGTCGATGGCTGGTGCCGAGTGGCGACGCGTTATCAGGCCGCTGCGCGCACCCTCCTCGCTGGCAAGCATCCGGCCGAGGCGTGGAATTCGTCAGGGTTTGCGGTCGAGTGCGCATTGAAGGCGGCGGTCATGGCGCATCAGCGCTTCAACCGTTTCCCCAGCCGGGATGTCAGGCCCGACCTGTACACCCACGATCTTAAGCTCCTGGCGCGCGAAGCCGGTATCGATTTCAGGGGACTACTCCGTGACCCGATCGCAGCCCATTTCCAGACCGTACTTCTCTGGAGCCGATCGGAGGGCTACAATCCCACGACGATGCCGATGCGCGTTGCGGAGGACATGGTTTCATCGGCCTGCGGACCGAGCGGAGTGATCCAATGGTTGGCTACACGCTACCGCCTGACCATCTGAACACCGGGGCTGACTACCTCTCGGCGTTGCAGAAGCTCGGCCTCGATCCGGAGGGGCTGCTCTGGGCCTATGACCGCACGCTCAACGAGTTCGTACTGGTCCTTGTCACCGGGCAGTTCGATTTCGTCGGCCCGACCGCGATCTACGAGACCCTGACGAAAGCCTACAATCTCGCCGCCACCCCGGAGGCGATCTCGCCGTTCATCGTGCGGCTGCACAGCCCGCAGCAGGCGATCGTGCGCGAACTCCGGACGGCCTACGGTTGGGATATCCGGGTTGATCCTTTCAGGCCGACCGATCCGCCGGGGCTGAGTGTCGATATCGCATTGAACGCGGGCGACCTGACCTTCCGCATTGAGTGGGTCTACCACCTGCGCGAGCGCAAGGTGGCCCCGGCCGAGCGCGCGCGTCGTTGGCGGCGGTTTCAGGGGAACGTCGAGAAGCTGGCAGCCTGAGGTCAGCGATCGGGCCGATCTACTCTACAGTCCGCCACTTCACGGGCGGTAGCTCTGGCCCTGGCGTTCGTGGGCTCTGCTGGTGGAGACGCTGGCGGTCTCCGGTCACGACCTCGGCCAGCCCATCAATCGCGTCTAGGATCCCTTCCGTGGCCTTGTAGAGTGGCCCCTGTGGCGTGGCTCGGGTGAGCACCAAAATGCATTGCTTCCGCCATCGAGCGGCATCCTCAAGGAAGGCAATTTCTTCACATCGAACGAACACCCCGCGTCGCGCCATCGCCTATCCTCCGAGCTTGGCCAGAGAACTAGAACGGACGCCGAACGTGGCGAGGCGGTGACCGTGAACATGGGCATGTTCCAGCCGTGTGTCACCGGCATCCGCGAACAGAGCAGGTCCCGGTGACGGGTTGTTAACCATGCAGGCGCAGGATGGCCGCAGCGACCGGCCTGCGGGCTGAGCGCTGGAAGAGCAGCGCTGGGGCCGTTACACGGTCGGTCCCGGTGCGGCCTCGCCAGCGCAGTCGCATCAAGCCCGCCATTGGAAAACCAGGGCGGGCCTTGTTCGTTTTAGGCTTTGAAAGGTTAGCACTGCGGTGCACCATGGTGCGTCCTCCCGAGGGACACCCACCGGCCCGGTCCAATTTTCCCCCCTCACTTGGAACGGGTCGGTGGGCCTCAGACGCTGAGCAATCCCGCTTCTGGCCGCATGGTCTGCCAGCAACGCTTGGCGTAGCTCGGCCGGATGTCATCTGGTCTCGCCCCCACCTTGATCCCGAACCCCGTCGCAATGTGGCATGGGGCGATCGAGAACATCTCTCCGCACGCCTCGCCCTGCCGCTACCTCACGCCGGCGCAGTGGGCGAAGATGCGGGAAGCGGCGCTCGACTTCTGCGACCGGTTCGGCGCCGAGGCTCACCGGCACGGCTGGACGGATCGAGAGTTGTTCGGCGTCCACCCGGAGCACGGCACGCTCCGGATCGACTATTGCGGTGCGCTGATGGTCGCCGGTGACCGGGTTCAGGGCGTCGAGGCTGACCGCATCGTGTTCGAGCGGACCGCGGCACGCCGGGATAAGCAGGGGCAGGAATGGGGTCCGCCGATCTGGGAGTTCAAGGCGAAGGCCGGTTAGGACTCCCGCGGCTCGCCCATCCCGGTCTCGGTCAGCAGCTCGCGCCCACCCTGCGTCAGAAACCACAGCTTCCGCCCGGCTGCCCCACGCACCGGCCGCTCCTCGACCAGCCCAAGATCCCGCAACACCGGCATGACGCTCGGGTGCGCCCCGTGCCGCATGCCCTGCGGGTACAGGGCGCATGCTCGGAGGGCTTCGAGTTGAAGACGGCGAAGAGGGGCACGGATCTCGGTGGGCATGCCGGCGAATTACCGCCCCTCGACGAGGAGGAACAACACGGTCGAGAGCGCCAGCAGCAGCCCGAAGGCATAGGCGGCGTGGATGTCCCTGCGGTCCAAAGCCGCCCTGCCGCGCCGCGCCATGCCGAGCTTGGTGGTCGTGGCCGCCGTCGCCATCGCGGAAGCCATGACGGCCGCGAACAGGATCCAGCCGGTGAGGGTCTGAGGCATGGCGCTACTGCAGGCGGCCGACGCCGCCGTTCAGGCCGAGCACGATGGCCCAGGCCAGCACGTCCCCAGCGGTGAGCCAGTCGCCGCCGTCCACGCGCCAGTTCTCGAAATCGTCGTCGGGCTCGACGGTGTGTCCGCGGGACTTGAGCACGGTCACCGCCTCCGCGATCGGATCCGCATCCTCGAACATGCGGCTATGCAGACGCGAGAAGCATTCGCTTCCGCGCCTCCATCATGCGCTCCTCGTCCGAACGCTCCACCATGTCCGCAGCGACCTTCTCGACGATCTGCCGCGTGGTCGCCTCGTCCAAACCGAGCCCGCGGGCGAACCCGTCGAGCCGACGCATCATATGCTGGACCGTAGTTCGCTCGGCCGGCTCACTCATGCCTTCACCGGATGCGCCAGCAGGATCGCGGTGCGGACCATGTTGCGCTTGTAGGCGTCCCGGCCCGTCAGAAGCGCGTCCTGGGAGGCCTTATGGCCTGCGACCGTTGCGACGAGGTCGAGCACCCACCCTTTCGCCAGCGGATAGGCCTCAGACGCGAGATCGGCGAGCACGGCATTCACCGCGGCGGTGATCTCCTCGTCCGTCACCTCGGAGACCTTACGCAGGTCAAAGACTGTGGGGTTGCTGGCCATGCCGGAGAGCTACCGCGGGTCCCCTGCCCCGTCCATGAGGCTCGTTCGCGTTGAGCCTTGATCACAACAGATGCGCGATGCCACGCGCCACGACGACGAAGAACGAGAACAGCAGCAGCATGGCGGCAGTTGCCAGCTTGGCGCGCACCCACCCAGGGTTTTCCAATTCATGAGCGACTTAGCTAGAGCGTAGACGGCCGGACGGCCGTATCATCACGGCTCGCCCGGCCCTGTTCACACCCTGACCGCGTCTGCAGCTCGTAAAGCCGAGATAGGACAAGCAGTGCTGGAGCGCTACGGCATCACGACATTAAAGCGCTATCATACTGTAGCGCTACAGCGTCACGACGCTTTGACGCTCTAGCATGGTCAAGCCATAGCACTTTCCCACTGTCACGCTTCCCTGTTACAGCACGACAGCACCACGGGGTCACATGCGCACGATCACGCTCGTCACGCAGAAAGGGGGCGCCGGCAAGACGACGGTCGCGGCCAGTCTCGCCGTCGCCGCCGCAGAGGCCGGGGAGCGCGTCATCGCGCTCGACCTCGATCCGCAGGGATCCCTCGCCGCTTGGGGCGACAGCAGGACGGCGGACGCGCCGGCCGTGGACCGGCTCGGGCCGGATCGCCTGTCGGACCTCCCGAAGATCTTGAAGGCCCTTGGCCAAGAAGGATACACCCTCGCGGTTCTCGACACAGCGGGCGTAGCCTCGACCGGGGGCAATCTCGCCATGCAGGTGGCCGACTTGGCGCTGATCCCCGCCCGGCCGTCGCGCCTCGATCTTCAGGCGACTATGCCGACAATCGAGACCCTGATGCGGCTCGGCATGCGGGACCGGTTCGCCTTCGTGCTGAACCAGTGTCCCGCCGGGCGTTCAGCCCGAACCGTTGAGGCGGCCAGCGGTCTCGGGATGTTCGGCGTCCTGGCCGAACCATCCTTGACCACGCGCGCCGATCATCAGGACGCGCTAGCGGCCGGGAAGGGTGTCACCGAGTATGCGCCCGAGGGCAAGGCAGCCGACGAGCTGCGCGGCCTGTGGGCATGGGCGGATCGCAAGATGAAGGCGGCCAAGGCGTGACCAAGCGACCCTCAGTCATCGGCGGTCTGAAGTTGTCAGACGAGCAGGCCGAGGCCAAGGCCAAGAATGCCGCGCCGGCCGAACCCGAGGCGGCGGCTCAGGCTTCAGAGGCTCAGGCTCCAACCGCCCCTGCCCCGACATCAGCGGCAGCTCCGAAAGCCAGTGGCCGCCGGGCCCGCCCCGAGGTGGTGCATACCTCGGTGTACCTGCCGCGCGAGGTGCATCGGCGTCTGCGTGAGATCGCCTTCACCCGCGACGTGAAGGTGCATGACGTCATCATGGAAGGGATCGACGCCGCCTTGCAGAAGCACGGGCATCCGTCGGCGGCCTCTCTCAAGATTAAGGGCGACGCATAGCGCGATAGCGAGATGGTGCTGTGGCGTCATCGTGCTGTCCCGCTTTGGTGCTATAGCATTACAGCGCTAGAGTGTTGCAGCTAAGCTTCGGCTAGAGAAGCTTCTCAATCTGCTGCTTCGAGAGCTTACCGCCGTTGGCGAGGCAGGCCGTCGCGATTGTCACTACCTGAGCCCAAATATCAGGCCGCGCGAGACGCTGCTCCGCTAGCTGGAGCCCAACCTGGAACACGATTTTGCGCTCTTCCTGCACTTCGGCCGGATCTCTGTCGGCCGTCGAGATCAGAGGTGAGAGCGCAATCGTATCCTGCGCAATCCGCACGTCGCTTGGCTGAGCCTGAAGCGCCTCGTCGACGGCGCAGCCCTTAGTTCGCGTATCGGCGACAGCACCGGCGAGGATGATAGCGACGTTTCGACCAAGGTTCTTACGCTGCTCATCCTCGGGCAGGTCTGGATCGTGGATCAGCGTCGCGACGCCGGCGTTCCCGAAAGCCCCGGCCACCGAGGTAGGGGCATCAAGATCAATCCCATGCCCAGTCGGGCCACCTCCGAAGATGTGAGAGATGACCACGTGGGCCGCCTCGTGGTGCGCGACCTGCTCTCTGTATTCCATGCATCCGCCTCAACCGGGGAGGGAGGCGACGGCCATACACCCGGCCGTCCAGATGCAGAACCTTCAGCTGCCTGTCTCGCGATAATGACCCAACGCCGCTTCGATGCTGTAGCATTATACCGTTATAATGCTTTAGCGTTGCAGCACAGCTGTCTTTGGTGTAACTTGCGATAACACTGCTTCTCGAAAGCGTCGCGCGGATCAGACCGGAAGGGCTGTGAAGAAGTGAAGCCAGAGCTATCTTCGGTCGCCGAAGCGTTCGCCCCGCTTCGCCACGCCGCCTCCGCCGCAGCCCGGAACCTTGGGCTTGGCGCCGAGGCGCAGCAGATCTCGCCGGAGCATTGGCAGCGGGTCCTCTCGGCCGTCGAGGTGCGGATGGGAATGCGCGGCGTCGATCTGCCCGAAGGCTGGCGCGAAGACCTCGCTACGCACATGGGCCGCCCCGAGGCCGACGCCGAGCCAGGGAGTTAAACGTTTCCATTGCGACAAGCGTGCAGGATGGAAACACTTAGATGGATGGAGCCGTGAGCCGAGGGCCGGGCAAGGTAGAGCGGGCGATTGAGGCTGCATTCGTGGCTTCACCCGACGCTGCGTTCTCTGTCGCCGAACTCGGTCCCGTCGCCTACCCCGGCCTGAACCGGGTCGAGAAGCGCCACCGTGTTGCGATCATCAGGGCGGCAGACCGGGTAGCGTCTCGCCTCTGGTGGGCGAAGCTCATCAGCGAACGGCCGGGCGGCGAGGTCATCTACTGCAACACCCTCAACGTGCGATCCTATGCGCTCGGGCGGTCGCGAGCCGACTTCTGCTTCAATAACTTGCCGCTGGAGGTGGTTGTGCGGCTGATAGAGGCGCCCATCCCCGACGACCCCTATGCCTATCGCTCTCGGTGGGACTTAGTCCGACCCGGCGGCGCGTGGTGGAAGCACGTCGAGATCGCGAAAGCGCGGAAGGCTGGCGACATCGCCGAGGCTGAGCGTGTCAGCGAGGAGCTACGTGCCGATGTTGCGCAGCAGTTCGCCGCGCTGAAGGGCAGGCGATGAACGAGCCCGAAATCCTCGTGGCCGAACTGGCTGAGATTTCTGCCGGTCTACCAACGGAAGCCGCAGCGATCGTCCGCGCCTATCAGCGCGCCTCGAAGGCGGACGCCACCGTGAGGGCTTACACCTCGGACGCGAAGGTGTTCGAGGCGTGGTGCGCTCAATATGGCTTCAGGCCACTCCCGGCGACGCCTGAGGCTGTGGCGGCGTTCGTGGTCGCGGAGGCCGAGGATGGCCGTGCAGCCTCGACACTCGGTCGCCGTCTCGCGGCCATCCGGTACGTGCACCGGCTCGTTGGCCAGCCCGACCCGACCGACGCCGAGGGCGTCCGTGCCGCAATAGCCGGGGCCCGGCGCAAGGTCGGCGTAGCTCCCGCTCAGAAGGTCGCGGCAACGGCAGAGATCCTTGCGGCCATGCTGATGCGGACGCCAGATACCATTACCGGCAAACGGGATCGCGCCCTTCTCGCCCTCGGTTTCAGCGGTGCGATGCGCCGTTCCGAACTCGTGGCGCTCAACGTGGCTGATCTGATCGAAGACCCTGAGGGCCTGCGGGTTCGAGTGCGACGCTCGAAGACCGATCAGGAGGGCAAGGGACTGGAGAAGGCCATCCCGCATGGGCGGTACATCCGGCCGGTGGCGCTGGTGCGGGAATGGCTCGACGCGGCCGAGATCATGGAAGGCCCGGTCTTCCGGCCGATTTCACGATCCGGCCGGGTGCTTCACTTCGACAAGCAGGGCGAGCCGAACCGGCTGACCACCCAGACCGTGGCCGATCTCGTGAAGCGGTACGCCTCGGCCGCTGGATACGATGCCTCGACTTTCGGCGCCCACAGCCTGCGAGCGGGCTACATCACCTCGGCGGCCGAGCGTGGTGCGGATCTGGCCCGGATCATGGACCAGTCAGGCCATCGGGATGCGGCGACGGTCATGACGTACATCCGGCGGGCGAACGCGTTCAAAGGGCATTCGGGGACCGGCTTCCTGTGAGCCTGGAAGCCCGCCTCATGGTCGAAGACTATCCGGCGCTCGATGCAGTGCTCAAATTCGCCAACTCGGCCGGGTGCTTCGTCACCATCAGCCTAATCATGGATGGCTATCCGCCGATCTGGTTGGTGAACTTGTGGAGTCCGAACGGGCCTTCTGGGGGGGCCAATTCGCTCCTGTACTTGGGGCTCTGGAAGCCTCCGGCCGGAGCGTGGATCATCTGAGAACCGCGGGACCGCTCGCTCGTGACAGCAATCTTCAACTCTCAGAGCAAAAAATCATAGACTGCTTCGGGAAGCCGGTCGTCCGGGGATAAGAACGAGTGGTGTTGGACCGTTTCGGGCATCTCGTAGAACAGCGCCTCAACCACACCACCGAACGTCGGCCCGTCGCAATCCGGAACCGCCCCCTTGAGGGCGAACAGACGTACCCTGGCGTCACGCCGCCGGGCGTTCAGGTCTTCGCCAGCCGGGCTTTCTGATCCCGCGAGAAGCGCCGTCCGGAAGATCTGAGGGCTATCGTAGCCCAGGCCACGAGCCATCCCGGTCGCGATGCTGTCGCTCTCGGTAAGGCCCCCGAGGTGGTAGGCCACCAGGATATCAAGCAGCTTGGAGATCGGGTGCAGGGGCTGTGGCGCTGTGCTCGACGCGCCCAGGGCCTCCAGCTTCTCCAACCGCTGGCGCAGGCTGGTAACGTTCATGACGGTCACTCCCACGGCGCCTGAGCCCCCTTCAGCATCGCGTCGTAGTCGGACGCGAGTTGATGGACGGTCGCGGTCGCGAAGTATGCCTCGGCCTCCGGTGAACACGGATCGTCATCGTGCAGCGTCGCCTCGTACCTGCGGGCAGCTTCCTCGCGCTCCTCGGGCGTGAGCCTGATGGGTGAGGCGGCGCGGGTTGCCTCCAGCCGGGCAAGACGGATCAGCAGGTTGGAGGTCATGCCAAGGCCCCTTCCGCCATCCCGAAGAAGGTGAGGGCGCGGCGGATGCTCGCCTCGGCGTGGTCGAACTTCGGGTGGTCGCTCGGCCAGTGATGCGGCGTGCCGGGCAGTCGCGCCGCCTTGGCGTGCGAGATCTCGTCCAGGGCGCCGACCATCATCTGGAACATGGGACCTCTGCCGATCCCCTGAGCCGATGGGTTCTGGACGTACTTTTCGACTAGCGCCGCCTGGGCTGCCTCGATCCGGGTCCGCCAGTCGTCAGGATCAGCGAGGGAGCAGGTCTCCATGTCGTCGCGGTCAATGTAGCCGAGGCCGCGGGCGAACCCGTCGCTGATGCTGTCCTGCCGGTAAGAGGGTGCGGCCTCGGACGGCCGAGGATATCCGCCGAGGGCGATGGCAACGGCGTACAGGTTCGCCTCCACCATCTCAGGCGGCATGGGTACGGCGGCTTCCGCTGCCTGCCCTGCTTCGAGGCGCGCCAGACGCTTCATCAGGTCCGAGATCATCGCGCTCCTCCGGGGCTGTCCAAGTTGAAGGTGAAGGACGATCCGGCGCTGATCGGCCAGTCGGCTTTCCCAGCACGGGCTCGGTCATCCTCCGTCACCAGATCCGGGCTCAGGTCCCGGAGCGGCGCGCGGCCATTGTGGTCGTGGGCGGCGAGGTTCATGACGAGGACGCTGTCGTCATCGTGGATCGCGTGGCCGCGTTCGCGGAGGAACGTGACGATCTCGCCGACCGGCATTCCCCGCGGCGCCTCGACCCGGAAGGCGAGATGCTTGCCTTGCGAGGGCAGGGCCGTGGCGGCCTCCAGCCGGTTCACCCTGTCCATGAGCCTTGGAGTCATCGCTTGCCTCCTGCGGCCTGCTCCAGCGCACTCAGCCGGGTCGCAAGATCCACGGCCTCGATCGCCTTCGTGTGGGCATCCACGAGCTTCGACAGTTCAGCGGCCTCGCTCGGGGTGATCTCACCGTCCGCCACGCCCTGAAGGAGCGCCTTGGTCGCCTTGGTCAGGTCGGCCGCGGTTTCGATCTCCGGCAACACGAAGGTGATCGGCCTGTCCTTCCGGACGGGCATCAACCTATCGAGGCACATCCGCAGCGCGACGGTGTCGCCGTCCAGCGCCAACTCGATCACCTTGCGGGTCAGAGCCTCGCTCTCGCCGTCGAAGATCGCTTCCAGCGCCGTGGTCGAGCGGTTGCGGGCACCCTTCGGACGGCCGCCAGGATTGCCGCTGCGGCCGGGCTCGAACTGGGTGGTCTCGTTCGCCATCAGCAGCCCCCCGTGAGGTGGCCGCCCCCTGTAAACAACAGGAAAAATACAGGACCGCTGATCATTGGTAGCGCTCGCGCGAGATGTACTTCAGCGGCAGATCGACGGGCCGCCCGTCCTCGGCACCGACGACGATCCGGATGATGTTGAGGTCTTCGTCCCGTACCTCGTGACCGCACTCCCGCAGGAACGCGATGGCAGCACCTTCCGGCATGTTGTGCGGCCCCTGAATGGCCCAGAGCACCCGGCGGCGATGCATGGGACTGAACGCTGCGCCCTCAAGCTTTGCGAGGCGGGAATGGAGGCTTTGCATAGTCTCTATCCAAATTAGTCTGACGATAGATAGCACCTAACAATAGGATTGGCCTACTGCATCCACCGGAGACATCCTTCGGTCTCGCACTGGCCGTGCAGGTGGCCGTTGCTGCTGTCCCGAACCCAGGCAAGGCACCCCTTGCACGTTGGGCACTCGACGGTGCCGCTATCGCCGTCTTCGGCGTGGATCGCCGCGAAGACAGAGCGCATCGGTTCAGGTTCAGTCGGCGGGTCAAGGAAGGCGACCTTGAGCCCGTCCGCGAGGCCCTGGAGGGCAGCAACCGCAGCCTGATCGCGCACGATCCTTGAACCGTCGCGGGTCTCGATCGTCATGGCAGTGATCAGCGCCATCTGCCGGGCGGTCTCGATCCCAGCGTTGAAGGCGGCGCGCTCGCGGGGCGTCATACCAACCCCTCCAGCCCGGCCATCTCCTCGTCGGTTGCCGCGACGGCCGAGCACCACTGCATGTGAACCGGGATAGGCATCTCGTAGGTCGGCACCCGGTAAGCCCCAAGGGCATCGCGCCGGATCTCGCCGCCCGTCTCCTCGATCAGCCCGGCATCCAGGAGGGCCTTGAGCGTCTTCGGAGAGCATCGCGGGGGCTGACCACAACCGATGGCGTCGAGGGCACGACGCTGAGCAGACGTGCGGCCGGGGTGAGGAAGGCGAACGGTCTCGGTGCTCGGCATGGCAACTCCTTTCAGGCTGTGCGGGCGAGGGCGGCGTAGGCGGCCCAGATCTGACGGCGGTCGTTGGGAGGGAGGGCGTTGAGCGCCCGGCAGGCAGGCTCCAACGCGGTCACGTCTGTCTCGGCGCGGGCGAGAAGGCGGCACAGGTCAGCGGCGCGCGGCCCCGCGAGAAGGCGGGTGGTAGCGCGCAGACCACGAAGGCGGGCAACCTGTTCTGTGGGATCGATCCCGTCCGCGAACGGTCCCCAACGATCAGCAACGGGGATCATCGAGCGCCCCGCGCAGCCCGGCTCGCCGGTTTCCAAGTTTTAGAAACCGCCCGTTTGCCCGTGAACGCGCGCGCGTATGCGTATAGGCAGGATGGGGAAGTTTCCGAAATTCTGGAAACCTGAAACCTCATCGGCCACCTCCATCGCGGCTGAATTCGGCGTCGGAGTTCAGGCGGATGCCGCGGTAGCCCTTGGTCCTGATGGCTTTGATCTGGACCGGCTCAGGGAAGCCGCGGCGGCGCATCGACTCCTTGAAGGTCTTGCCCGTACCGGCGGGCTCGCCTGCAGCCTTGGCGTAATCTGCCCAGGCGTTGAACAGCACGACCTTGCCCTCGAACTTGTTGACGTTCTCGCGGTCCACGTCGCACCGCTCATCGAGGAACTGGCCGAAGACATCCTGGTCGGCGAAGTAGTCCTGCGTCGCGGCCAGGACCGAGGCGGGCTTGCACAGGCCCTCCCTCTGCCAATCCAGGCAGCCATCGATCATCCAGCGCAGGATGCCGGGCCATTCCGCCCTGAGTTGCTCCTCCAGCGTCGGGTCGGGATGCGTGGGCTTGCGGGTGAACGGGATGATCAGGAACCGGCGCCGGATGGCGTCATCGAGGTTGGTGATCGCCGGGGCGTAGTTGCCGAGCACCGTGAGCTTGAACTGCGGCCTGAACTCGAAGCTGTTCTGGCGCATGAACCGGGCACGGATCGTCTCGCCGCCCGTCAGGGATTTCACGCGGGCCTCGGCCCACCGCTTGCCAGCCTCGGTCTCGGAGGCCGACACCATCCGGGCCCCGGCGAGCGCAGCAAGTTCCTCAGGGTGACGCTCGTGCGGGGACGCAGTGAACGTCTCCAACCCGGCGACCTTGGCGTAATCGCCCATGACGCCGCCGAGGATGTTGGCGAACACCGATTTCCCGTTGCCGCCCGGCCCGTAGAAGAACGCCAAGGATTGCTCCTGCGTCGAGCCGGTCAGGTTGTACCCCGCCCACTGCTGGAGGAACCGCATCAGTTCCTCGTCGCCGCCGGTCGCTTCGTCCAGGAACAGGGTCCAGCGGGGGCAGTCGGCAAAGGCCGCGGGCGTCACGGCGGTGGTCTTGGTGATGTGGTCCTTCGGGTTCGGGGGACGCGTCTCGCCGGTTCGAAGGTCCACCGTGCCGCCCGGCGTGCCGAGCACGTAGAGATCTCGGTCCCAATCGTCGGTCACGACGGCGACGCCCTGATCCCGGCTCGCGTGCTCCTCGACGCCCTTCGCGAAAGCGGCCCGCCCCGCTCCGCGCTTGGTGCCCGCGCTCTCATCAATCGACATCTCGCGGGCGAGGTCGCGTGCCCACGCGAAGGCGCGACGGGTCTTGTCCTGCTGCCACCGCTGGCCGTCGAAGATGAACCACGAGCCGATGGAGTGGTCGTAGCGGACTCCGGGACCATGACGCCGAATGAACTCGACCGCGACCCGGTCCTCCGACAGGATCTCCCCGGTCAACGCGGCTGCTGCGGCGGCCACGGTCGGGTCGCCGGGGCGCTCGCCCTGGGGCCTGTAGGTCTCCCGCCGAATATCGTCGGCGTGCTGATCGTGCTCGCTCAGGCTCATGCCGAAGCGCCTCCCATCACGGCATCGTTCAGGTCTTTGACCCCCGCGGGGGGCCACACGATTTCGACGGCGCGCCCAGCGGCATGCCAACGTGCGCCGACCGCCTCGACCGCCTTGCGGCTGGCACCGGCATCGTTCTCGCCGATCACGACGAGGCGCTTCACGTTCGGCAGTACAGGCAGGCGCCCGATGGCCCCGGACGTGCCGAGAGCCCAGATTGGGGTAAGCCCGTAGTGCTCGCGGGCAGCGAGCGCGGTCTCGATCCCCTCGGCGACGTGCAAGGTGTCGGTGACGGCGGACACGGGGTCGAGCATCACCGCAGCACCCTCGGCGGTGCCGAGCATCTTGCGCCCGAGCTTCACCCCGTCCGGCGTCAGCGCGGTCCTATGGACCCCTATGATGCGGGCGGTGGTGATGCAGGTGAGCGGCGCGACCTGCGCGGGAGCGGTGTTCTGCTCCCACGGACAAGCCGGATGGTAGAACAGGGCTGTCCCCGCAACCTCGGGCGGCAGTGTCAGGCGCCGCCGGTTGAGATGCAGTTCGACCGGCGTCCCGAGCGGGTTCTGACCGTCGCGGCAGATCGCTCGGGCCCGGTCCTGGCGGCGAGCTATGGCGGCACGCTCCCGAGCCTCAGCACGGCGGCGAGCCTCTGCCCGACGCTGCACCTCATCAGGGTCGAGATCACGGGGGCGGCGCCAGTGATCGTTCGGCAGCCCAAGCTGAGCCGCCACATAATCGCGGCAGGTCATCCAGTCGTCGTCCGCGAAGCTCTTGACCACGAACCCGTCCGTGGCGTCGGCGAGGCGAACGCTCAGGCTTCGGTCTAGGCGCGAATGTCCCGGTCCAGGAGCAAGCACGCGGTCACCGCGCACTTGCCCGCCGAGCGCCCGCGCAATGTCGGGGAGGCTCAGCGTCATCCGAAGCGCTCCTCGAACCGGGTGTGGATGTCCCGCAAGATCGTCTCCTGGCGACAGGAGAGGTTGCGGCCCTGATCGAGTTGTCGGGCGAGCGAGCCGACGAATTCCGTCTCCCACGGCGACAGGAAACCGTGCGGCGCCGCACGGACCTTGGTGACCTGGGCTTTGTGCCGCCGCCGGGGGTCGAGATCCCGGTAGGTCTGGCGCCAGTCGCCATAGCTGCGCGGACCCGGTCCGGGCGGCTCCTGCGGCTTGTGGATGTACCGCACCACCTCCTGCGGCTTCTGGACGATGTGCTCCGCGAGGTCGTTCAAATCGCACCCGTTTGAAGACAGGGTGCGCTGGAGCATGGCCGCAGCCGTCGTCACGACGTGCGGGTTGTCGCTGCCAAATTGGCCGATGATCTTGCTGACCTTCACGGCCAGGGTGTCGGAGAGCGCCGTCATGCGACACCCCCTTCGATCTCGACCAGCCAGATCGGCAGGTCCATCGGCACGCGCAGACCGCGCGCCAGAGCCACGTAATCCGGCCGGGCCGCAGCCCAGTCCCGGAACCACGTCTCGCGGAACGGCTCCAGCCACTCCGTCCCGGCCTCGATCCACTCTCCATGCATCGACAGCGCGTAGAGAGCGGCGGCCTCCAAGCAGTCGATCTCGGTCTCGCCCAGGTGCTCCAGGGTCGCCGTGAGGAGCATGGAGAGGCTGAGCGGGTAGAACTCGCCCAGCACGCCTTCGCCGACGGCTACCTGCCGGAGGTTCTCGCCGATGATCCCAAGCAGGAACTCCGCTCGGTCACACCAACGGTGGTGATCAAGGATGCCAGTGATCCACTCCTCGACCGGGGTGAGATCCTTCCCCGGCATCTTCGGGTAGACCGGCACGTCCGGACGCGGGAGCGGTACGCGGGGGCACTTATGCCCGCCGTATTCCTCGAACGGAGGCATAACCCCGGTGGCCTTGGCCGCGGCGATGTACCTCTCGCGGGCTGCGGGCTCGTAGATCCCCGCGCAGAACGCGGCGCCCTCCGGAGTGAACAGGACGTGGTCCGGTTCTCCCGCCTCAAGGCTGTCCGGGTAGAAGACCGGCACGGTGATGCCGTAGGCCGTGGGCATCGTGCCGTAGGATCGGAGCGCCGTCATCGGGCAGTCCTCCACGACTCCGGCATCGACCCGTAGGCCAAGGCCGCCAACTCGGCCGCGACTTCACGGCTCACCGCCACTCGCGAGATGATCTGTCGAGCCCGCAAGATCTCGGGCGGCGGCATGTCATCGTAGTGGCGGAGTACGGTTTTGAATTGCCGCTGAGTGGCGCGTGCGCTATGTACGGGGGGCAAGATTTCAACTTTCGACCGGCCCCGGCGAGCGACCCTCGTGCGGGGCCGTTTTTTCGTCTGGGCTGCTGCGGAAGCCAGCGGGCGGACCCGCCAGCGGCGGATCACGCGGCGGCTTGGGCCGCGCTTCTGCGGGAGCCCCTACGCGGGCGCTCCGGCATCTCGGTTCGGCGGCTCTGGACGAGCCACGCCAGAAGATCCCAGACGAGGTACTTGGCGCCGAAGGTCTCATCCTCACGCCGGATGAAAGTCGGGCCGGTCCCGTTCAAACGGCGCCTCCGGAACCTATCTTCCGGCTCGCGCACAAAGGCGGCGGCCTCGCTCTCGGTCAGAACGATGTTGCGCGGCAGTTCGAGCCCCGGCGGCAATCGAAAGTCATCCAGTCGAGGCGGTAGAAGTTCTGCGGCGGCGTCCATCGGCGAGCCCTCGGCTTCGATGGATGCAGTGTGCTGGCTTACTTTCCCGAGATCGACAGGGACGATCCTGGAATTTCTCCGACTTTGAACCGGCTAATTTCGGAGAAACTCCGCGATTGATCCTGTCGATCTCGGGAAATCCCTGACGTACCTTCGCTTGAGTGATTGTTACGAGCGCGGGGTGCTGCGATGCTTGACGCCTTCAACACAAGCCGCGCCGGTCTTGAGGACAGAGCCCCGGCAGAGGCCGAGCTTCGGCGCATCACCATTCATCCTGACGATGTCACGCACGCTTCTGACGAAGCATGTGTGCTGCGGTTCGCGGTGATTGGGATTAAGCCGCTGGTGCCTATCCACCCCGGCGATGAAGGGTGGGTGACCTTCCGCGGAAAGATCCGCCAGTGGAAGGGAGAGCGCTGATGGCTCGCGGGAAAGTCGATCAGTACGGAGTTCACACGGACAATCGCCCAGACGGCCTCCGCTATCATCAGACGGTCCACGAGTTCGTGATGGGCGGCCACAAGTACGGCTGCCAGCCGCTCAACCCGCTGGAGCAGATCCATATCTCCCGGCGGCTCGCCCCCGTCATCCTGAGCGCACTGAAACCTGAGGGCGGGCGCAAGGCCATCTTGGCGCGGCTGACCAAGTTCGCGAACCTCGCCTCGACCGAAGACGGCGCGGCGCCCGAAGTCGTCGCCAGCGACCAGCTTGTGGCCGATGCGCTGGACCTCGCCACCAGCATCTTCGAGGCCGCCGCCGCGACTGACGAGGAGTCGGTCGATGTGATCATCCGGAAGTGCGGGGGTAAGATCTGGCGCAAGAACGAGGGCGGAGGCGGCCAACCGATCTGGCATTCTAATCAAGATTTGCCGACCTATCGCGACCTCGACGGGTTCAAGGTGCTGGCGCTCGTCTCGCGCTACCTGTTCGTTGAGTTCAAGGACAGCATCGCCGAATACATCGCCTCTCTGAACCTGAAGCCGGGTCCCGCCCTGATGGCGGCGGCTGGGGCCGCGGCCCAGCAGCGCCCGCCCGGCGCGCCTGGGGGGCTCTGACGATGGCCAATGGCATCTTGCTTCTGGGCGGCCCCTTCCAGATCGGCGGCATGTTCGTCCCAGACGTGACGGTCGAGGCGGTCGGGCAGGACGCGCTTGGAATTACGGGCGCTCCGGTCGAAACCGGCGCGACCATGACCGACCATTCGTACAAGCTGCCCGTTCGCTTGGAGATGGTTGCCGGGTGGTCGGATTGCGGCAAGTACAACGGTTACATTCGGGGTATTTACGAGAGACTCCTTCGTCTTCAGGCGACGCGGATGCCATTCTCCATCTTCACGTCTCGGCGTCGCTACCCGAACATGTTGATGGAGAGCATCACCGACCCAATCAGCGCGAACACTTACACTGCGATGCTGCCGCGGATCACGTTCCGCGAACTCATCATCAGCCGCACTCAGACCGACAGCGCGACCACGGCGAAGTCCGCCTCGAACCCCGCCAATCAGGCCAACCCCGAGAGCACCGGGGCGGTCACGGACCGTGGGACTGTCACTCCCCAGGCCGTTGGAGCGCAGTCGTTCGCGGGCGCCTACAACCCCGGCTCGTTCAACCCCGGCACCTTTAGCGCCGATGGTGGGTCGGTTGGGAACGGCAGCTTTGGCCTTGGCGGCATCAACCCGCCCACCGCCTCCGCCATCGACTACAGGCAACTCAGCGGCATCAGCCCGCCCATGTCGATCATCCTGCCGGAGATCAGCGTGACGACGGGGCCGGAGGCGATCGGCGGCCTCCAAGCGGCCGGGCCGGATCAGTATTCCATTTTCGGAGGTGGCCCGTGACGGTGCGGATCGAACTCCCCGCGGTGCCGTCGCAGTTCCAGCGGTTCCGACAGGATCTCGGGGGCACGACCTACAACTTCCGCCTGACCTACAACGCCGCTCAGGATGGCTGCTGGGTCATGGATATCGGCGACGAGAACAGCGTCGTCCTGGTCGCGGGCATACCCCTCGTCTCCGGTGTCGATCTCCTCGCGCAGTACCGGCACCTCGGCTTCACCGGCAGCCTCGTGGTCACCACGGACCGTGGCGCCGGAGAGGTGCCGACCTTCGACGGTCTCGGCGAGACCTCGCACCTATTCTTCATCCCGGACTGAGCCGATGGACGCGGAACCCGGTAGCCACGATGCGGCCCAGGCGGCTCTGGGCAACCAGCCGAGTACCGAGGAGGTCGTGCGCGCAGTCGTCGAGGCCATGCGTGCCGAGACTTTCACGAGTCTGCCGGTCATCGTGACCAAGAAGTCCGAGGACGGCCACACCATCTCGGTCAAGGCCGCGGTGAAGATCCCGCAGCGCCAGGACGACAACTCCATCGTCCATGTCGAACTGCCGGAGTTCGCCGATATCCCGATCAACTGGAGCGGCGGCGGCGGGCACACCCACACCTTCCCCACTGAGGTCGGGGACGAAGGCTGGATCGACTTCAGCACCCGCGGCCACGGCGTCTGGCGCCAGCAGGGGAACGTGCAGCAGCCGGAGACCGGCGAGGTCAACGGTCTGGGCAGCGGTCGCTTTCGGCCCGGTGCGCGCTCGGATCCTCGCAAGCTTCAAGGGGTCTCGACCACTTCGGCCCAGACCCGGACCGACGACAAGAAGAGCCTCCACGACGTGTCGCCAACCGGGATCACCACGATCCGGGAGGGGGCCGCGCATCAGGTGAACGGCATGGCCGTGCAGACCGAGGTCGGGTCCTCGCAGCACCATGTTGATGGGACGACCATCCAGCAGGTGACACGCAAGTTCCTGCACAACTGCGGGGTCGGCTGATGGCTGGCGGCGTCGCGCTCCCGACCGTTCTCCAACTTCTCGACGGCACGCCGCACAAGAAGGTCGCCACCGCGATCTTCGAGAACCTGCCGCTCGCGAAACTCCTTCAGGGCGGCGACATCTCGGGGCTGATGAAGAAGGTGCTGGCAGACGGCAACCTGTCCTCCGTGCTTCAGAACCCCGTGGCTGGCCTCACACAGGGGCTACAGGGCCTTGCGGGTCAGGCGGCTGCCCAGCTTCAGGCGGCGCTCGGATCGGGCGCAAGCGGGCTGATTTCGGCGATTACGGGCGCGTCCGGCCTGACGAGTGCCCTGTCGGCACTTCAGGCGGCTGGCGACAGTCTCGTGGGCCTGACGAACGGGCAGGCCGGGCTCATGGCGCTCGCCGGTCACGACAGCCTGCTCAGCATGCTCGGCGATGCCGCCCCGGCCGCGCTCGCCGCCACCCGCGTTCTCGGGCCGGTGATCTCCGGCGACCTTCTCGGGGGCATCTCCCAGGCCCTGCCGGGCGTCGTGCAGAATGTGATCGGCGGCAGCATGGCGGTCGCGGACGCCACCGCGTGGGTGCAGGGCCAGATCGCCAACATCTCGGCCGTGGTCTCGGCCAGCGCGGATGCGCTCGCGCAGGGACAGTCAATCCAGATGCTCGCCTCCTCGGTGGCGACGGTCTCGGGCCTCGTGGCTCCGATCCCAGGCGTGGCGGCATCCCCGATCCAGGCTGCCCTCGGGACCTTCATCCAGCCCGCGGCGCGCACCGCCATGAACGCCGCCCTCGCGGCCCAGATCGCCGCCGACACCCACGCTCCGGTCGATACGGCCGCCATGACCTCGCTTGGATAGGAGCCCGAATTGTCCCCCCAGCCCCCGACCCGGTTCTTCATCAACGGCGACGAATTCCGCCACGGTACGCTGAGCGCGACCGAGGAGTTCCACTGCGTCCGCCGGGTCGCCCCGGTGGTGAAGAACACGGGCGCCCTCGTCACCGCGCTCGCGGCGAAGGACGGCGAGGTGGACGGCGCCGAGCGGATCGCGGGGGTAATTGAGGGCAGCGCCCCGCTGTTCCAGGCGTTCTCCGATCTCTCGGAGGAGGACTCGGACTACGTGATCGCGCGCTGCCTGGGCGCGACCGAGATGCTGGACGGGGAGACGTGGCTGCCGACCTGGGATCGAGAGATCCAGGCCCCGGCGCTGCCCAACCTGCGGATGATCCACGTCCTGCGCATCTGCTACGCCGTGCTACGGGACGCGATCTCAGTTTTTTTTTCAGACGCGGTCTCCAGTTTGACCGATCTGGGTCTTCTTCGGCGAGCTACGACGCCGTGAGGCTCCCCGACGATCTCGACTGGCTCATGTGGCCTGTGATGGCCGAGCCGCCGATGTGCACCTATCGGGAATTGCACGACGGGACCCTGCGCCTCGCGGACGTGGCCCAGATGGTCGATGCGCTCTCGGCTCGCGATGAGAACCGCCGTCGTGCCCACAAGGCCGCGGAGACCGCAGCCAAGCAGCCGGGGCCGTAACCGATGGCCGACAATTACCTGCGCGTCTGCCGCCTGATCGCCGGGGGCAAGACCTACGACCTCAACGACATGCAGGTGGAGTTCTTGGTGCGCCAGAAGCGCATCCAGACGCCCGCAACCGCCGAGATCCGCGTCCTCAACCTCGCGGACACGACCAAGAACGCGATCTGCATCCAGAACCAGTCGGTGATCTTAGAGGCCGGGTATCGCGACCACTACGGGGCGATCTTCAAGGGCACGATCAAGCAAGGCAACCGCGGGAAGATCAACGGCACCGACACGTACATGGACCTGTTCTGCGGCGACGGGGACCAGGGCTACGTGAAAGCCCAGGTGATCAAGACGCTGGCGAAGGGCTCGACCCGGCAGGATGTCGTCAACGAGTGCTTGAAGGCGTTCGCGCCCTACGGGATCACCAAGGGGTTCATGTCCCCGAAGTTGAACGACGGCTTCACCTACCCGCAGGCTGTGCCGTTGTTCGGGTTGGCGCGGGACATCATGCGCCGGGTGGCCAAGGACATCGGGGCGGATTGGAGCTTCGAGTCCATGAAGCTCAACGTCGTCCACAAGACCGAGGCGCTGCCCGGCGGCGACATCGTCATCAACTCGCAGACCGGCATGGTCGGCCGCGCCACCCAGACCTTCAACGGCATCATCGTCCGCACGCTGTTGAACCCGTCGATGTACAAGGACCGGATCGTGAAGATCGATGAGGCTTCGATCGATCGCGCCGCGCCTGATCCGACCTTCGGCTACGACAACCCAAACAACGCCAAGATCCCAAGCATCGCCACGGACGGCCGATACCGAGTCTACGGCGTGGACCGGACCGGCAGCATGCGCGGGAACGAGTGGTTCGACACCCTGTACTGCGCCGCGGCCAAATCAACCGACACTTTCCTGCCGAAAGCCTTGATGGACTTTCAGCAGTGACGGGGGAGATCCACCATGGATGATGTCATCAAGGGCTTCCTCGTCAGCATCGGGTTCGCGGCCGACGACACCTCGCGGGCCAAGGCTGAGCGCAGCGTGGATGCCTACGAAAAGGCCGTCCGTGACGCCGAGAAGGCGATCGAGGACGCCCGCTGGGCCGGTGCGAAGACCCAAGAGGAGGTCGCCAAGCTCTCGCGCGAACTGAACCTGAAGCTCGCCAAGGAGGCGCTGGCCAACGCGCAGGCGCGGGAGAAGCAGGAGCAGGAGGCCGCCAAGAAACACCGGGAGCGCACTGCCCAGGCGGCTGCCCAGATGCGCTCCTTGGTCAGCGTGGCCGCCGCGACCGCCGTGGCCATACAGGGCTTCACCGTGGCGATGGCGGGCTACGCCACCCATGTCGCGGCGAAGCTGGAGGAAATGGCCTACGCGTCCGACCGGACGAAGTCGTCGGTCCAGGACCTCAAGGTGTTCTCCCAGGCGGTGTCGCAGCTTGGCGGCTCGGCCGGTGGCGCCCTCAGCGACTTGGAGAACTTCGCGGCCCGGCTGCGCTCGAACCCGCAGGGCTACACGGCCTTCCTGAAGAGCGTGGGCGTCGAGGCGCGCGACGCGCAGGGCAACATCCGTGGCGCAGCTGAACTGTACAAGGAGTTCCGGCGGAACGTCGGCGAGAAGTCCTACGAGCAGCAGCTTCTCTACATGCAGGAGATGGGCGTCTCGGAGCAGACGTGGCGCGCCACCGAACCCGCGAAGCTCGCGGCCGAGGAGGCCCGCTCCAGGGCGAAGTATGCCCGGCTCGGCTACGACCCCGACAAGGCCAAGGACGACGCCAAGGGGTTGGAGCATGCCCTGCGGGACATGTTCGAGAGCATAAGCATCATCGGCGAGAAGACCGCGTCGAAGATATTCGCGGACGTAGGCGACAACCTGAAGGGCTTCACCACCTTCATCGAGCAGCACGGCGACCAGATCGCCGAGATCCTGTCGAAGGTCGCACAGCTTGTGCTCGCGGTATCACGGGCGCTCCTCGAACTCCTCACCAGCGAGAAGGTGAAGGGCGGCCTCGACTGGCTGATGGGCATGTTCGGCCACGTCGAGGAGGGGACGGGCAAGTGGGTCGCCGACACGGAGAAAATCAAGGCGGCGCTGGAGGCGCTGGCGGTGTTCGTGGCGACCGTCTTCGTCGCGAAGATCACGGGCGCGTTCTCGGACATCCTGAAGGAGTTGAAGCCCCTCCTGCTGCTCCTCGCCCCTGTTCTCGGGGCACTTGGTATCCCGATCCTCGGCACGGCTGCGGTGGGTGCGGCGCTCGGCGGCCTGGGCGATCCGTCGAAGTCGGTCAACGGCACGGGCGGCCGTCCGGACGGGCAGCTAAACCCTGGAGATGAACTGCCCGGTGTCGGCGGCGGCACGCCAGCCCCGGCCGGGGGCGAGGGCGCGTTAGCCCGGATGAAGCGACTGGGGCGTTCCGCGCTGAACGCAGTCGGACTGGGTGGGGGTTCGTCCCGCATCGGCAAGCTGGCGCGCGGCGACAACGTGAAGGCCATCATCGGCGAGTTGCGAGCGGGCGGCTACAACGACAACGCCATCGCGGCCATCGTCGGATCGATGCAGACCGAGAGCAGCTTCAACCCGAAGGCGGCCAACGGCGTGAATGGAGGCCACACCGGGCTATGGCAGTGGGACAGCACCCGCTGGCCGAAGATCAAATCGTGGATCGAGAAGCAAGGCGGCGACGCGAACAGCGCAGCATGGCAGGCCAAGGCTTGGATCGCCGAGCACAATGCCAAGCCGGGCGATGCCATCTTCGATAACCGCAAGACAGCGCAGGGCGGAGACATCCTGAGGAACAACCCGACGCTGGAGGATGCCATTCATGGTGTCCGCTTGAGCGAGCGGTTCGGCGTGGGCGAGGAAGGCGGCCGAGCCGCCAACGCCCGCAACTGGCTTCCACAGATCTCTGGGCAGGGGGGCGCGTCAGCCAATGCTCCAAGTGCCGCGACCAAAACCCCTGGATGGATCGACAAGGACACCTACACGGACGGGCTCAACATCTTCAAGCGAGGCGCGGACGGCAACCTGAGCCGCGTGACCAACATCCCCGGCCAGCCATCTACGGGCGGTGGCCTGCCAAGCCTCGCGGGCGCGGCCCAGAAGTTCGGCGACGGCATGAACCGCTTGGACATGGACAAGTTCAAGGGGATCGGCGCGGCCACCCAGGGCTTCGACCCGAGCCAGTTCCTCAACGCCCCGCCGGTCGGCTCGACCACCAGCAACGACAACTCGGTCAAGCAGCAGAGCTACAAGGGCGGGGACACGCACGTCACGATCAACACCCACGGCGATGTGCGGGACACGGCGGAACTCTGGAAGCGGCACGGTGAGCGGTCGAAGGCCGACGACCTGCGCTATGCCTCCAGCGTGTTCGCGTGACGCTACGGATCGGTGCCAGCGACGCCTGGGCAGAGGGCGTTGAACTCGGAGAGGGCGGTGTAGTACCCCGAGGCCGTGCTGCCTTCCAGCGGTCCGTTGGCGCCGATGATGATGTACTTCGGGCCGCCGCCACCCTTTTGGCGGTTCGGTCCGGCGAACCGGAGGGTATCGCCTCCCAGCGTCGTGAACCGGCCGGTCTGGCAGTTGCCTCGTAGCTCGTCGTTGATCCGCACCTCGCGGAGGGTGCGCTGGACACACTCATCCGAGTTGTCATCGGAATACTCGACGCAGAACTCCTTGGCGTTCTCGCGTGTATGGCGAACGCGGATCACGGCGTTGGCGGTGCCGACCCCTTGAACGGCCGTGACCGTCACCTCCATGCCGACCCTTGAGCCGTAGGGGATGCGTCCCGCTGCGATAGTTGGCTGGACCAGACTGATCAGCATGGCGGCAGCGAGGGCGTAGCGCATGGCAGAGGTCATTCCGGCAGGTTAAGCTGTCTTTTAACGGCGGCGCACTCTGTAGCTGAAGGGGGCGGTCCTTCCAGTCGTGGGTCGTCGGTAAGTTTCACCCCAAGGCACTGAACGAGCTTACGCTTCAGCGGGTTTTCGAGCGCTTTTGAAAATTCTTCCAAGGACTTTATTGCGCTGTACGGGTCGCTGCCAGTTTTGATGGCAGCATAAGCAAAGCCCTCAATCTTATCTGGAGGCGTGTTTATGCGGCGACCGAACTGCTCAGGCGTTTCCCCATGAGACGCGGCGTATTCCCGAACAGCGGATCTAGCCTGTTGAATAGCGCCTCCTTGGTCGGGGCGATTGATATTCGAGGACGGTTGCGCCTGCGGGCTTGGACCACCCTTATTCGCTGGATCGGCTGGTGACTTTGAGCGGACTGAAGGCGGATACCAACTGTTGCCCCCCAGCGCCCGCGTGATGTCGTCATTGGTTGAAGCGCGGCCTTGTCCGAATGCGATCCCAGGAAAGCCGAAGGCCAAGAGGGCGAGGGCGTAACGCATACTGCACAGGTAGGCATGCGCCCCTAAGGTTGTCGAGATGGTCTCGCGAACCTCCCGCAAGATCGGCGCGTTGAGGGGCATGAGCGCCCAGCCCTCCATCTCGCCGGACCTCAGCCGCCTCGCCATCACGGAAAGCGCGCTGGCAGCAGCGGACAGTCTCTGGAGAGCCGAGATGCGCCGGAATTTCGGACCGGATGGCGTTCTGATCTACGCCTACGCCCCTGAAGGTCAAGGCGACCTCGGAACGCCGCTTCGGCGATCCTACGAGGCTCGACGGGTCGCCGTTGCATTGTGGCGGCACGAGCGGCGTCGGGGCTGAGGAGCAGCTACATCAGGAGCTCCAGTCCAATTAGGAGGCCAACATGCCGAGGCATCAGGACGCGGTATCACGGCCACGCTGGCGACCCTCAGATCGTGAGCCGACCCTCGCTGAGATCGAGGAGGCAACGCTCTTCTCGGCTTATCTAGTCGAGCAGTATGGCGAGCAGTACGCCCCAATCATGGACCGCCTTGTCATCGAGCTAGAGGAGGCTCGGAAGCGGGGCGGCAGCCCTACGGAGAGGGCGAAACGGATCCTCCATGAGGCGGAAGCAGATGGGCGGCTTGCAGCCGTGAACATCACGCGGAAGCGCTAAGAGCCTCACCCCGCGGAGAACACCATGAAGGCCCGTAGCATGCGAGCGCCCGACCCTGTGCAGCCAACGACGGTCGCCATTTTGCGGGAGCAGTACGGCCCGCGGGTCATCATCCCGCTCGATCGCGTGATGGAAGACTACTTCCCCGGCCTGTCGCAGGATCACCTGCTGCGCCGGGTCAGCGAAGGCAAGCTGAGCCTACCGATTGTGCGGATCGACGCCAGCCAGAAATCAGCCAAGGGGGTCGGATTGATGGATCTGGCGGCCTACCTCGACCAGCGGATGGAAGCCGCCCGCAAGGAGTGCCGCCAGCTCAATGAACCGTAGGTCTGGCCGGGCTGCCTTACCATGGGGTCAAGACGGCGGGTTGGGGGGGGCGCCGTCGAAGCATCCGATATGAGCGCTCGCAATCGCACAAAGCGAAAAATCAGACCCGCATCGTCCTATTTGCGATCGTCAGGCCGCATCGGAGCAACCGACAGCCTCCGTTGGTGAGGCGAGGGCTGCAGGAAAGCTGACGGCAGGCAGGGTAGCCAAGGCGGGTTTGGCAAAGAGGTAGCCTTGAAACAGCTGGATCCCGGCGGCCCGCAGAGCCGTCAGTTCGGCTTCCGTCTCAACACCCTCGGCGATCACCGCCACCCCAAGCTGGTGCGCCATCATGATCACGCCTGCAACGATGGTCTGTCGTGCCGGCGAGGTCGCGATCCCCCGGATCAGCTCCATGTCGAGCTTGATGAAATCAGGCTGGAAGCTCGCCAGGAGGTTCAGGCCAGCATAACCCGCACCGAAGTCGTCGAGGGCGGTCACGAAGCCCTGCTTGCGGTACTCCGTGATGATCCGTTGGACGTGGGCTACGTCCGTCATGCGCTCGTTCTCGGTGAACTCGAACATGATCTGACGATGCGCGAAGCCGACGCGGCGGGCGGCGTCGAGCGTCGCGCGGATGCAGGCGGCCGGTTCGTAGACGGCGTTGGGCATGAAGTTGATCGAGAGCCGGGTTTCCTTGTCCGGGAACAGGGTACCGGCGAGCTCAATCGCTTTGACACGGCAAGCTTGATCGAACTTGTAGCGATTGCTCTCGTCGACCATCCCGAGGATTTGGCCGGCCCCCTGCCCCTCAGTGCCCCTGACCAGGGCTTCGTAGCCCCAGACCGAGCTGCGACTGATATCTACGATGGGATGGAACGCCATCGTGAAGGTGAACGGCAAGGGTTCGGCATCTTGGCAACCTTGGCATCCACGCTTCATAGGGCCGCTCTATCGTGTATCTTTCCCGATAGATTTCGTTCAAACGACTATCGTATTAATTTCTCACTAAGATCCGATTAAAAACGCCTATTATTGTGAGGCAAACCGAGTTTCAGCATCAAATTAATCCAACATATGTGTTTTTCTCGCATAATAAACCGCACGGTGCCACGGCCGGGCCAGCGCTGGACAGCTCCCGTGCCTTTGGTTGCCTGTCCCTATTTCTCATGGTTGCAGCGTGCCCATGCTTGATAGGGTTCATGCCCTCCTCAAACGCGCGGTTGAGGCGGTCGGAGCCTGAAAAGTCGAGCTTCGGCTCATCCTTACATAAGTTGTGCAATTTCAGGTTGGCATAAAACTGAAATCAAATGCTTTGTACGATTGAACACCTACTCAGTGGTGGTTTAATAGGAATTTAACCTGGCAGCAGCTAATTGCGTTCTAAGATTGTCTGGGGCGAGTTCGGCTTCCAGCACTCGTTCTTATTCGTCCCACGATCCTTTGTTACAGCCGGAATGTCCTCGTTCATCGTACGGGGATGACGCTCTGGTCTGTCACGATGAGGTCGGCCTCACGCCATGAGAGCCGTTGGATGCGTTACCGTGCTACCTGGCCCAGCTTTTCGCTGCCGGTCCGCCTCAGTCTCGTCGGAACCACTCTGCTCAGCTTCGCCTCCATCTGTACAGTTGGCCTCATCCTGCGCGACGTCGAGACGGACATGACCCAGCACGCGTCCGCCGTGTTGGAGAGCAACATGCGCCTACTGCGCCAGAGCCTAGTCGACGAGGGCGGCTCCGAGCGCTTCAGCCTCGTAGACGGGCAGCTGCAGGTCGGATCCCACCGCATCAATCAGAACGACCCAGCCGTCGATCGCGTCCAGGCCATCATCGGTGGAACCGCGACGATCTTTTTGGGTGACACGCGCGTAGCTACCAACGTCACCAAGCCGGACGGGACACGCGCGATCGGAACCCGCTTGGTCGCCGGGCCTGTCTACGATGCTGTGCTAAAGCAAGGCCGTACTTTCAGGGGTAAGGCCGAGGTCCTCGGGGTTCCGTACTTCACGGCCTACGACCCAATTACGGCTGCTGACGGAAGCACGATCGGCGTCCTCTACACCGGGGTGAAGCAGGCGGACTACCTCGCCGTCATCAGTCGGATGCGGACGGAGGCTGCTCTGATTGGCGTGTTGCTAGCTGCGGGCTGTAGTGCTGCGTTCTGGTTCCTCGTGCGCCGAAGCCTCAAGCCGCTGAAGCGCCTCGAAGATGTCATGGGGCATCTCGCATCAGGCAATGCGGCGGTTGAGGTGTCGGAGACGACACGCCGCGACGAGATCGGCGCGATGGCAGCCGCCGTACAGGTGTTCAAGGACAACCTGATCCACACCCGTCAGCTGGAGGCGGAGACCGCCCAGGCGCGTCTGGCTGCCGAGGAGCAGCGCAAGGTGGGAATGCGCCAGATGGCCAACGGCTTTGAGCAAGCGGTCGGCAGTATCATTGGGATGGTGTCGTCCTCCGCCACCGAGCTGCAGGCCACCGCGCAGACGATGACGGCTACTGCGACTGAGACGGCTAGCCAGTCGACCACGGTGGCAGCCGCCGCCGAGGAGGCGGCTTCCAACGTCAACACCGTTGCGGCTGCCGCCGAAGAGTTGGGATCGTCGGTCCAAGAAATTAGCCGGCAGGTCGCCAGCTCGGCTGAGTTGGCACAGCGTGCGGTACACGAGGCCGACCAAACCGGCGCCTTGGTGCAGGAACTGAGTGCCGCAGTCTCGCGGATCGGCGATGTGGCTGGTTTGATTTCGACCATCGCAGGCCAGACCAACCTGCTAGCGCTGAACGCGACGATTGAGGCGGCGCGAGCGGGTGCGGCGGGTAAGGGCTTCGCTGTCGTAGCCTCTGAGGTAAAGGCGCTCGCAGAGCAGACCGCAAAGGCTACCAGTGAGATCTCAGGCCAAATCTCCCGGATCCAGGCCTCCACCGGTCAGGCGGTCACATCAATCGACGGGATCACCGGGCGGATCCGCGAGATCAGCGGCGTGGCTACATCGATCGCCGCCGCCGTCGAGCAGCAGGGCGCAGCCACCCAGGAGATCGTGCGCAATGTCAGCCAAGCCGCGATGGGCACAGGCGAGGTGACCAGCAATATTTCGGGCGTCGCGAGTGCCGCCGAGGAGACCGGCGCCGCGGCGAGCCAGGTGCTTGGGGCGGCCTCGGAGCTGTCGCGCCAGTCCGAGCACCTCGCGGCCGAGGTCGGGCGCTTCCTCGCCACCGTCCGTGCCGCGTGAGGCGCCAATGAGCATTGTTGGGCGCCAGAACGACACCATCTCTCTTGATGAGGTTCGGGACCTCACAGAAGCGCTGGCGGGCGCGTTCGCAGAAGGTGTGGATCTCGGGCCCCGAGGGCCGCAGATCCGCCTTCTGGGGCAGGCGCTCGAAACGATGGTGCATGCTCTGCAGGCCGAGCTCACACGGCTCCGATTGCGCGAGGACTCCAACGGGGCCGCTTTGGACCTTGAAGGCATCGTCCGTCTGGCACGGGCGGCAGGCAGCTACGGTATCAGCGAAGCGCAGTAGCCCCGGAGCTCGACGCCTTCCGAGTGCTAGGGCTGTCCGTTGCGCGTGCTGATGTTCTCCAGGTATGCGAACCTGCGCTGACGCTCTACCGCTACGCTTTCTTCATACCCGGTGGCACAGTGCCGCCACCATGCCGATCCGGCCAGAGCACCGCTTCTTCTACCCAATCGACTGGCGCGAGCTGTCGATGGCGATCCGCTTTGGCCGGGCGCAGGGCCGCTGCGAGGGCTGCGGGCGACCGCACGGGCAGATGGTGTATCACCTCGGCGATGGCCGCTGGTGGGACGCTGAGGCCGGCCGCTGGCGCGATGGATGGGGCCGTAGGATCCGGATCAGGTCGGGCACCGACATCCTCGGTCGCGCTCGCCGGACCAGGGTTGTCCTTGCCGCCGCGCATCGGGATCACGACACCTCGAACAACGCGGACGCCAACCTCGCGGCGTTCTGCCAGCGCTGCCACATGATCCATGACCGGCCGGAGCATCAGAGACGGCGCTGGCGCACGCTGTTCCAGCGGAAGGCGATGGGCGATCTGTTCGGTGGGCCTTACGCCTGAGGTACGGTTGAGAAAGCCGTTCGTAGCGCTGTCAGCTGTCCTGATCGAGGTCGAGATCGCGGATCAGGTCACCGATCGGATCGCCGTCATCGGTCCTGCTTTGGGCGGCTGGATGTACCAGGGTGCTCGACAGCCTGGGCAATGTCCTCACCCCCGGCGGTAGGGGCATCGTTGGGCGATGTGCCAACAGTGTGCCGCTATTCGCCATCAACGCAGCAGGCTCACTGCCGTGCAGTCGATGCGGAGGATCGGCCCAGATCGTCGGCACGGCCGCCGTTTCATCGGCGACGACAACGACCCGGACATTGTGTTCCGACCTCTCGTAGTTGCCCGGATGTAGAACGTGGGCGGCGACCAGCAGCCCGAAGGCAGCAATCGCGGTGGTCGCGAGGGTGGATCTGTAGTGTTCCATGTAGGCGGAACAGACGGCCAAGCTTGCCGTTCCGCTTGCTCTCTCGGGATAGCTAATCGAGAATTTACGACTGCCACATCCGTTCGGTTGGCGCCTTGGTATCGCCGGCCGTCGAGTGCGGGAAGATCGAGCGCTATGAACGTGGATCGGGACGCTTGTCGCGGACGGAGAACCTATGCTGACAGGCTTGGCGTAGTCCGAGCGACCGCGGTGTGCATCAGCGCAGCCTTGTTGACGATGAGGGCCGCGGCAATCTCAGCCAGTGCCTTGTCCTCGATCTCGCTGACACCTTCATGATCGGCGACATCAGCAGCCACCAAGAACGCGTCCTGCCGCTGCTCCATCGGACGGCCTGCGATCGCAGCGACCCGGCGTAGGTTCTCCACCCGGCCGGCGCGAGTCCGTGCCCGAGCTATCGCCTCGTACAGCGCCTCCTCCAGCATCAGGAGGTCGTAGCCCTTCTCGATGATCGGGTTGGCACGCAGACCGACCAGTGCGGTCTCGAACTCGTCACCTGCCACCTCGCCATCGGCCACGATGACGTTGGCCGCAGCCGAGATCCCCGCCTGCATCAGCGCTTCATCGCCGGCATAGGCCGTGATGGTCCGGCCGAAGCGGGTCAGCAGATCCTTGAGGGCGTTCATCGCGGTCCAACGCGTTAGAGGGGTGAGCTGTCACAGGTTCGTGTGAGCTGCACTGTGTGGTCCGCCAAGGCTGATCTGGCGCCGCCCACCGCCGCCATGCGTGCCATAGCTGGGTGCAGAATAGGGGCGGCGCGAGAGGTCGTAGAGCACGTTGCCGACGATCCCGGCGGCTCGACGCAGGATCGCTCCCTCACACGTCGCGGCCACGCGCACGCCAATTTCATGGGTGTGGCTGCGGCCGTAGAGCCAGACGGCGAGCTGTGCCCTCTTCACCTCTGGCATCCCATCCAAGAGGATGGTGAGTCCATCAGGTTCGGCTCGGGCGAGGCGTGCGACGAGATCGAGCGGCACTGGGCAATCGCTGGCGAAATCGTCTGCGCTGATCGAGCGAGCGTGGTGCACGAGAGATACCTGCGAGCTAACACCGGAAGGGTGTGAGCACATGGTTAACGAAGCGTGTGTGGGGGCGGCCTCGCAGCTGTCAGTGGGTATCGATGTCACGAGATTTCTTACCCACGATGGTGATCACGGCTTCTTGCTGGGTGCAACGAACGAGTTGGCCTCAGTCGGAGCTAAGTTCCATGTAACAACCCTCCCCCCGATCCAGGCCGGCCGCGCTCTTGTCCAGCGCTCCCTGGAAGGTCGCTTCCGAACGAAGCGGGCCACAATTTAGCGTAGCACTTCATCACCTCTCAACCATCGAATGAGTTCGCCAGAGACGCTGACCGATCGGTAGTTATTCGGGCGGTATGATCCGAACTTACAGTTGCATGCTTCGCAGCGGTTGAGTCGAACATGATCCGCGTTCTTACCTGCATCGCGCAGCAGCACGACCTACGCCTCGTCGCACTCTCGGCCATCATCTGCGCGCTCGGGTGCTTCGCCACCGTCACCTTGATGGCCCGCGCCGACGCGGGAAGCCGTCCGCTTCCGCGAGCCTTGCTACCGGCCGCGATCATCTTCGGCGGCAGCGTCTGGGCCCTGCACTTCGTCGCCATGCTGGCCTTCCAGCCTGGTGCCCACGTCGCATACGACCTCGAACTCACCACTGCCTCGATCGCCGTCGCCATCCTCGGAACCCTGGCCGCGCTGGTATTATGGCGGCGCCTGTCAACCACCCCACTCGGGATCGCGCTCGCCGGGACCGTACTTGGGCTGGCAATCACCGGCATGCACTATCTCGGCGTCGGCGCGATGAGCGCCTCCAGCCTCGTGCTGTTTGATCCCGCCTACGTCGCCGCCTCAATCTTGGTCAGCATCGCGTTCTCTACTGTCGCTATGGCGCGTGCCGGCATGCTGGCGAGCCCCGGCCGTCGTGCCGAGGTCACCGGTTGGCTGGCGCTCGCGATCTGCGGCCTGCATTTTACCGGCATGACCGCCGTCACGGTCGCACCGATCGCGTTGCAAGCGGACGAGATCTACGTGCTCGGCTCGACCCCGCTGGCGCTTGTGGTCGGCGCCGCCAGCCTCGCTGTGCTGATCGCCGGCCTCGTGGCCCTAGCACTTCAGCAACACCTCTCGCAGCGTACGCTGCGCGAACTCGATCGCATGCGCCTGCTGAGCAACCTCGCGCACGAGGTGTTGTTCATCCATCGCGACGGCAAAGTTTTAGAGGTCAACCAAGCCGGCACCCGACTGTTCGCGATGCCGGTCGAGCAGATCATCGGCAAACCGGTGCTCGACCTGTTCGCCCAAACCGACGCCCCGGGGCTGCTTCGGCGCACGCGCTGCCGCTCCGAAGAACTGCGCCCGGAGGAGTTCGCGATCCGCACCGCCGTCGGCACGCACGTGCCGGTCGAGCTGTCCTGCCGCACGATCGAGTTCGGCGGCAAGCCCGCCACCGCCGTCGCCCTGCGTGATCTCACCGACCGCAAGCGCGACGAGGCGCGCATCCGCCATCTTGCCCTTCACGACGCCCTAACCAACTTGCCCAACCGTTACCTGTTGGAGCAGCGCCTCGGCCCGGCCCTCGATGCAGCGGCCATGGACGGGACCGGCGTCGCGGTGATCTACATCGACCTCGATCGGTTCAAGGCGGTCAACGACCTACACGGTCACGCCGCCGGCGACGCGCTGCTGGTCCAGTCGGCCAAGCGCATGTTGACCGAGCTGCGCCCGACCGACACCCTCGCCCGGGTCGGTGGCGACGAGTTCGTGGTGGTGCTCACTGGTACGCGCGCCCCTCAGCAGATCGCGGAGATCGCCGAGCGGTTGATCGCAGGCCTGCGTCGCCCGTTCCGGATCGCCGATCACCGCGTTGAGATCGGCGCCTCGGCCGGCATTGCCCTCTACCCCGCCGACGGCAGTACGGCCGAAACGCTCCTGCGCGCCTCCGACACCGCCCTGTACCGGGTCAAGGACGAGGGCCGCGGCGCGGTACGCTTTTTCGAGGCGTCGATGGACGCGCAGCTGCAGGCGGTCCGCCAGCTCGAACACGAACTCGGGGGCGCGATCACCCGCGACGAGTTGCGGCTGTTCTACCAGCCGATCGTCAACGCCCGCACCGGTGAGATCGAGACTTTCGAGGCGTTGATCCGCTGGCAGCATCCGCAGCGCGGCTTCGTCTCGCCGGGCGAGTTCATCCCGGTAGCGGAGCAGGCTGACCTGATCGGGCGGATTGGGGAATGGGTGATCGACACCGCCTGCGCGGCGGCCGCGGCCTGGCCGCAGCCGTGGCGCGTGTCGGTCAACGTCTCGCCGACCCAGTTCCGGCAATCCGATGTCCCAGCGGTCGTGGCGGCGGCGCTGGCGCGGCACGGCCTCGACCCGGCACGGCTGGTGGTCGAGATCACCGAGAGCGTGTTCATCCAGGATGCCGCGAAGGCGGTGCAGGTGCTGACCGACCTACGCGGATTGGGCGTGCGCCTGGCGCTCGACGACTTCGGCACCGGGTACTCGTCGCTGAGCTACCTGCAGCAGTTCCGGTTCGACAAGATCAAGGTCGATCAGTCGTTCGTGCGGCGCCTCGGGCAGCACGCGGACACGCTCGCGATCGTGCGGGCTATCGTGAACCTCGGGCACAACCTCGGCCTACAGGTCACGGTCGAAGGCGTCGAGACCGTCGAGCAGCTGGTGATCCTGCGCGAGCTGCGCTGCGAGCAGATGCAGGGCTACCTGTTCGCGCGACCAACGCCGGTGCCGGCGACGTCCGAGCTGGAGTTGGCCCGACTACGGGCGTTGTTCACCGAACCGGCACTGCGGGCCCTGGCGTGAAATAGGCTTGGTGCTTCAGCATAATGAAGCGGAGCCGGTCGATGCCGGCCTTCGTGACGGCACGACGGCGGGAGTCGATTTGAAGCTAATGATGGGCCGTGAGCCGGCGCCTGCGGTGTCCAGTTCCCCCGCCGCACCGACCCTCACGCGACTGCCCGGCCGAGGCTTCACGAGCAAGACGCAGGGGATTGGTCCACGTTCGCCTGTCGTCACGTGCTTGCCCGCCGCACGCCGTGCGGTGTCGCGAACGCCTCAGGCGCGCGGACGGGAAGAGGCAGGGCTGTAGCAGGTGAAGGTGCAGCCGTCGTCGACGGTGTACGGGCTCGTTGAGGCCGTGAAGACCAATGCTTCCGACGTCGGCGACATGAAAAAGGCCACCCCCGAACATGAAAAAGGCCACCCCCGAAGGAGCGGCCCGAAGTCTTGGGAGGAAACGCCCTTGGGAGGGCTGCAAGACCGCGACGCCATCGCCGTCCCACAGCATCGGCCTATGCATCTGCCGCGCGGCGAACAACCGCCCATAGGTTGTGGCTTGCGCATAAGTGGCGCTGCTTTTCCTCTCAGGTGCGCTTCCACACCATACCTCAGAGCAGCAGCCCACCGGGCGATGGCGGACGCCGCGGAAATCGAGGCCTAGGCCAAGCGCCGGCTGGCCGACGAGTACGACGCCGCGCAGGAGCGGGGCGAAGTTCAGGGCCATGGCGGCCAGGGCAAAAGGGATGTTCCAGCCGGGGACATCCCTGCCGTCACGGACCTCGGCCTGACCCGCAAGGCGATCCATGAGGCCCGGCAGCTGCGCGACGCGGAGGTGGTGTCGCCGGGCATCGTGCGCCGTACGCTCGACCAGCAGTTGGCCAAGGGCAAGGAGCCCAAAGAGGCCGCCGTCCGCGAGGCCGTACATGCCTTGGAAAATCGGCCGTTATTCCGGTAGGCTTCTCGATGAACGGGAGCCGAGCCCATGAGCGAGCCGACCGACGCCGAAGTGCTGGCACGCGCCAAGCGCACGTTCATCGCTAGGAACCATAACGATCGCGCCTGGGATGACGAATTCACCGAGCGCGAGGCGCGCCGGGGCCACACCGTCGTATGCCTGACGGAGCTTGAGCGTCAGGAGTACCTTGAGCAGGCGCGTCATGAACTTCGCGCCAGCGCCCCAGCCGAGCGGTTAGACCGCTGCAATTCGGTACGCAACGGGATCAAGTAGTTGCACGCGGTACTCACCCTACTGAATTAACGGCAACATATCGTTAATCATGACGGCCCACCCTTGCCGCAGCAGCGAAGCGGCGAGGATCCCATGGCAGCTTCACCCTGGCCAACGGCGGCGTTCGTGGCGCGATACCCGGTGCCGATCGGACTGATTTCGTCCCTCTACCGCGCTGACGATGGTGAGCGCGACCACCTGCTATCCACAATGCCCGAGCACGGGCGCGCTCGGGTTGCCGCCTACTGTGCGGAGAGCGAGCGGCTTCAGCCCCTCAGCCTTCTTGTGGCCTCCACCTGCGCCGAGGCGCGCCTCGTCCGGGCGGCCGGCGCCACGATCGGCGCCAGCCTCTTTGCTCGCTCTCGGATCGACGTAGCGGCAGCGTACTGAACGCGACATGTCGATGGACCGAGAGCAAGCCTGCGAAGTGAAGGTCGAGGGGGCGTGGCAGGCTGTTACCTTGACGGAGGCACGCACGGTCTATGGGGCGGCTTCCAGGCGCTGCCCAGCCTGCCATGGCCAAGTGAACATCGCCGGGAACTACACCCCCGGTGGTGGCTACAAGCTGCAGCACCGCCGTAGCCATCCCGGTTGCCCGCTGACGCCTGCCGCGTTCTCCGGTACGCCATCGCGGCACCCGCAGGCGATGGGGTAGCGCCCGCCCAACTCCGGGATCCTGGCGTAGCTCGGAACAGATCGTCTACATTGGGGCTTGCCGCCGCCGATCACCGCGATGGGCCGGCGATCGCCGGAGAGACGGTTGTGCGCTGCCGAGCCCTCATAACCCTGGCCCTTACCAGCGGTTTGCACGTCGCGCCCGTCCACGCGCAGAGCCAGGACGAGCAAGCCTTGGCCCTACTCCGGGCTGCCAGCGCGCAGTCCGCAATCATCACGTTCTGCGGCAAGCACTATGCGATCGACGGTACGACCGCCTTACGGATCTCTCAAACCGCACGTGATGTAGCCACCAAGGTGCTCGGCCAGGACCAGGCGAATGCCGCCTTCAAGGACGAGTTGGCCCGGCGCTACGCCGAGGTAAAAGAGGTCGGCGAGCAGCAGTGGTGCACTGAGCAGCGTGCGGCGTTCGCTGAGGAGGAACCCCGGATCTTCAAGAACTGAGGTGGCGAGCAGACGCCATCAGTCTGCCAAAGCGGCGATGATCGAGAATGAGCCGGCGAGCATGAACGTGCCGGCCACAAGGGATGCGATCAGGAGCATGACGGAAGCCTCAGGCGCCGAACGGCGCAGCTTCCGCATGAACGCGCACAGCCACGCTCAGTTGCGCACGGCCGATTGCTGAGCATCTGTCGGCTCAGCCGTCGCTGTCGTCCCCGGCATCGTCGTCGCCAGCGTCGAGGAGCCAGTCAGGCAAGATGGGGACAACCTCTCCGGCTACCTCGGCGGCGGTCTCAAGAGCCCTTCCCGCCTTCTCCTCGGGGTGTTCGCCCCGGACCTCGGCAAACAGCTTGCGTGCCAGCTGGTCGAGTTCCTCATCCGAAAGCTTCGGGCCTGGCTGGTCGGTCATGGGCATGCCCCCTAAAATTGGCCGCCCAGCTTCGCCCCGATCTGCTCACAGGGCGGGGGAGCATCCGATCTCACCAGCGGCGGGCCGATACGCAACAAGGCCCGTCAGCATCATGCCGCAGCTGGGTTAGGCGGCCGTCACCCGGGCGCGCTTGGAGCTGTGCCGAAACAGGCCGCGCACCACACGGAAAGGCAGCAGCACGAGCCTGGCGACGCCGTGTGCAAGCATGACGACAACGACGGCCAACACAGCCAGCAGGGTGTTCAGCACGCAGCATACTCCTAGCGGCTCGATATCCGGCGGGCCGCCTTCCACCATCGTCCTCAGGACGCTCGCCGATCGCGGCAGGAGTGTGGTGCAGAAACCTGTGGCGCGGGCTCATTCCCCAGTGACGTGGCGATACACCATCCGTAATCCAGCCCCATGCCGTCCTTACCGAAGCGCCATGCCTACCTGGTGGCCGTGTCGCAGAAGCGCACGACGGTTCGGGTCAATGCGGTGCTGACAACCACACCTGATGAGGCGTTGGAAGCCGTAGCGCTGAACGTCCCGCCCAAGGCAAAACTGGAGATTGTGGGGGTCTTGGCTCGAAGCGTGGTCAAGCGGCTGCGGCTCAAGCCAGGGGAACCGCTGCAGGTGTGAGGCCTCAATCCCACGGGAAGATACGGCGACCGGCGCGCTCACGTGTGCGAACCATGTCAGACCACCCGCCCGACCACCGCGATAAGCCTAGTAACCAGCAACACTACCGAGATGCCCTAAGATCCATGGCCATGGGCCGGCGCTTGCGGTCTCCAGTCCCGCCGCACCGCACCAACCCTCACGCGACTGCCCGGCCAAGGCTTCACGGGCGCCCTGCAGGGAACTGGCCCGGAGCGCGCCTGTCGTCACGTGCTTGCCTTCCGCGGCTATCTCTTCATCGTGCTGCCGGTTGCTCGCTCCTGCTCGGTTTGAGCGCTATTGGCGAAGCCGTCATCGGTGCGGCTGTCGCTCGATGCCGTCTGCAAATCTGACTGGGAAGAGCCGAGCATGCCGAACACGTTTGGCCTTAACCGCACGCTGGGCGGCGCCATCGGCGTCATCGCGCTAGTGTCGGTCCTCAGCAGTGGGGCGGTCCTGGCCACGCGGAACCAGCTGCAGGATGCGACCGACGCCCTCGACCGCTCGACACAGGTGGTCCGGGGTCTCGATGCCTTCCGTACCGCCATGCTCAACCAAGAGACCGGACTGCGCGGCTACCTGATCACCGGCCGTGAGAGCAGCCTGGAACCGTACCGAGCGGGGCGACCTGCCCTGGAGGAGACAATCCCCCGTCTGAGGACCTTGATCGGCAACGATGTCGAGCGGTCGCGCCTGTTGGCCGATGCTGTGACAGCAGCCCGCGCTTGGCAGACCGATATCGGCGAGACCGCGATACGTCAGGCTGCGGATCCGACGACGCGACCGGAGGCGGTGCGTATCGAGGCTGAAGGCAAGGGCAAGCAATTCTTCGACACGCTACGCGACAAACTCGCCGCCATCGACAGGCTAGAAGGACAGACCCGCGCGGCCCAGGCCGTTCGAGTCGCGCAGGCTGAGCGCAACGAGAGCCTCGCTCTGTGGAGCGGCACGTTACTCACGCTCCTGATCTGCGCCGCCATCGGGATCGCCATCAACCGCCTGATCGTCCGCCCGCTCGTGCGCGTGATGACCTTCGTCGAGCATGTCGGGGAGGGTGACCTCACCGGCACACTTGGAACGGGCAGCCACAATGAGATTGGCCGCTTGGGTCGCAGCCTCAACGCGATGGTGGCCAACCTGTCCGACCTAGCCCGGACCAACCGCGCCGCCACCTCGGACCTGAACGCCGCGGCCGCCGAGATCCGTGCCTCCGCCCAGGAGCAGGCGGCGTCGGTCGAGCAGCAGTTCGCCGCCGTCCAGGAGACCGCCGCGACCATGGACGAGATCACCCATTCCGGGGCTCAGATCGGCAAGCGCGCCACCGAGGTGATCGCCACCGCCCAGGCCACCGCCCAAACCTCCCGGCAGGGCCTGCGCGCGGTCTCTGACACCGCCAGGGCCATGGACGCGATCCGCGAGCAGGCTGAGGCGGTCGCCGGCAACATCGTCAGCCTGTCGGAGAAGACCCAGACGATCGGCGACATCATCGAGACGGTCAACGACATCTCGGAGCGCACGCATCTGCTGGCGCTCAACGCCGCCATCGAGGCGGCCGCGGCCGGCGAGAGCGGGCGCAGCTTCGCGGTTGTGGCCTCGGAGATGAAGCTTCTGGCCGACCAGGCCAAGGCGGCCACGGGGCAGGTCCGGGGGATTCTGGGCGAGATCCAGCGGGGCATCAACACCTCGGTGATGCTCACCGAGGAGGCGGTGAAGCGGGCGGCGGCCGGCAAGACGCGCTCGGACACGACGCAGCGGACGATCGAGGAGATCACGGCGCGGGTCGAGGAGAACGTCCAGACCTTCCAGCAGATCGTGGCCTCGACCAACCAGCAGCAGCTCGGGATCGAGCAGGTGATGGGGGCGCTGCAGAATATCCGCCAGGCCAGCCAGCAGACGGCGGCCGGCACCCGCGAGGTCGAGGCGGCCTCGGCCAACCTCACCGAACTCGCCCAGGCCCTCATGGCCCTGGCCGAACGCTACCGGCACTGAGGG
>NZ_AKFK01000094.1:0-1883 GCF_000272495.1 Methylobacterium sp. GXF4 | reverse complement strand
GCGGTCTTGACGATGGTGGCGGCGTCGAGGCCGGCCTCGGCGTACATCTTCTCCGGGCTGTCGTGGTCCTGGTACAGGTCCGGCAGCGTCAGCGTCCGAACCCGGACCCGGCCGGCATCCAGCGCGCCCCGCTCCGACAGCAGGTGCAGCACCATCGCGCCGAACCCGCCGCGCGAGCCCTCCTCGATGGTGATCAGGACCTCGTGGCTCTGCGCCAGATCCAGGATCAGCGCCTCGTCCAGCGGCTTGGCAAAGCGCGCATCCGCCACTGTCACCGCAACGCCCTGATCCGACAGCGTATCGGCTGCCTTCAAGGCCTCGGACAGGCGCGTGCCCAAGCTGAGGATCGCCACCCGCGCCTCCGCGTCCTGGCGCACCATCCGGCCCTTGCCGATCGCCAGAGCCTCGCCCCGCTCCGGCAGCTCGACGCCCACGCCCTCGCCGCGCGGGTAGCGCAGCGCGATCGGACCGCTGTCGTGCGCGTGCGCGGTCGCCACCATGTGCACCAGCTCGGCCTCGTCGGCCGCCGCCATCACGGTCATGTTCGGCAGGCAGCACAGATACGCCAGGTCGAAGGCCCCCGCATGGGTCGCCCCGTCGGCGCCGACCAGCCCGGCCCGGTCCAGGCAGAACCGCACCGGCAGGTTCTGCAGCGCCACGTCGTGCACGACCTGGTCGTAGGCCCGCTGCAGGAAGGTCGAATAGATCGCCACGAACGGCCGGTAGCCCTCGGTCGCCAGGCCGCCGGCGAACGTCACCGCGTGCTGCTCGGCGATGCCGACGTCGAAGGTCTTGTCCGGATGCGCCTTGCCGAACAGGTCGATCCCGGTGCCGCCGGGCATTGCCGCGGTGATCGCCACGACCTTGTCGTCGGCGTCGGCCGCCTTGATCAGGCTCTCGCCGAACACGCGGGTATAGGCCGGGGCGTTCGGCTTGGCCTTGGCCTGGACGCCTGAGACCACGTCGAACTTGACCACGCCGTGATACCGGTCGGCCGAGGCCTCGGCCGGGGCGTAGCCCTTGCCCTTGCGGGTGACGACGTGGAGCAGGATCGGGCCGTGCTCGGCGTCGCGGACGTTCTTCAGGACCGGCAGCAGCTGGTCGAGATTGTGCCCGTCCACGGGGCCGACATAGTGGAAGCCCATCTCCTCGAACATCGTGCCGCCGCCGACCACGAGCGAGCGGGCATACTCTTCCGCCGCGGCGGCGCGCTGGTAGAGCGCCTTGGGCAGGAGCTTGCCGAGCTGCTTGGCGGTCTCGCGCAGCGACTGGTAGGTGCCGCCGGACGCCAGCCGGGCGAGGTAGCCCGACATGGCGCCGACCGGGGGCGCGATCGACATGTCGTTGTCGTTGAGGATGACGATCAGGCGCGAGTGCAGCGCGCCGGCATTGTTCATGGCCTCGTAGGCCATGCCGGCCGACATCGAGCCGTCGCCGATCACCGCGATGGCGTTGCGGCGCTTCACGCCCCGGCCCTTGGCCTTGGCGGCGTCGGCATCGAGGTCGCGGGCGACCGCCATGCCGAGCGCGGCGGAGATCGAGGTGGAGGAATGGGCGGCGCCGAACGGGTCGTAGACGCTCTCGGAGCGCTTGGTGAAGCCGGACAGGCCGCCGCCCTGGCGCAGGGTCCGGATGCGGTCGCGGCGCCCGGTGAGGATCTTGTGCGGGTAGCACTGATGGCCGACATCCCAGACGATGCGGTCGTCGGGGGTGTCGAACACGTGGTGCAGGGCGACGGTGAGCTCGACCACGCCGAGCCCGGAGCCGAGATGGCCGCCGGTGATCGAGACCGCGTCGATCATCTCGGCCCGCACCGCGTCCGCCACCGCCTGCAGCTCCGATTCGGGAAGCTGGCGCAACGCAGCCGGCTCCGGGACACGGTC
>NZ_AKFK01000093.1:0-5019 GCF_000272495.1 Methylobacterium sp. GXF4 | reverse complement strand
GAGAGGTCGCGACGAGATCGCCATGAAGGGTCTTCTGCTGAACGCGCTGCTCGGGCTGGGTCTGGGGCGGTTCGGCTCGGTCTGGGGTCTGCCGGTGTTCCTGCCGGTGGTGGCGGTCGAGCTGGCCTACGGGTTCCACGTGCATCACCTGAGCGCGGGCGGCGGGCTGCGGCGCGGGGCGGCGCTGCTGATCTGCGGCCAGCTCGGCTTCCTGCTCGGGGCGCTGCTGCGGCCGCTGCCGGGCGAGCGTTGAGGCCCGGGCGGTTCGGGTTGGTGAACGATTTGCGCAGCGGTCGGGCCTTGCCGGGTCCGCACGGCGGGAGGGGGTCAGCCTTGGACGAGAACGATCCGCACTGGGACGCCGACCCGCTCTGGTACGACCGGGCCGAGGCGGACACGCCGCCGGGCCGGGTGCTGGAGGGTCTGGCGTATCTGGTTCTTCTGGCTCTGGCAGGTATGGCCTGGGGGGCGCGGGTGTACCGGCTTCCGGACGCGCTGTGGTGCCGGGCGATGGACCGGCTCCGGCCGCGCACGCCCGGACCGCGCCGGTCCTGAGATCCCGTCGCGTTCGGACGGCTCAATTCTAGCCGGCCGGTACCTGTGATCGCGGTTGCCCGACTTGTCAGCGCGAAGTTTCACGGATCCTCTTCGTCAGCCTGGGTTGGATAGAGCAGCATCCGATCTGACGGGTCGCCCGGTGCCGGTCCGGAATTCCCCGGCACGCGCCCCAGCGCGACGGCGCCGACGGGCCGCTCCGAAAGGCGCCGCGGTTGCGCTGGCCTGACGGCTTGCGTCAGCGCCGGGCGCAGATCGCCCGGGCCTTCATCGCAATCGGTGTCGCGCCCATCGCGAAACAGTAGATGCTGCTCTCGTCCATCGCGGGACGCTCGCCGCCGCTGCAGGTGCCGTTCACGGCGAATTCCTCCGTCATGCAGGTCGCGACACACCGCCCGCCCGCCGTGCAATCCTCGACCTGCACCCGCAGCGCGATGGCGGCGCCCGGCTTGCCCTCGGGCCCGGCCGGTCCCGCGGGACCCCGCTCACCCGCCTGGCCTTTCGGGCCGGCCTGCCCGATCGGTCCGGGCGGGCCGACGGGGCCGGCCGGGCCCGGCTCACCCTTCGCACCGCGCTCGCCTTGCGGTCCTTCGGGGCCCTGCTGGCCGGCGGCTCCCTGCGGACCGCGCGGGCCGACCTCGCCCTTCGATGTGTTCGCCGCCAGCATCACGGGGATCGGAGGGGACGGCACGGTCGCGGCCTGCTTCCCGGCGGCAGGGCGGGCGCAATAGCCGACCACGGCCTGCCGGCTGAGCGAGTCCGATTTCAGCGTCACCACGCAGGTTTCCGGATGGTAGGGGATCCGGAACGCGAAGCGGCCATCCTGATCCGCCCGCGTGTCGAACTTGTCGTCGAGAACGATCCTGGCCGCGCGGGGCGGGGCCAGGGTGCCGAAGACCCGAAGATCGCCATTCGAGATCATCGCCATGTCCACGGCGATGTCCCCGGCTCCCTGCGCCGCGGAGGCCAGGACGCAGAACCCCAAGACCAGAACCGATCGCCGAGCCATCCGGGACTCCCCCATACCGTCCCGGCCAGGGTATGGCGGCCTGTCGCGCCGCTCTATCCGCCCATGCCGTACACATTTCGGCGCAGCTGCATGCGATCCGCACGTCGTCTTACGGCTAAGGAATCGCAGGGACTGCGCCGAACGACGGGGGCCGGGCATGGCTGCCGGCAACGCAGCCGACATCGCACCCGCCTATCCTGCGCCGGGGCCGTCAGGGCCACCATCACGAGACGGCGCCGCCATCGCCTCAGCGCGATATCACGGGAGGATATTGAGGTACCGCGCGGCGATATAGGCGGATGCCAGCGCGACAGCGACGCCCGCCCCGCCGAGACCGATGCCGAGCCAACGGTCGAAGACGGCCGCATCGCTGTCGGCGTCGCGCACTGCGCAGGAGACGCAATAGGTCGTGTCCGCCCGGATCGTCTGGCCGCAGGTCCGGCAGGTGGTACGGGCCAGTGGCATCGGTCTCTCGTTCGGCATCCAGCGGATGCAACGCTTCTTCAGTATCGGCGCGTCGAATTCTAGACGCGTGCGGGCCGGGAGTTAGGAGACGGCCGACCCGCGCCTGCGCGCTCCTCAGCCCTGCCGTCGACGATCGTGTCAGGCCGTCTTCCTGCGCCCGCGTCCCTTCGCCTCGGCCCCGCTCCCGCCGTCATCGGGCTCGGCTTCGCTCGCGCCGGGTCGTCCCAACCCGATCGCCTTCGCGAGCGCGGATCGCCGTTCGGCATAGTCGGGCGCGACCATCGGGTAATCCCGCGGCAGCCCCCACTTCTCCCGGTAGCTCTCCGGCGTCAGCCCGCGACCGGTGAGATGCCGTTTCAAGGTCTTATAGTGCTTTCCGTCCTCGAAACTGATCAGGGCATCACGGCTCACGGAGCGTCGGATCTCGGCCGCCGACGGCTTCTCGACGGGGGAACTCGCGACCGGCGCAACCCCTCCTTGTGCGGCCGCCTGTATGGCGGCGTGGACGCTTATGAGTAGCTTCGGCAGGTCGGTGACCTGGACATGATTGTTAGAAACATAGGCGGCCACGATGCTCGCCGCCAAATGCCGGACATCGAGCTGCCGCGCTTCGAGATCGTCGTTCATCGCTGACTCCTGACGGCACAACTGGCATCACATCTCAGCTTCTCTACGAGGGACGCAATATTCCGTTCCGGATTTCTGAAGCGGAATTTATTGAGCGTTAACGATGCCTCTCACGCCGTACCGAATGGCGAAAAAATCGTTAATAAGCGGTGACAAATCAGTATCTGCGTTGGTGTGCACGAATATTGCGATAAATGTAATTATTTATTTTGGTATATCCCATGAATTTTCTACGCTTCATTCAAGTGAAAGGGCGAATTAAGTAGCGGCCTTTTTCGGCAATCGACCGCGTATTTTTGAGAAAATCCGAATAATATGTCGAGCGCGCTGGTGTAGATCAGCGGAATGGATGGATTATATTAATCCGCTATCATTGATATTTCAATACTCGTCGATATTTTACTACCCAAAGCTAAGATCGCTCATCGAATCAGAGGCGTGAGTTTCGCTGACGGTGCGAGCGCCCACTCTCGCGTGGACATCCTCGGGCCCGGTCGAGGGACCCGTGGCAAGACCGCGCCAGCGGGATCGCGTCGTTCGCCCGGCGGGATCAGGCGCCCGATCCCAGCATCCCCTGGACGTGCTGCCGGATGGAATGCCGTCCTGTGCTAAGAGCCTCTCATAAAACTCCCGCCGCACCGTCGCGTGCGAAGGGTGGGCTCCCGGGAACCGGGAGTTTCGTGAGGTGCTCCAAGCCTGCGGCCTCCCCAACGCGTTGCCGACCGATGTTGACCCGCCGCATGCTCCTGTCCCGACCGACCTGGATCGCCGCCTGCGCGGCGGCCGGAAGTCTCGCGGGCGCGGGCTACGCGACGGCGGTCGAGCCGCACCGGGTGCAGGTCACGCGGTACCGCGTATGCCCACGCCGATGGCCGGCGGGTCTGACGATGCGGGTCGCCGTGCTCACGGATTTCCACGCCCATCCCCGCTGCATGGGCGCGGATGCGATCGCCGATGTCGTGGCACGCACCAATGCCATGGCCCCCGATCTCACGGTGCTGCTCGGCGATTACGGCTCCCAGCATCCGGGCGGGGTCCCGTTCGAGGTGGTGGCCGATCGTCTGCGCTTCCTGCACGCGCCGAAGGGCGTCTACGCCATCCAGGGGAACCACGATTGGGGCGACGATCCTGCGGCGCTCCGGCGCGGTCACGGTCCGACGCGGGCCGAGCGCGCGCTGCGGGCCGCCGGCATCGCCGTCCTGGAAAACGCCGCCATCCGTCTCGATGTCCCCGGTCCGGTCTGGCTGGCGGGTCTCGAGAGCGAGGCGACGCCGGGCCGCGCCCGGGCACCGGATCGCCTCGACCGGCAACGGTCCGAGATCCTCGCCCGGGCCCTCCGCGACGTGCCCGCCGAGGGGGCCGCCCTCCTGCTGGCGCATGAGCCGGATCTGTTCGCGACCGGCCTCGACCCCCGGGTCGCGCTCACGCTGTCCGGCCACACCCATGGCGGCCAGGTGCGGATCCTGGGTTGGTCTCCCTGGATCCCGTCGCGCTACGGGCTGCGCTATGCCTACGGGCACATCGTCGAGGCGCAGCGCGACCTGATCGTGTCGGCCGGGCTCGGCTCGCATTTCCTGGCCGGCCGGCCATTACGCCTCGGCGCGCCGCCCGAGATCGTGGTGGTGGATCTCGGACGCCCGGACGACGCTGGGACTCAGGCGGATGGCTTGGGCTGCCGAGGCAACGCGGCGTGATCGATCGAGGGCCGGACGCGCGCGCTGCGCGGCCATCACCACCCGATACCGTCCAATCTCATCGCAATCCGAGGACAAAGGCAGATTGCGCAAAATAAGTGCAGGTCCGCCACTGTAGTGAGCGCGAAGAGCCATTATATTGCCAGATCTGAACCGATCAGTACGCCCGGTGAGGAAACGTCAAGCTTTCGCCTGCACGACATTGCATCGACGCTCTTGAGAGGACACGATCATGCACTGGACGGCCGTGATCCTCGCCGCCTACGCGGCCGGCCTGGTCGAGTTCTGGCGTCTGTGCCGGGCGGCCCCGCTGATGGCCGATGACACGCCTGTGCCGTATCCCTTCGAGGTGGAGTCAGCCGAGCATCCACGTCATCGCCCAGCCTAGGATACCGATCCAGCCGACCACGACCAGCAGCACCACGGCCAGGATCGCGGTCGAGCCGTGGCGCGCGAACAGGCGCTGACCCAGGCTCCGTTCCGGGGTGGCCGGACTCGTGTCACGCGGTAACGTCGTCATGGGCCCGACCCTCGCTCTCCGCTGTGAAGTCCTGGGCTTTGCAGGCGGTTCCGGGGTGATGGCCGGTGAAGCCGGGCGCGGGACCCCGGCATCCGGAGACGGGCGGATCTCAGGACCTGCGCGGTCCAGGCGTGCGCGGCCGGAGCCGG
>NZ_AKFK01000092.1:0-10805 GCF_000272495.1 Methylobacterium sp. GXF4 | reverse complement strand
TTTTTTTTTTCAAGCAGAAGACGGCATACGAGATACATCGGTGACTGGAGTTCAGACGTGTGCTCTTCCGATCTGGGGAGCGGGCGGGCGTGGGGTCTGGCGGGCGAGGTCCATGGCAGTGTCCTGTCCGATGCCGGAGCCGTGCGGGCTCCGGGCTGGCGCGCGCGGCGGGCGCGGGTTGAGCGTGGGGCGGGCCGGGTCCGCCGGCCCGCGGCGCGGCGGTCACACGAGGGAGCGGCCGAGGCGGTAGAAGCGCGAGACCGTGCGCGCCCAGCCGGCCTCGGCATCCAGCGCGAGCAGCGGCGAGGTGACGACGCTACGCCGGCCCGGCAGGCGGGGGTGGCCCTCGGCCGTGCCGATCAGCACGCGCTCGACCGTGGGCACCAGGCAGTGGCGCCAGTCGACCAGGCGCGGCGCGCCCGCGAGGTCGCGGGCGGTGGGGGCCGCGCCGACCGTGACCGCGTCGAAGGCGGCCAGCGCCGCCTCCAGGGTCACGGCCTCGTCGACGGACATGTACAACTCAAGGCTGGGGAAGTCGGAAGCGCCGGGCATGGGGGTCGATCCTTGTCGTTCGCGGGGAAGGGTGGCGCGGGCGCGCCGCCCCGGGGATTGTCAGGCGGTCGGGGGGAGCCCGGTCCCGGCGGGGCCGAGCGGGACGGGATGCCGCGCCGCCTCGGCCGGATCGGGGGCCGGGCCGGGCGGCCGGGGACGTCGTCCGGCCGGGACGCGGACCCGCGGCGGGTGGGCGGCGGCGATGGCCGCGACCTCGGCGCCGGTCTGCACGGGCTCGGCGAGCAGGGCCTCGGCGAGGGCGCGGATCGCCGCCCGGTCCGCCCAGACCCGCCGGGCGGCCTCCGCCTCCAGCCGGCGCAGGTCCGCCTCGACCAGATCCGCGAGCGGGGGGTCCGCGCGCATCAGCGCCAGCGCCCCGGCCTGCTCGACCCGGGCGCTGAGCCGCCCGCCGAGCCCGAAGCTCGCGTGCACCGCCGCCAGGAGCGCGGTCGCCGCGGACAGGTCGGCGCTCGCCCCGGCATGGGCGCCGACGCCGAGCCGCACGTCGGCCGCCCGACCGGCGAGCAGGCCGAGCACCCGCCGCTCCAGGGCGGCGCGGTCGGGCGTCGGGTCGCGGAACCGGATCACGGTCACCCCCTCGTGCCGGGGGCCGACCCGGAGCGTCACCTCGACCACGTCTTGGCCGAGGCGGTGGGCGACGACCGCGTGCCCGGCCTCGTGCAGGGCGACCGCCCGGCGCTGCTCGATCGGACGCGGATCCGCGGGGGTGAGCTCGGCGAGGAGATCGCCGAGCGCGAGCGCGCGGCCCTCACCTTGCGCCCGCCGCCGCGCGGCCCGGACGCAGCCGGCGAGCACCGCCCCGGTCGCCCCCTCGGACAGGCGAATCGCGGGGGCGAGGTCGGCGTCCCGGAGGTCGTCGCCGAGATGGACGCGCAGGATGGCCAGGCGCGCGTCAGCATCGGGCGGACCGATCTCGAACTGGCGATCGAACCGCCCGGGCCGGAGAAGGGCCGCGTCCACCCGGGACAGGTCGTTGGTCGCCGCGAGCAAAACCACGCCCGCGCGACGCACCTCCTCTACCCTGAGTAGTACAAATGTGATGACCGGCAACCACCAGTCAGCACCACGATCGCTGAGCCGGCTACGATTCGGCAAGGCGTCGAGCTCGTCGAGAAACCCGACCGCGGTGCCGTTGGCCTTGGCCGCCACGCTCAGCGCGTCGAAGAAGGACGCGGCAGACTTCACCACCCCGTCGAGGTGTCCCGAGGAGCCGGTGAACCACTCCGCCACGCTGGTGGTCACGAACGGCACGCCCGCCTCCGCGGCGAGGGCGCAGGCGAACGTGGTCTTGCCCGTCCCGGGGATCCCGAAGAGCACGGCTCCCTCCAGCAGGCTCGCCCGCATCTCGCCCCGGCGCACCCGGGCGATGTCCGAGACCAGCGCCGTCGCCCAGCCGTGGGCCGGGCCGTAGCCCGCGAGCTCGGCGAGCGACGGGGCGGCGCCACCCTGCGCGGGCCCGAGCCGGGCCCGGCTCGCCCGCCTCAGGCGCGCGGCACACGCCCCCGGGCTCGACCCGGGGCGCAGGGCCCCGGCGACGTCGAGGAGGTCGAGACCGGCGAGATCCTCCGGGGCGATCGCCCGGCGCGGCCGGCGCCCGCACCAGATCGCGATCGCCCGGGTGACCAAGCGGGCGTCGAGGGGCGGCACGGTGAGGGCGTGGTCGGCGGCCGCCGCGAGGGTGGGGGCGAGCCAGGCCGCGTCGGGGGTGATCGCCACCACCGGCCGCCCCTCGGCGAGGAGGTCGACCGCCTCGCGGTCCGGATCGCGGGCCGCCGACGCCCGGGGCCGGCTCGCCTGGGTGAGGCGCCGGGCTTGGCCGCCGCTCGCCGCGGCGATCACGCCATCGACCGGCGCGACCCAGGCCGGCCCCGGGACAGCGACCGCCACGACGATCGGCTCGCCCGCGCGCAGGGCCCGGCGCAGGCCCGGCGTCAGGAGCGGGTCGAGGGCGAGCTCGGCGAGCAGGCGCAGGGACGACACCAGCCCGTCGGCCCGGCGGATCCCGCGCCAGCCCCGGCGCGTCGCGGTCTCGGCCGCGGGATCCGACCACAGGTCGAGCCCGGTCTCGAAATCCGCATCTCCGGCGTCGATGGCATCGCCGTCGACACGCGGGACGGGCGGGGGATCCGGCAGGAGATCGGACTGGAGATCGGGCAGGTCGTCGGGGCCGGCCGGGGCGGGCCCATCCTCGGCCGCTGCGCGTGCCCGGGCGATGTCCTCGCGGGGCACCCCATCGCCGCCGGTCCCACGAGTCGCCGGGTCGCTCCGGCCGCTACGGTCGCGGGGGCTCACGGGCGGTCCTCGCGGCGCGCCAGCGGGACGTCGATGACCCGGGCGGGATCGAACGTCGCCCGGCACTCATCGCGGTAGCCGTGCGGGTTGGCCACCAGCCGGGTGGCGCCGACCACCCGATCCACGGGCTGGTGGGTGTGGCCGAACACCCAGAGGTCCGGCGCGCCGGTAGCGATCACCCCAGTGAGGTCGCTGGCGAAGGCGGCCGAGAGCGGGTCGCGGGCGTAGCCCGGGGCGATCCCGACCGGGTGCGGGGCGTGGTGCGAGACCACGACGGTCGGGCCGGAGCAGGGGCGGGCGAGTGCGGCCGCGAGGAAGGCGCGCGAGGCCGCGTGCAGCCCGGCCGCCTCCTCGGGACGGAAGCCCCGCCGGGCGTCGCCCCACGCGATCGCCCGGTGGTCGTTGAGGCCGCGCCGGGCGACCGCCATCGCGACCGGGCGGTGCCGCTCGCCGAACAGGCGGTAATCGGTCCAGAGCGTCGAGCCGAGGAAGCGCACGCCGCCGATCACCGCGGCCTCGTCCTCCAGGAAGACGATACCGAAATCCGCGGCGGCGGCGCGGGCGCGGGTGAGCTCGATCGAATGGGTCGCGCCGTAGAACTCGTGATTGCCGGCCACCACGACGATCGGGGTGGGCCCCGGGACGACGCGGCGCAGGTGGGCGAAGCCCTCGACCGTGCCGGGGCAGGTGTCGCCGGCGACCACGAGGAGGTCGGCACCGGGGGCGAGGCGGAGCCTGCCGGTATCGGCGACATCGACGTGGAGGTCGGAGACGACCTGCACGCGCAGGCGGGCGGACGGCTCCGGCGGCCCGGCCGGAGGGGCATCGTCGACGGGTCTGGGATCGTGAGCGGACATGGGGGTGCTCCGGCTGACGCGCGCGGGCGCGGCGTCGCAATCGGACGAGGGGCGAGGAAGTGGGAGGGGGGGTGACGCGACCGGCAACGGGCGCGCGGGGCGCGGATCCGGTGCCCGGTGTCGGCGGCCCGGTCGGTCTGGGCCGCCGCGGTGGTTCAGGCCTCGGCCCAGAGGCTGCCGGGCCGGTTCGTGCCGGTGACGACGCGGCAGGCGTTGGTCAAGGAGGGCAGGGCGACGTCGCACTCGACCCGCAGCAACCCGCCGCGCCCGCTCGGGCGCAGCACGCCCGCCTCCGCCAGCGCTCGGCGCTTGCGCGACAGGCAGAGCTGGATGCCGGGATCGTCGGCGGGGGCAACCCGCGAGCCGGCGCGCAGCACCGTCCAAGCGCCGGCCGCCACCGCCTCGGCGCGCACCCCCGCCCAGGCCAGCACGTAGTGCCGGGCGTCGGCGCGGGCGAGAAGCCCCGCGGGCAGGTCGAGGCTGTAGCCCTGGAGCACCGGCTCGGGCATGGCGCGGATCGCCGGATCCGGGGGGAGCACCACCGCCGGGCGCGGCGCCTGAAGGGCGCCGGGAAGCGCGGCGACGGAGCGGGGGCGCAACCGCGCCCCGGGCGGCTCCAACAGGCTGCAGCCGGCGGCGACCAGCATCGGGCGCACAGCCCGGAGCCAGCGCGCGAGCTGCTCAGGGTCGGCATTCTGCAGCCACGAGCGCTGCGGCGGCTTGCCGACGACCCGGCAGCGGCCGGCCCTGTGGGCCTGCGCGGTCAGCCCGTGCTGGAGCGCCTGGATGGCGTCGCGGCCGAACGCGTCGTCGTGGCAGGCGATCAGCACGACCTCGTCCGCGGGTAGGCGCGGGTCGCGCCGATGCTCGGCCATCCGCACCTCGCCGTCGAGCGTCTCGCCGACGTAGAGCTCGGTAGGCTGGGCGGGGGCGACCGAGGCCATCAGCAGGTAGGCCAACGGCCGCCGCCGGAACGGCGTCTGGCGCAGGAGATGGCCAACCCGCTCCATCGGCGCGGCGCCGATGACGAGGGCGGTGTCGGGTGAGGTCACGAGGCGCACCTCAGGCGGGCAGCTCTCGGGGCTGCGGACGTTGAGGCGCGGGTGGTCGTGCGGCGCGGCGGAGCCGCCCGCGAGGTGGGGCATATCGGGCATGATTTTTTCGTTCCGGCTGGACGCATCGACCGGCGCCGGGCGTGAGCCCGGGCGGCGTGGTCGGCGGCGTGTGGGGGGACTCGCGGCGGCGCTAGGCGATGAGCCTGCGGCGGGCGTCGGCCGTGCGCGCGGGCACGGCCGGCGGCGAGAACCGGAACGGGGGGAGGGGGTGCGGGGCTTCCGCGCGGGCGCGGGCCTCGCTATAGGCGAGCGTAGCCATGGTCCTGTACCTTACCTATGGGATCATGGTCAGGCCGGCGAGGGTATTACCAGTACCCTTGTCGGCCGCCCCTCTCACGGGAGGGCAGACCATGCGAGTCGAGATAGACGTCGCACATTCTATTTAAGTCGGACGGCCGCTTCCGCAATCGCAGACTACAAGCGTAGTTAAGACTTAACCTTATCTTGATAGGTTGAGCGGGCGCCGCTGGAGATAGCCGCAGGGCGGAGCCTGTTTCGAGGCTATCGGGCGTCTTTCACCAGGACGCCCCCCCCGCCCGACACCGCCCCAACATGCCCATGTGGGGGGTGGTGCGAGCCCTACGACGAGTCCGGGCTCGGCGGGGGTGCAGAGGCGTCCGCTCAGTCAAGGATCGCGCTCTGCGTGTCCTTGTACGGCCCTAGCCTCAGAGGACACCCGGATCGAGTGTTTCGTCGGCCCGCCTCGGTTCTAGAAAGCCGATGAGCGGTTCCAGTGCCTCCGGCGCGTGGAGCCGCCGCATCGCGTAGGCCGTCCCAAGGCGATCGCCTTGGTGGACGAGATCGAACGCTTGCCACGGCATGCCGGCGGGAGCGGCCAACGGCTCGAAGCTCAGCTCGCCGACCGGCCACACGCGCTCCATTACGTCGCGCAAGGCTCGCCCGTCCCCGTCCGCCCCATCAGCGGGAGGTGGTGGGTCGCTCGGCCCAACGTCTGGCCGCTCGCCCGGCCGCAAGAGAATGACGACGTCCGCGCGGGCGCGGGCCAAGGCTTGGCGCGCCGCGCGCAGCGGTGGCAGGGGCGCAACGTTGGTGACGACGGTCGCGCCAGTCAAGCGCCCGATGACGTGGTGCGTGTCGTCGATCGAGGCGTTGTCGACGATCACCGCGTCGATCGGCGCGTGCCGTCCGAGCGTGAGGGCGCGCATCAGGCGCAGGAGCCGCGCCGGCCTTCCGTGGAGGACGGCGAGGACCGAGACCAGCGGGCTCGCCCTCGGTGACAGATCGACCGTGTCCCCGGCGGCCAGGAACTCGTGCATCGCAACGAGCGCCGATCGCTCATCGTCGTGCCTTGCCTTGGACGAGACGGATACGCCTCCAACGGCCTGCCCGGCGAGCCGCGCGAGCGTCAGGTCCGCAGGCGCTGTGTCGTAGCCGCGCGTTTCCATCTCCACGCGCCAATCTGCGGTCTCGACGCTAGGCACGAGCGCCCGCGCCGTCCCGACCTTCAGGTAAGGGAAGCCGGCCCGCAGGAGCTTGCGCCAGTTGTGCAGTGTCGCGTCGAGCCAGTCCGGAGTTGGGAACAGGACCTCGGCGCGAAACCCGCGTGCCGTCGCATAGCGCGCCAGCTGCGTCTCGTACTCGTTCACGACGTCGTTCTTGTGGGCGTACGAGACGACGCTGTCGAAGAACGCGCGGCCCGCCTCCGAAGTGAGGAAGCGCTGTTTCAGCGCCAGAAAGTAGCTCTGGATGTGCCAGCCCCGGTCGGCGTTGTCGGTCAGGCCGACGAGGTCGGCCTCGCTCGCGCGGATCCGGGCGACAACCCGTTCCAGCGCCTGCGGATGGGTTGGGCCGAAGACGCTGTCGTTGACGAGGTACAGGATTTTGGCTTTGTAGAGTTCCGGGTGCAGGCGCATCACGTGGGCCCAGGCGGCGAAATCGAAGCCCGCATTCGCGCGCCGGAAGGCGTGATCGGCCTGGTCGAGAGCCTCGCCGGTCACCGCCACGTCGGCCTTATCACAGACCACGATCAGTGCGCAGACGATGCCGCAGCGCCGCAGGATTGCAATGTGATGAGCTACATGCAGCTTGATCACGCCGTCTCTCGCATGCGTAACGAACAGGGCGACCTCGTCGGGGAACGCGCCGCCTTTCAGGCGTTCGATCCACGCCGCCGTAACCGGCTCCGATTCAAGGACCACGTGTGGGTTCGGACGGCGGCGGTCGATCAGGCCTTCTGTGATGAAGTGTTCCAGGGGATCGAGGCCGCGCCGGGCGACGTCGGGGTTGCGGGCGAGGTACCAATTCGGATCGAAGCTCGTGCGCCACGCCTCCCGATCCTCTTCTGCAGCGTTGGCCGCGCGGCCCTCCAGAAGCCCGATCCGCCGGAAATGCTCCAGGGGATTAAGCTGGTACGGGCCGAGATCCAAGTTCCTCGCCCGATACCAAGTCGGATCGAACCGTGTATCCCACACGTCCCGCGGCTCGCGATCGGCGTTGGGATAGCGGCCCTCGGCCCGGCCGTAGATGAGGTAGTGTCGTACCGGCTCGGCCCCGGTGGCGGCCACGTCCGGATAGCGCGCCCGGTACCAGGCGGCGTCAACGACCTCTCCGATCGTGTCTAACTCAGTCTCTGGGTTGGGAAAGCGGCCTTCTGAACGACCATGTAAAACGAAATGTTCAGACGGATCCGCACCGGCCACCGCGACATCCGGGTAGCGCTCCCTGTACCATTCGGCATCGACTGAAAGGTCGTGCATTACACGATCGCGAACCTCGCCGTCACAGTGCTGTTCTTCGTTCGCCGCCATCACTGACGCCGCCGTATCAATTTGTGGTATCATCACCTACGACAGCCTCCAGGAATGTGCTTGCCGATGGCAGGAGTGAGGGTAGGAAGGTGGGTTGCGCAATTTAGCTGCGAAACGTCCACAACTATTTGGTTGTAGAACGTCGTTGGGATGCGGCGCGTTGAGCAAACAAATCCTATGCGTGGGAGTTCTGAGCTGTGCGCCGCCATGCTGCCAGGAGTGCCCACTGATGCTCAATCCATCCTCAAGCTGCATCGCTACCGCCAGTGCCGCGATCACACCAAGGCTGTTGATGCGTTGAGCTACCTTCAGCGCGAGGAGGCTCGGCTGACCCTTTGACAAGCTCAAGGCGTGGTCGTCGATCAGCGTCGTGGGCACGTAGCACTGGGCGCCCCATGGCTGACCGACGATATGGCAGTCGTGGTGCTCCGAAAAACGTGTTTCTCCCGGATACTGCCCATCGCTTGCCGCAGTCGCTCGGGGATTACAAGTTTCCCGAGGCCACGTCTGTTGTTGCCCCTTGCAGACCGGGCAGGGCCTCCTTGATTAATCGGACGATGAACTCGCGCGGCGAACGGTAGCCGAGCGCACGATGAGGATGAAGGTTGTTGTAGTGCGCCAGCCAGACAGGAAGCTGGCGCAGCACGCTCTGTTCGGTCCCCGCCCTCTGCTCTCGGTTCGGCCCGATGTCGTTCCACCCAAAAAGGCCGAAGCGACGGGCCTTCCCTGGCACATATAGCGCGCTGGAGGAGCGAGTCTTACGTCGCATCAGCGGCAAGGCGTTCCTCGAAGGCCTGATGAGGTGATTGAAGATCTGCGCTACCATGCCAATTCTTCCCTACCAGCCCTCCTGAAGTGCTCGTGATGGTTCTTACCAACTTCTATGGGCACCAAACCAATCTGCCGGGCGAGCAAGACCAAATCGCTCAGACGTCCAGTCCTTGTCTTGTATCGCAGGTTGATGCGATGGGTTTCAACTGTTCGAACGCTTAGGTCTAGATGTCTAGCGACATCCTTATTGCTGAACCCTGAGATGAGCAGACGAAGCACTTCTTCTTCTCGCGGTGTTAGGTCGAAGCCGCTTTTTTGTCTCTGCGGCGCGAGGCAACTCGACCCTTCTGCGATCCCGAGTAGGGCGGCTCCGATCTCCCGGGGTGACTGAGAACGTCCCACAAAGGCATCGGCGCCAGCAACGAGGAGCGCTGCGAAATCACAAGCCGTGAGTGCGTCGAAAGCAACGAGGATGCCAAGCTTAGGGTGTCGTTCCCTCAACTCGGAGATGCGGGCGATGCAATTGGCGAGCTTGATGTCGTCAAGAAAGACCAAAGCGACAGCATTCTCAGCATCGACTTGATCAAGGTTCAGCTCGTCGATGGTGTGGAACTGCGGCATGTGCTCCAGGGTGGCACGGATGTTTGTGTTCATGCCCGGCGATTTATCCAGGATTAGGAGCCCAACAGCCCTACCCATAACTCGGCACCTCTCATGTCTCAGTTCGACGCATACGGACCTATTTTAGAAAAAGTTTCGCGAGAATTGAGCTTATGGGTGGCCTGGAAGCTTCTAGGTACCAGCTTCGGCGATGCCTTATAGACTAATCGAGAGTTGGATAGAATTTAATACTGCACTATAAATCAATCTATTCAACTCATAGAACCGTCTATAATCCAAGTAATCATGGTCAGTTTTAACGAGATCCTATTTATTTCTACCGCCTCATCCTCGCGTGTTGGCCTTAAGGTCCATGCTGGCATTTGTCGGCTGGACCGAGCTGTCCCGGCAGCGCTGCTTGCTTGAAGTGATTCAGGTTGAACGCGACGCTCGGCGAGACGAAGCCTAGCAGCTAGATGCAAAAAGCGCACAGGCCGTTGACCTGTTACAGCACCGCTACTTCCCAGCAGCGCGCCCGAGGCGTTCGCGACACCGCAAAGCGTGCAGCGGGTAAGCACGTGACGATAGGCGCGCTCCGGGCCAGTTCCCTGCGGGGCGTCCCTGAAGCCTCGGCCGGGCAGTCGCGTGAGGGTTGGTGCAGCGGGGGGGGGGGCTGACCACCGCGGTGCATCAACATTTTCACGCCCTGTGTGGCGGCGCACAAGAACGGACGAACGCTCGGCACCGTGTAACCGTTGTCATTTCACTGCCGGCCAAACACAGCCGCCGCGATCAAGACCGCCAGACCGACGATCTTCCTCACGCGACCCGACTGACCGGATGGCTTCCCCGTGAAGTCAAACGCACACGCATGGAGATCGTCATGAAGCTGCACCTGCTCGCCGCTGCCACCCTGGTTGCCGTCGCAACGCCTGCCTTTGCACAGGGCATCGACAGCAAGCACAGCCCCTATTCGGCCTCAGCGTACTCGGGCTACGCCGGCAACGCGTCTGAGGTCCTGCCGGAAATCTCCGTGACGTACTACCGAGCGGCTCCCGCCTATCGGTACTCGGGTCAGCACGCCGGTGGCCCGGCCGACGCCCTAGCTCGCTAAAGGTCTGAATGGGCTCGGTTTGGGCCAAGGTCGGCCCAGATCACATCCCACCGCGATAGCTGGAGCGCTGCACGACCCTAGTCGCCCCGCCCTTAGCAATCGCGCTGAGACATGGTGTGGAAGCCCACCTAGGGCGATGAGCGTCGCTTCTTATGCGCAGGGCACAACCTGCAGGCGGTTGCTCGCTACGCTGCAGGTGCCTTAGGTCGATGGTGCCGGGCCGCGATGACGTTGCGGTTCTGTGCCCTTCCCCCAAGGGCGTTTCCTCACAAGACTTAGGGCTGCTCCTCCGGGAGTGGCCTTTTTTGTTAACGGGAGCCGGAAGGTAGCCTTGCAGTCACATCCCGCCGTCTGGGGCGTCCTCCGAGATTGAGACTGGCTTAGCGATGACGTCGGAAGTGTCCTGGGGTCCGTCCGCGAAGCCTACAGGGTGGTCTACTGGGGGAAACAGATCCGCCAATCCGGTGGCGACACCGTGCAGTACCGGATCATGTGAGGAGCCGAGGGAAGGCATGTACGGATCAATGGTTCGCATGCTGAACGTGGGTCTGAACCTGATGGGAATGTAAGCGGCCCTCGAACCGCCCTTGATCTGGGTTAATAGCGCTTAACGTGGATGGTTTAGACAATTTTCACGCTTGGGTTGAGGGTTGCAACCGATGGCGGATTTCGCGGTTGTGATTGCTCAGCCTGGCTTAGAGCGCCTAACAGAACG
>NZ_AKFK01000091.1:0-55810 GCF_000272495.1 Methylobacterium sp. GXF4 | reverse complement strand
CCCCCACCCCTGACCCCTCCCCGCAAGGGGGGAGGGGAAAGCGCACAGGGTTCAAAGCGTTGGCGTCAAACGGATCCGTGTGAATTCGCCGGATGAAACGTCCGGATCGCGCCCCGATCCAAACACCCTGAACGGGCTGGGTTTCAGCCCCAAGGCCGATAGGCGGCCCGGAACGCGGCCCCGGCCTGCGGGGCGCTGCGGACGGATCAGGGCGCGCGGCAGCTCATCGCCACCGTGGCCTGGGTGACGCTCAGCGCCCGGCGCCGCGTCTCCAGCGAGGCATCCGGCGCGTCCGAGACGGCCCCGGCCTCCCGCCGCAGGGTCGCGTCGCAGGCGCAGGAACTGTAGCCGGCGGCGTCGTAGCAGGCGTCGTGGTGCATGCAGGCGGCGTCGAGGGCGTCGACCGGGGGCAGGCCTGCGCCGCGCTGGCCCTTGCCGCAGTAATTGCCGTGGAACAGGTCCTGCCCGGCCGCGACCTTGCCGAGATCGCCCTTGGGCGGCGCCGGCGCCTCCGCCTGCCCGCTCGGGTTGAGGTCGTTGGCCGGACCGCCCGCCTTGGAGCCGGAGGACCGCAGCGTCTTGGGGATGCCGGAGCGCTCGCCGGGCTCGTTGAGGGCCTCGCCCGCCCGCCCGTTCGGATCGGACAGGTCCGGCAGGGGCGGCGGCGGCCCCGGGCGGGGCGCGTCCGCCTCCAGGGTCGTATACGCCTCCCCGGCGACGGCCTGCGCCCGGACATGCTGCGGGACGGCCAGGAGCGACAGCCCGAGGAGGACGAGAAGGGTGGGTCTCACGGCAAGCTCCCGAATGCGGAGCCAGCAATGCGACGCGCGACGGTTCCGTTCCGAAGTTGGTCTGCGCAGCGGGGACGGGGTCGGGGGGCGTGCTGCGCGGTTGCGGTTGAGTCTTGAGAGCCTAGCCGGGTGAAGTTTACCCGCGTTGTGTTGGCGAAGGGGGCAACCACGGCAGGGCGGACGCTAACTTCGCCGCGTTCCACCAGCGTTGTCGGATGCTTCACGACCGGTCAGAGCGCCAGCGCCACAGATGCCTCACGCTGCGCGCGCAGCCCTCGGCGACCCGTTCAACGGGACTTGCTCCCTCCTAGCCCGAAGCACCAAAAAGCTCGGTTAGGTTGAAAATTGTGACGGATGAAGTCATCTCTGTACGGCCGTCAACTGATAGCCGCGTGCCATAGCAACTTTCTTCAACGATTTTTTCCGGGGTATCTGCCGATGACGTAGATACCGATGGCGCATTCAACATCTCGATCATCAATGATCTCTCACTGTTTATCGATCCGTTTTTATTATTTCACAGTGAGAAAGAAGATTATCAGCGGCTTCATGAGAATATTATACGTTATGTTATATTCCTGCGGGATGAAGTGGCGGCGGGAAGGGTCGATGAAGGTTTAATAAAGGCACGGTTTCGTTTTCCAGAGTTCAAGCAAAATTGGCTCGGGTTCTCAATGATTGTAAACAATAGCGCTGGTCTCGGGCGGTATTTCGCTAAGGCATTGAGTAATAATATTCACACTGGTTTTTGCTGATTTTGGAACTGAGCGCATCTCAAGAAGCATTCATCTTGAGAAAATTGCCTCATAAGCAGCGGTGCAGTTAGGAACAATTCATTGATTTTACGATGAGCCTGATTTTGGATTATATCTGCCGATACACACAAGATTTTTATCAGAATTATATAGACCCTAAGAGTCCGTCCGAGGAGTCAGGGTGATCGGGCGAGGCGTCCGACGAGGATCATGACGGCTGCGGCGTAGAGGAAGGCTCTGGCGGAGGCGAGGGTCGCTTCCGCATCTTCCAGAGGCGCCGGTTGCGGCTGATCCAGCCGAAGAACCGTTCGACGACCCACCGGCGTGGATGGACAGCGAAGCCGACCTGATCCGGAGGCTTGCGCACGATCTCGACGGCAATGATCCTCGCGCTCGCTGGCTTGTCGCCAGCATAGCCGGCGGCGGCGAAGGCCTTGGTGATGAACGGGAAGCTTCGGCGTGACAGGCGCAGGACCGGAATGGCTCCGTCCCGGTCTTGCACGTCGGCAGGCTGCGGATCGAGGACGAGCGCACGCCCGTCCGTGTCGACCAGCGCTTGGCGTTTGCGGCCTTTGACCTTCTTACCGGCGTCGTAGCCGCGTGGCCTGCCGCTCTCCATGGTTTTGACGGTCTGGCTGTCGAGCACGGCGGCGGACGGCGAGGCTTCGCGTCCGACACGCTCGCGATCAGCCAGGACGAGGTGGTGATTGATCCGGCCGAACAGCCCTGTGTCGCGCCAGCGGCTGAAGTAGCCGAACGTGGTCGATCGCGGCGGCAGATCCTTGGGGATCATCCGCCATCCAATACCGCCGCGCAGGACGTAGAAGATCGCGTTCAAGATCTCTCGGGGCGTCCAGACCGGAGGCCGACCGCGCGGCTCAGGCCTTGGCATCAGCGGCTCGATCACCGCCCACTCGGCATCCGTCAGATCGGTTTCATAGCGAAGGCCCGCGCGGCTATGCTGCCGCCGGGTGGTCGGGGTCCACATGGCGCTTCCAGGTCAGGCTTCAGCACCCTCCTGGAAGCATCGTCATCCCGGCCACTCAACCCCGCCTCAGACCATTTTCGGACGGGCTCTAAGACAATGGAAGGGGATCGTCTGCAGCGGAGCAGAACAACAGTAACCATCTATACCTAGATCTGAGTTTAAAAGCTCCGGGCTACCCAATCCCCGGCCGCACCTTCCGCCCGCCCCCAACTAAGTCCAAATACCCAAAACCCTTGTCCCCCGCCCTCCCCCGCCTCAGATGGGGCCGGTCGCCCTGTTGCCCCCCGAGCCCGATGGACATCGAAGCCCTGCGCACCTCGACCCTCGCCTTCGTCGAGGCGCACAAGGTCTGGACCCCGCTGATCGCCGGGGGGCTCGCCTTCTGCGAGTCGATCGCGATCCTGTCGCTGTTCGTGCCGGCCACCGTCATCCTGGTCGGCATCGGCGCCCTGGTCGGGGGGGCCGACATCCCGCTCTGGCCGGTGATCGGCGCGGCGGCGGTCGGCGCTTCCCTGGGGGATTGGCTCTCCTACGAGGTCGGGCGCTGGGTCGGGCCGGGCGCCCGCACCAAGTGGCCCCTGCGGCGCTATCCCGACCTCGTCGCCAAGGCGGAGACCTTCATCGGCCGCTGGGGCATCGCCGCGGTGGCGTTGGGGCGCTTCTTCGGGCCGGCCCGGGCCCTGGTGCCGCTGCTCGCCGGCACCCTCGGCCTGGCGCGGCTGCCGTTCCAGCTGGCCAACGTCGCCTCGGCCCTGGTCTGGGCCTTCGTGCTGCTCGCCCCCGGGGCCGGGCTGCTCGCCTGGCTCGACCGGTGATCCGGACGGCCCGCTGATGCGCCGCTTCCCGCCGGAGCGCATCGTCTGCCTCACCGAGGAGACCGTCGAGACCCTGTACCTGCTGGGTGAGGAGGACCGGATCGTCGGCGTCTCGGGCTACGCGGTGCGCCCGCCCCGGGTCCGCCGGGAGAAGCCCCGGGTCTCGGCCTTCACCAGCGCCGACCTCCCAAAGATCCTGGCGCTGGCGCCGGACCTCGTCCTGGCGTTTTCCGACCTCCAGGCCGGGATCGTCGCCGACCTGGCCCGCGCGGGTATCGCCGTCCACCTGTTCAACCAGAGGGATGTTGCCGGCTGCCTGGCGATGGTCCGCACCCTGGGGGGCCTGGTCGGGGTCCCGGAGCGGGCCGAGGCGCTGGCGCAATCCTTCGCAGCGACGCTGCAGGCGGCGGCCGATTCTGCGAAGGGACGGCCCAGCCCGCGCGTGTATTTCGAAGAGTGGGACGCGCCGATGATCTCCGGAATCGGCTGGGTCTCCGAGCTGATCGGCTATGCCGGGGGCCGGGACGTCTTCCCGGAGCTCGGTCGGCAGCCGGCCGCGAAGGACCGGATCGTCACCCCCGAGCAGGTGATCGCCGCCGCCCCCGACGTGATCCTGGCCTCCTGGTGCGGCAAGAAGGTCAACATCGACCGCATCCGCGCCCGCCCCGGCTGGGACGCGATCCCGGCGGTGCGCGATGGCCGGATCCACGAGATCAAGGCGCCGCTGATCCTGCAGCCGGGCCCCGCCGCGCTCACCGACGGGCTCGCCGCGATCCAGGTTTTTTTGGGACTAAGCCGTTGATCTGAATGGGTGGTTTTCGCCGCGATCCGGGGGCGATGCCGCGCCGCAGGTGACGGGCGCGGCGCGATTCGGCAGGATGTCCCGATTCGACACAGGCGCATCCCGGCCCCGCATGTCCGCTTCCCTCGGCCTCCCCGCCCTCCCGGCGGACGCCTTGATCCTGCCCCCCGACCGGCGGCAATCGCCCACCGCCCTGCGGATCCAGCGCGGCGTGCGCCGCCTGTTCTCCGAGATGGGCTGCGTCACCCTGCCGGAATTCTCCCTGGTCAACGGCCGCCGGGCCGACGTGATCGCCCTGTGCGGCGCCGGACGCCTCACCATCGTGGAGATCAAGTCGAGCGTCGCGGATTTCCGCGCCGACCGAAAGTGGCCCGATTACAGGGACTTCTGCGACCGGTTCTTCTTTGCCATCCCCGAGGACGTGCCCGAATCCCTGATCCCGGAGGCATGCGGCCTGATCGTCGCCGACGGCTACGGCGCCGGCATCCTGCGCGAGGCCCCCGAGCACCCGCTCAGCGGCCCCCGCCGCAAGGCCGTCACCCTCCGCTTCGCCCACAGCGCCGCCCGCATCCTGCACGCCCTGGCCGATCCGGGCGCGGTGCGGGAAGGGGCGCTGTAGGGGATCCCAAAGGGCAAGCCCTTTGGCTGGGTTCGGGGGCAGAGCCCCCGAGTCTTGCAGGGTTTTGCCCCGCATCCACACGTGAACTCGGGCCTTTCGAGGCCCTGACGTTTTCGTGAAGACTGCGCTATGGGCGGGCGATGACGTCCGTTGCCCTGTTCGAATTGATCCTCGCGCTCCTCGGGGCGGCCCTGTTGCTGTCCCTGCTGGCCGGGCGGCTCGGGTTTCCCCCGGCCGCCGCCCTGGTGCTCGGCGGGATGGCCCTGGCGGTGGCGCCGGGCCTGCCGGCCTTCGATCTCGATCCGGACCTGATCATGGTCCTGTTCCTGCCGCCGCTGCTGCTCGAATCGGCCTATTTCACCGTCTGGCGCGACTTCCGGGCGAGCCTGGGCCCGATCCTGTCGCTGTCGCTGGGGGCCGTGCTGTTCACCACCCTGGTGGTCGGGCTCGTCGCCCACGCGGTGGTGCCGGCCCTGCCCTGGGCGGCCTGCTTCGCGCTCGGCGCCATCGTGTCGCCGCCGGATGCGGTCGCCGCCAAGGCGGTGCTGGCCCGGGTCGCCCTGCCCCGCCGGTTGGTCACGGTCCTGGAGGGCGAGAGCCTCGTCAACGACGCGTCGGGCCTGGTGCTCTACCGCTTCGCCGTCGCGGCGGCCCTGACCGGCAGCTTCAACGCCTGGGCGGCGGCGGGCAGCTTCGCCTGGCTGGCGGTGGCGGGCGTCGCGGTCGGGCTCGCTTGCGGCCTGGCGGTGGACGCGCTGGTGCGGCGCCTGCGCGACGCCAACGCCGTGACGGTGCTGAGTTTCCTGGCCTCCTACGCCGCCTATCTCGCCGCCGAGGAGATCCACGCCTCCGGGGTGCTGGCCGTGGTGGCCTGCGGGCTGATGATGGGCGGGCGCGAGCACGAGGCCTTCGACGCCCATGTCCGGCGCCACGCCGTGGCGGTGTGGGAATTCGTGGTGTTCGTGCTGGAGGCCCTGGTCTTCGTGCTGATCGGCCTGGCCCTGCGCGGCGTGCTCGCCCGGACGGGGGGCGAGCTCGGGCCGCTCGCCACCGGCCTGCCCCTGGCGGTCACGGTCACGGCGGCCTGCGTGGTCGCCCGGCTGCTCTGGGTCTTTCCGGCCGTCTACCTGCGGCGGACCCTGTCGGCGCGGGTGCGCGCCCAGGAACCCCGTCCGGATCCCCGGGTGCCGCTGATCATCGGCTGGGCCGGCATGCGCGGGGTGGTGACGCTCGCCGCCGCGCTGGCGCTGCCGGTCGATTTCCCGGGCCGCGACCCGATCCTGGTGGCGGCCTTCGCGGTGATCCTGTTCACTGTCCTGATCCAGGGCACGACGCTCGGACCGCTCATCCGGCGACTGCGCCTCGACCCGCATCAGAGCCTGCCGGAGGGCCATCTCGACGCCGCGATGGCGCGGGTGGTGATGAACCAGGCCGGGCTCGCCGCCCTGGAGCGGCTGGTGTCGCCCGGGTCCGGCGCGCTGCAGCATCCGCGCCTGGTGGAGGATTATCGTCGGCGGGTGCGGGCGTCGTCCCGGGACCGCGACGAGCGCGGGGCGCTGGCCGCCGAGAAGACCGAGCATTTCGCCGCCGCGCTGCTGGCCGTGCGCTCCGGTCGCTCGGCGCTGATCACCCTGCATCGGGACAACCGCATCCACAGCTCGGTGCTGCGGGCGCTGGAGGGGGAGATCGATCTCGAGGAGCTCTACCTGAAGCGCCTCGCGGGTGAGGCGCCGGCGCACGGCGCGGCCTGATCAGCCGCGCCTGGGGCTGCTCCCCTCAGCGGGTGGTGCAGGCGTCGGACGGGGTGCCGTAGCCGCTGTAGACGACCCGCACCTTGCGCAGGCAGGGCGCCGCCTCCTTGGGGGCCGCCACGGGGGAGACCTCCACCGGATCGACCCGAAGGGTCGCCGTGACGGTCGGCTCCTCCGGGGTCGCAAGCGCGCGGCTGGCGCTCATCACGAACGGAGTGGCGGCCATGGCCGAGACCGCGATGGCGGCCAGGACGGCGAGGTTCTTGCGGCCGAAATCGTGAAGCGTGCGAGCCTGTTGCATGATCGCTGGTCCGTCGTGTTCGGCCCGCGGACGGTGCCGAAATCCCCTGTTTGCGGCGATAACTTGGCCGCGAACTTGACGGTTCCCGCTATGCTCCGAAAACAGTCGGGCTTGCGTGCTTCGGCGCACGCCCGGTGCTGATGTCAGAGGATCTTGCGGTATTGGATGAAGCCCGACCGCTCCGCGATCCGGTCGTAGAGCAGCATCGCGTCGGTATTGGTCTCGTGGGTCAGCCAGTGGACGCGCGAACAACCGGCGGCGTTCGCGGCTGCGTAGACATGCGTGATGAGCCGGCGCCCGATTCCCGCGCCGCGGGCAACATCCGCCACGAACAGATCCTGGAGGTAGCAGTAATCGCCGATCGTCCAGGCCGAGCGATGGCGGATGTGGTGGACGAGCCCGACCGCCTCCCCGTCCCGCCAGGCCAGGGCGCCGTCCACCGGCTCGGCCGGATCGTTGAGGCGGCCCCAGGTGCTCTCCGTGACCGCCTCGGACAGGTCGACCTTGTAGAAGGCCTGGTAGCCCCGCCACAGCGGCAGCCAGGCCGCCCGGTCCCCGGGGCCGATCGGGCGGATCTCGATTCTGTCCGGACTGGTGGTCACGATCCGCGTCTCCCGCGCTGCATCGGGGGAAGCTGACCATTGTCCGTCCTCCGAGCGCAAGGGGAGCCGGGCATGCCGAAGGGGCCTTCGTCTTGCACCCCCCGCCGCCCGCACCTAAACCGGCCCGCCGACACACAGACCCGCCCCGCATCGCCGAGCCTTCGCCGCCCATGTCCCAAAAGAAATCGTTCCAGGGGCTGATCCTGACGTTGCAGGAGTTCTGGGCGGCGCAGGGCTGCGTGATCCTCCAGCCCTACGACATGGAGGTCGGCGCCGGCACGTTCCATCCGGCGACCACGCTGCGGGCGCTGGGCCCGAAGCCCTGGAAGGCGGCCTATGTCCAGCCGTCGCGCCGGCCCAAGGACGGCCGCTACGGCGAGAACCCGAACCGGCTCCAGCACTATTACCAGTTCCAGGTGATCCTGAAGCCGAACCCGCCGAACCTCCAGGAGCTCTACCTCGCCTCCCTGGACGCCATCGGGGTCGACCTGAAGCTCCACGACATCCGCTTCGTCGAGGACGATTGGGAGAGCCCGACGCTCGGCGCCTGGGGCCTCGGCTGGGAATGCTGGTGCGACGGGATGGAGGTCAGCCAGTTCACCTATTTCCAGCAGGTGGCGGGCTTCGAATGCGCCCCGGTGGCCGGCGAGCTGACCTACGGGCTCGAGCGGCTCGCCATGTATGTCCAGGGCGTCGAGAACGTCTACGACCTCGACTTCAACGGCGCCGAGGGGGCCGACCGGATCACCTACGGCGACGTGTTCCTGCAGGCCGAGCAGGAATATTCCCGGCACAATTTCGAGGCCGCCGACACGGCGATGCTGTTCCGCCAGTTCACCGACGCGGAGGCCGCCTGCCGATCCTATCTCGAGGCCGGGGCGCCCGCCGCCGAGACCGAGCGCCACCGCATGGCGCAGCCGGCCTACGACCAGTGCATCAAGGCGAGCCACGTCTTTAACCTGCTCGACGCCCGCGGGGTGATCTCGGTCACCGAGCGCCAGAGCTACATCCTGCGGGTGCGCGAACTCGCCAAGGCCTGCGGCGCGGCGTGGCTCAAGACGGCGGCCGGCGGAGCCCCTTGAGCCCTCGCGCGTTGCAACCCCCGCCAACCGGCGCGCTTCGGCGCGTCCGCAGACGCGGGAATCCTATGATGAAACAGACCCTCCTCGCCCTCGGCGTCCTCGCGTTCGGCCTCGGCCCGGCGCTCGCGGCCGATCCCGGCCCGGAGGCGGTGGTCAAGAAGCTCTACGCCGAGCCGCACCCGAATCACTCGGCCGTCTACACCAAACGCCTCCAGGGCCTGTTCGACGCCGACGCCAAGCAGGCCAACGGCGCCACCGGCAGCCTCGATTTCGACTATCGCCTCAACGGCGAGCCCGTGAAGCCCGATACCGTGAAGGCCCTCACCTTCAAGGAGGCCACGGAGGGCAAGGACCAGGCGAAGGTCACGGTGGAGCGCAAGGGCGGGGACGGCTCGAAATCCATCGTCTTCGACCTCGTGCGCGAGGACGGGGCCTGGCGGGTGTCCGACGCCCACGCGATCGGCGACCGCAAGTGGCAGCTCACGACGATCCTGAAGGGCGAGGCGCACTGAACGCGCCGTTTCGGCGCCGAGCCCCCTGAGGATCGACACGAGTCCGATCCGCCGACCCTCGACAGGCCTGCGGCGCGGCGATATGGCCGCGCCATGCCCGACCTCCTGCTCGAACTCCGCTCGGAAGAGATCCCCGCCCGCATGCAGCGGCGCGCGGCGGAGGATCTCAAGAAGCTCGTCACCGACGCCCTGGTCGAGCGCGGCTTCCTGTACGAGGGCGCCAAGGCGTTCTCGACGCCGCGCCGCCTGGCCCTGCACATCGCCGGCCTGCCCGCCCGGGGCGAGGCCGTCCGCGAGGAGCGCCGCGGCCCGCGGGTCGGCGCCCCCGAGGCCGCAATCCAGGGCTTTCTGAAGAGCGCCGGCCTGGCGAGCCTCGACGAGGCGCAGAAAATCACCGATCCGAAGAAGGGCGAGTTCTACCTCGCGGTGATCGAGCGGGCCGGACGCGAGACCCTGGACGTGCTCGCCGAGCTCCTGCCCGAGATCATCCGGATTTTCCCCTGGCCGAAGGCGATGCGCTGGGGCGCGTCCTCGGCCCAGCCCGGTGCCCTGCGATGGGTGCGCCCGCTGCAATCGATCGTCGCGACCTTCGGGCCGGAGACCGAGACCCCCGAGGTCGTGCCGTTCGCGGTCGGCGGCATCGCGGCCGGGACCGTCACCTACGGCCACCGGTTCCTGGCCCCGGGGCCGATCGAGGTGCGCCGGTTCGACGACTACATCCAGGCCCTGGAGCGCGCGAAGGTCATCCTCGACGCCGACCGGCGCAAGGACGTGATCCTGCACGACGCCCGCGACCTCGCCTTCGCGCGCGGCCTCGACCTCGTGGAGGACGAAGGCCTGCTGGAGGAGGTGGCCGGCCTGGTGGAATGGCCGGTGGTGCTCATGGGCTCCTTCGACGAAGCCTTCCTCGACATCCCGGCCGAGGCGATCCGGGCGACCATCCGGGCGAACCAGAAATGCTTCGTCCTGCGCAAATCCGGCTCGGAGGATCTGGCCCCCGCCTTCATCCTGGTCTCGAATCTTCTGGCCTCCGACGGCGGCCAAGCGATCACCGCCGGCAACGAGCGGGTGGTGCGGGCGCGCCTGTCGGACGCGAAATTCTTCTGGGAGACCGACAAAGCCACGAAGCTCGAGGACCGGCTGCCGAAGCTCGGCTCCATCGTCTTCCACGAAAAACTCGGCACCCAGGGCGAGCGGATCGCCCGCATCGCCGCCCTGGCGAAGGAGCTGGCGCCGCTGGTGGGGGCCGATCCGGCTCTGGCCGAGCGCGCCGCCCGCCTCGCCAAGGCCGATCTCGTCACCGAGATGGTCGGCGAGTTCCCGGAGCTCCAGGGCCTGATGGGCCGCAAATACGCGGCGCTCCAGGGTGAGCACGGAAGCGTCTGCGCGGCCATCGAGGAGCATTACAAGCCGGTCGGCCCCTCCGACCGGGTGCCGAGCGATCCGGTGTCCATCGCGGTGGCGCTGGCCGACAAGCTCGACACGCTCGCCGGCTTCTGGTCCATCGATGAGAAGCCGACCGGCAGCAAGGATCCCTTCGCCCTGCGCCGCGCCGCCCTCGGCGTGATCCGGCTGATCCTGGAGAATGGGCTTCGGCTGCCGCTTGCCGGCTCCGTATTGCCCGATGCCTTCGACGCACAATCCGCTGGCCGGATGGTCGCGATTGTCGATCTTTTGGGTGGGATCGAACGCATCGAAGCCGAGCTTTCGGCTCTGCCCCCCGATACGAATTTGCTCGCGAATCCGCAGATCGCCGACTTGCTCGGCTTCTTCGCCGACCGTCTCAAGGTCTATCTCCGCGACCAGGGCGCCCGCCACGACCTGATCGACGCCGTCTTCGCCCTGCCCGGCCAGGACGACCTGCTGATGGTGGTCCGCCGGGTCGAGGCGCTCGGCCAATTTCTCGACACCGAGGACGGCAAGAACCTGCTGGCCGGGGTCAAGCGCGCCTCGAACATCCTGCGGATCGAGGAGAAGAAGGACGGCCGCGCCTACGATGCCGCGCCCGATTCCGCGCTTGCGGCCTCCGGCGAGCCGGCCGAGCGGGCCCTCGCCGAGGCCCTGGCGGGCGCCGCCGCGACGGCGTCCCAGGCCATCGCGAGCGAGGACTTTGCCGGGGCAATGCGGGCGCTCTCGACGCTGCGCGCGCCGGTCGACGCCTTCTTCCAGGACGTGACCGTCAACGCCCCCGACCCGAAGCTGCGCGAGAACCGCCTGCTCCTCCTCAACGCACTCCGCGCCGCGACCCGCGCGGTGGCGGATTTCTCGAAGATCGAGGGGTAGCGCGCGCCGTTCGCGATCCCACCCGCGCCCTCATCCTGACAGGCTGTGAATCTTTCGATCGACAGACGGAATTGCGTCCCAGGGAAGCGCGGGTCCCCTCTCCCGTGCGGGAGAGGGGCAGGGTGAGGGGTGCGACCTCTCCGGACAAACCTGGTCCCTCACCCCAGCCCTCTCCCGCACGGGAGAGGGGGCCTGTCGCGCTCCGTCCTCGAAGAATTGAGAACTCATAGCGTCTCACCTGACCGGCGATCGAAGATCGTTGGGCCTCGAAGGAGGGCTCCAGGGATCGCGCGGCCGGCTGGAGGGCTCCTTCGAGGCTGCTGCGCAGCACCTCAGGATGAGGGGGATTGGTTGGAGGCCGCGCGGCCTTCACGCGATCGCCAAGCGCTTCTCCCGTCATTGCGAGCGCAGCGAAGCAACCCAGTGTGGCGCCACGCTCGGCGATGGCGCGCTGCCCTGGGTCACTTCGCTCCGCTCGTGATGACGGTGAAGCCGAAAGCCTCAGCTGGAAGCTGCCTCACCCGTGATCATGCCCGGCATGATCCTCCAACGCCGGCAGGGTCAGCCCGAAATGGCTGACGAGATCCGCCACCTGCCCAGGGCTCAGCTGCCGCGGGTTGAGGTTGCGAAGGAGCAGATAGAGCTTGGCGGTCTCCTCCAGCTCCTCGGTGGCGAAGACCGCACCCTCCAGGCTGTCGCCGGCCACCACCGGGCCGTGATTGGCGAGCAGCACCGAGCTGTACCGGCCGGCGAGCCCCCGGATCGCGTCCGCCACCGCGGGATCGCCCGGGCGGTAATAGGGCACCAGCGCGGTGCCGCCGGTGCGCATCAGGTAGTAGGGCGTCAGCGGCGGCAGCACCTGGCGCGGGTCGATCTCCGGCAGCATCGAGACCGCAACCGCGTGGGTGGAGTGCAGGTGCACGATCGCCTTGGCCTCGCCCCGGCTCTCGTAGAGCGCCGTGTGCAGCGGGATTTCCTTCGTCGGCTTATCGCCCGAGACCAGCCGGCCGTCCGCGTCCAGCCGCGAGATCCGGGCCGGGTCGAGGAAGCCCAGCGACGCGTTGGTCGGCGTCACCAGCCAGCCGCCGTCGGGCAGGCGCAGCGAGATGTTGCCGGACGAGCCCGGGGTCAGGCCGCGCTCGAACAGCGAGCGGCCGTAGCGGCAGATGTCCTCGCGCAGCCGGCTCTCGTCGCTCATGCGGTCGCTCCCTCGATCAGCTCGAATCCGAGATCGATTCTTTTTGGACCTTCACCGATCAGGCAGGCGGCGGCCTGCCGGCCGATCTCCAGGCGCGGGGTGCGCACCGTCGACAGGGGCTGGGGCATCGCCGCCGCGAAGTCGAGCCCGTTGAAGCCGAACAGGGCGATCCGCCCCGGCACGGCCAGGCCCGCCGCCAGGCAGGCGAAGTAGCCGCCGAGCGCCATGTCGTCGTTGGAGAAATACACCGCGTCGAGGTCCGGATGGCGCGCCAGCAGCGCTTCCAGGCCCGCCCGCCCGGAGCCCGGCGAGGACGGCCCGGGCCGGATCTCCTGGGCCTGGAGCGCCAGGCCAGCTTCGCCCAGGGCGGCCTCGAACCCGGCGAGCCGCTTGCCCGCCCGCAGGTCCACCTGCAGATCGTGGCCGAGATAGGCGATGCGCCGATATCCCCGGGTCACGAGATGCCGGGCGCTCGCCGCCCCCACCGCCCGGTTGGAGAAGCCGACCACGGCGTCGATCCCCGCCCCGTCCGTGTCGATCATCTCGACCACGCGCACGCCCCCGGCCCGCGCCAGGGCCACCGTCCCGGGATTGTGCTCCAGCCCGGTGAGCAGCAGCGCGGCCGGGCGCCAGGACAGGAGCGCGGCGGCCAGCGCTTCCTCCCGGTCCGGGTCGTAGTCGCTCACCCCGATCACGCAGCGGATGCCCGCGGCGTCCAGCGCACCGGTCAGCCCGCGCAGCAGATCGGGGAAGACCACGTTGGCGAGCGACGGCACGATCACCCCGGCGAGCTGGGCGCTCGCCCCCGGTCCCGCGAGGCTGCCGGCCAACCGGTTCGGCACGTAGCCGAGCCGGGCCACGGCCTCCGCCACCCGCTCTCGGGCGCGCTTCGAAGAGGAGCCGCGGTTGCGCAGGACCCGCGAGACCGTGCTCTCGCCGACCCCCGCCTCGCGGGCGACGTCGGTGAGCGTCACGAGCCGCCCCGGCGGCTGGATTCCGTCCATCTCCCGGCTTCTCCCGGCCGTTCGTGATGATGCCTGCGCTTCCGGACGGAGCGCAGGTCCCCTCTCCCGTGCGGGAGAGGGACAGGGTGAGGGATGCGACCTCTCCGGATAGACCTGTCCCCTCACCCCGACCCTCTCCCGCACGGGAGAGGGGGTACGTCGCGCATCCCGCGCTTCATTCTCTCCGACATAGCCGCCTGCATTATTCCGCACAACCGGATTGGCAGCGCTGCCAAAAGCCGCTACAGCCCGCGCCAGCGCCGCCGGAACGAGCGGTGAAGACCATTCCCGGACCGCCCTGCGACGCGGCCCGGACCAGGGAGAACGCCGATGCCGGTTCAAGCCGCCCCGCTGCGGGGCGCTGCCCTCGCGGAGGAGAAATCCTTCGTCGACCGGACCTACGCGAAGGTGTTCTGGCGCCTCGTGCCGTTCCTGATGCTCTGCTACGTGGTGGCGTATCTCGACCGGGTGAATGTCGGCTTCGCCAAGCTCCAGATGTCCCAGGAGCTGAAATTCTCCGAGACGGTCTACGGCCTCGGCGCCGGCATTTTCTTTCTGGGCTACTTCCTGTTCGAGGTGCCGTCGAACGTGATCCTGCACCGGGTCGGCGCCCGGGTCTGGATCGCCCGGATCATGATCACCTGGGGGGTGATCTCCGGCGCCTTCCTGTTCGTGAACTCGGAATGGACCTTCTACGGGATGCGCTTCCTGCTGGGTCTCGCCGAGGCCGGCTTCTACCCGGGCGTGATCCTGTACACGACCCAATGGTTCCCGGCCCATCGGCGGGCCAAGGTCATCGCGGTGTTCATGGCCGCGATCCCGATCTCCGGCATCTTCGGCAACCCGCTCTCCGGCTGGATCATGGACGCGTTCAACGGCGCCCAGGGCCTGTCCGGCTGGCAATGGATGTTCCTGATCGAGGCCGTGCCGGCGGTGCTGATCGGCGTCGCGGTGTTCCTCTACCTCGACAACCGGCCCTCCGAGGCCAAGTGGCTGACCGACGCCGAGAAGCAGGTCCTCGAGCGCGACATCGCCGCCGACAACCACGGCAAGGAATCCAGCCCCCACTCCATCGCCACCGTGTTCCGCAACGGCCGCGTGTGGTTCATGAGCCTGATCTACTTCGCCTTCGTCACCGGCCAATACGGCCTGACCTTCTGGCTGCCGACGATCGTCAAGGCGTCCGGCGTGCAGGGCAACCTCAATATCGGTCTGATCAGCGCGATCCCGTTCCTGTGCGCGGCCATCGTGATGGTCCTGCTGGGCTTGAGCGCCGACCGGATGCGCGAGCGCCGCTGGCACCTGATCATCCCGGCGCTCGTCGGCGCCGTCGGCTTCGTGGTCTCGGCAACCGCGGGCTCGACCACGATCGCCGTGGCGGCGCTGTCCGTGGCGGCGGCCGGCGTGCTGACCTGCTCGCCCCTGTTCTGGTCCCTGCCCACCGCCTTCCTGAGCGGCGCGGGGGCTGCGGCCGGCATCGCGCTGATCAACTCGGTGGGGAACCTCGCGGGCTTCGTCAGTCCCTACGTGATCGGGGCCCTGCGCGACGCCACCGGCAGCACCGCGGCCGGCATGTACGCGCTCGCCGTGATGCTGGTGGTTGGCTCGGTCTGCGTGTTCGTCACCCCGGCCAAGATGGTCAACCGCTGAGGCTCTGATCCTCATCCGCGACGCGCTCCCTCTCCCGCACGGGAGAGGGGACCCGCGCCTTTCTCGGAGGCCCCCGAGCCGGCGGCCTCAATCTCAAGAGCAGGAGCCAACCCGATGGCCACCACCCCGCAGACAGGCCGCGCCGCGGTGATCGGCCTCGGCTCCATGGGCTCCGGCATGGCGGGCTCGCTCCTGCGGGCCGGCTTCTCCGTCGCCGCCTGCGACGTGAACCCGGAGGCCGTCGCCCGCTTCCAGAAGGCGGGCGGGATTGCAGCGGCCCATCCCGCGGAGGCCGCCGGCGCCGCCGACGTGGTGGTGAGCGTGGTGGTCAACGCCGCCCAGACCGAGGCGGTGCTGTTCGGCGAGAACGGCGCCGCCGCGGCGATGCCCGAGGGCGCCGTCTTCGTCTCCTCGGCGACCATGGATCCGGCCGTCGCCCGGGCGCTGGCGGCGCGGCTGGAGGCCACCGGCCGGCACTATCTCGACGCCCCGATGAGCGGCGGCGCCGCTCGGGCTGCGGATGGCGGCCTGACCTTCCTGGCCTCGGGCTCGCCTGCCGCCTTCGCCAAGGCGCGCCCCGCCCTCGATGCCATGGCCGGCACGCTCTACGAGCTCGGCGACGCGCCGGGCCAGGGCGCCGCCTTCAAGATGATCAACCAGCTGCTGGCCGGGGTCCACATCGCCGCCGCCTGCGAGGCGATGAGCTTTGCCGCCAAGCAAGGCCTCGACCTGGCCCGCGTCTACGAGGTGATCACCAAATCGGCGGGCAATTCCTGGATGTTCGAGAACCGGGTGCCCCACATCCTCGACGCGGATTACGCGCCGAAGAGCGCGGTCGACATCTTCGTCAAAGATCTCGGCATCGTGCAGGACATGGCCCGGGCGGAGAAGTACCCGGTGCCGGTGGCCGCGGCGGCGCTCCAGATGTTTTTGATGGCGTCCGGCGCCGGCATGGGCCGGGACGACGACGCCTCCGTGGCGCGGCTCTACGCGCAGGTCTCGGGCGCCAAGCTGCCCGGTCAGGCTTAGGGAGTCCGAAAAACATGCCGCGCTTTGCCGCCAATCTCAGCCTGATGTTCAACGAGGTGCCGTTCCTCGACCGCTTCGAGGCGGCGGCCCGGGCCGGGTTCGACGCCGTCGAGTTCCTGTTCCCCTACGAGCACCCGCCCGAGGCCATCGCCGAGCGGCTTCGGGCGAACGGCCTGACCCAGGCCCTGTTCAATCTGCCGCCGGGGGATTTCGCCAAGGGCGAGCGCGGCTTGGCGGCGTTTCCTGAACGGTTGGATGAGCTGAAGGCGGGGGTCGATACGGCGCTGCGCTACGCCGAGGCGACCGGCGTCGCCCGGCTGCACCTGATGGCGGGCCTCGCCCCGCACGATGACGCCAAAGCCGCCGAGGCCTATCGCCGGGCGGTGGCCTGGACGGCGGAGCGCCTGGGCGGAGCCGGCCTCGACCTCGTGCTCGAGCCGATCAACACCCGCAACATGCCGGGCTACTTCCTCAACGATTTCGGCCGGGCCGCGGACCTGATCCGCGCATTGGCGCTGCCGAACCTGAAGCTCCAGTTTGACCTCTACCATTGCCAGATCCTGCACGGCGACGTGACCATGCGGCTGCGCGCGCTGATGCCGATCATCGGCCATGTCCAGACCGCGAGCGTGCCCGAGCGGCACGAGCCCGGCACCGGCGAGATGAACGACGCGTTCCTGTTCGACGAGCTGGACCGGCTCGGCTACGCCGGCTTCGTCGGCTGCGAGTACATCCCGGCCGCCGACACCGTGGCCGGCCTCGGCTGGCTCGCCGCCTATCAAGGGAGAGCCCGATGAGCCTCGCGCTGGGATGCGTCGCCGACGATTACACGGGCGCCTCGGACCTCGCCAACACCCTGACCAAGGCGGGCCTGCGCACGATCCAGACCATCGGCGTGCCGGAGGATGACCGCGCCCTGCCGGAGGCCGACGCGGTGGTGGTGGCACTCAAGAGCCGCTCGATCCCGGCCGACGAGGCCGTGGCGCGGTCCCGCGAGGCCGAACGCTGGCTGCGGGCCCGGGGCGCGGCCCACGTCATGTTCAAGGTCTGCTCGACCTTCGACTCCACGGACGCCGGCAATATCGGCCCGGTGATGGACGCCCTGCGGGCGGCGGCCGGCGAGCGCATCGCGCTCGTCACCCCCGCCTTCCCGGAGACGGGCCGCAGCGTCTACCAGGGCAACCTGTTCGTGGGCTCGGTGCCGCTGAACGAGAGCCCGCTGAAGGACCACCCGCTCAATCCCATGCGCGACGCCAACCTCGTGCGCGTGCTGGCGCGCCAGAGCGCGGGCGCGGTCGGGCTCATCGACACCGCCACGGTGGCACGGGGCGCCGAGGCGGTGGCGGCGCGGCTCGACGCCCTGGCGGAAGAGGGCAAGCGGGCGGCGATCGCGGACGCGATCTTCGACAGCGACCTCGAAGTGCTCGGCCGGGCGATCATCGCGAAGAAATTCTCGGTGGGCGCCTCGGGGCTCGGGCTCGGCCTCGCCCGGGCCCTCGCCGCCGACGGGCGCGGCACCCGGGATGCGGCCGGCGCGGCCATGGGCGAGCCGGTCGGCGGCGCCGCGGCCTGCCTCGCCGGCAGCTGCTCGCAGGCGACGCTTCAGCAGGTCGCCGCCGCGGAGGCGCAGATGCCGGTGCTGCGCCTCGACACCGCGGCCCTGCTCGCCGGGGCCGACGCGGTGGGGGAGGCGCTGGCCTTTGCCGAGGCGCGCCTAACCGCCGGCCCGGTGCTGATCGCCTCCTCGGCGACGCCCGAGGCGGTGCGCGCCCTCCAGGCCGAGCACGGGGTCGACACGGTCGGCCACGCCATCGAGGCTGCGCTGGCGGCCATCGCCGAAGGGCTCGTCGCCCGCGGCGTGCGCCGGCTCGTGGTGGCCGGGGGCGAGACCTCGGGCGCCGTGGTCGACCGGCTCGGGCTCCGGGCGTTCCTGCTCGGCCCCGAGATCGCTGCGGGCGTGCCGATCCTGCGCACCGCCGGCCGGCCCGAGCCGATGCTGCTCGCCCTAAAATCCGGCAATTTCGGCGGCCCGGACTTCTTCGGGCGCGCCCTGGACATGATGGCCTGACGCGGCAAACAATCGGACGAAGAGGTCTCCATGCACGCTCTGATTCTCGGCGCCGCCGGCATGATCGGCCGCCGCCTCGTCGATGCCCTGGTCGCGGACGGCACGGTCGGCGGCGCGCCGCTCACCGCCCTCACCCTGCTCGACGTCGTGCCGCCCACGGCACCCGCGGGCTTCTCCGGCCCGGTGAAGGCCGAGGCCGCGGATCTCACCGCCCCCGGCGCCGCGGAGGCCGCCATCGCCGAGCGGCCGGGGGTGATCTTCCACTTGGCCGCCGTGGTCTCGGGCGAGGCCGAGGCGAATCTGGAGCTGGGCTACCGGGTCAATCTCGACGGCACGCGGCTGTTGCTCGACGCGATCCGCCGGGCCAATGCCGCGGACGGCTATCGGCCGAAGCTGGTCTTCACCTCATCGCTGGCGGTGTTCGGGCCGCCCTTCCCGAAGGTGATCCCGGACGATTTCATTCTGCGCCCGGCCTCCTCCTACGGCGTCCAGAAGGCGATGGGCGAGCTGATGCTTGCCGATTACGCGCGCCGCGGCTTCCTGGACGGGATCGGCCTGCGCCTGCCCACCATCTGCGTGCGCCCGGGCAAGCCCAACAAGGCGGCCTCGGGCTTCTTCTCCGGGATCATCCGCGAGCCGCTGGCCGGCCAGCCCGCGATCCTGCCGGTCCCCGACACGGTGCGCCACTGGTTCGCGAGCCCCGCCGCCGCGGTGGGGTTTCTGGTCCACGCCGCCGGGCTCGACCTCGCGGCGATCGGCCCGCGGATCAGCCTGACCATGCCGGGCGTCTCCGCCACCGTGGCCGAGGAGATCGAGGCCCTGCGGCGCGTGGCCGGCGACAAAGCCGTGGCGCTGATCCGGCGCGAGCCGGATGCCACCATCGCCCGGATCGTCTCGTCCTGGCCGGAGGCGTTCGAGCCGGAGGCGGCTCTGGCGCTCGGCTTCCGGGCGGACGCCTCCTTCGACGCGATCGTGGCCCAGCACGTGGCGGAGTTCCACGGCGGCTGATGCCCCATCAAGGCCGTCGGGTCGTGTCTCGGTTCCGAGGCCCGAAGGCGTCAGGCCAGGGCGGAGCGGATATCCGTCTGCGGAAAATCGTCGCCGACGAACAGCAGCGGCACGCCGTGGGCCTGCGCGCAGGCATAGGCGAAGCAGTCGCCGAGGTTCAGACGGGCGGGATGGCGGCCCTTGCCGAAGCGGGCATGGGCGGTCAGGGCCTCGTGGCTTTCGGTCGCGCCAATCGGGACGATGCGGATATCGCTCGCGAGAAGAAAGCGCAGGATCTGCGATTCCGAGGCCGCCAAATCCTGGGCGAGCTTCCGTGTGAGGGCTGTGGCGGTCTCGAACACGGCAACAGCTGATGTGATCGGCATCTCCGCCCCATCAAGGCAGCGAATCAAGTCGGCGGCCGCCGGCTCGTCCGACAGGATCGCGACCATCGCGGACGCGTCGACGAACATCACTCGTCGTTCAGGCTGTCATAGAACGCCTTGTCGGCCTGCAGGCCCGTGCGCGGGATCGCCGCGATCTCGTCGAGCAGCGGCTTCAGCCGCTCCGCGAGCGGCACCCGCGGCTCCTGACGCTCCAGCTCGTTCGTGAGCGCGATCCGCACCGCCTCGGTCTTGCTCACGCCGGCCCGCGAGGCCAGTTTCTCCGCGAGCTGGTTCACCTCTTCGCTGCGGATGTTGAGCGGCATGACCGTCCCCGTGTAGAGATCCGAAAGGCTAGTGTCTCGACACGGGCGCCGCAAGCCGCGCGCCGCCACCCCGAACAAGGATCCCGATGACCCGCCTCGACGAGGCCCGCGCCGCGCTGAAGAAGACCTTCGGGTACGAGGATTTCCGCCCCGGGCAGGACGAGGTGATCGGCGCGGTTCTGGACGGCGACGACGTGTTCGCCGTGATGCCCACGGGCTCGGGCAAGTCGATGACCTACCAGCTCCCGGCCCTGGTCGATCCCGGGCTGACCGTGGTGGTCTCGCCCCTGATCGCGCTGATGCACGACCAGGTGCAGCAGATGCGCAGCGTCGGCGTCGAGGCCGCCACCCTCAACTCGACGGTGGCGGAGGCCGAGTCGCGCGAGACCTGGCGCAGCCTGCGGTCCGGGGAGCTGCGGCTGCTGTTCGTCTCCCCCGAGCGCCTCCTGATGGAGGGCTGCATCGAAGCCCTGCGCGGGGTCGGGGTCCGGCGGCTGGCCGTGGACGAGGCCCATTGCGTCTCGCAATGGGGGCACGATTTCCGCCCGGAATACCGCGAGATCGCCCGGGCCCGGCAGGCGCTGGGCAACGTCCAGACCCTGGCGCTGACCGCCACCGCGGACGCCGCCACCCGGGCCGAGATCGCCGAGCGGCTGTTCCCGCAGGGGCGCGGCCCGAAGATCTTCGTCCATTCCTTCGATCGGCCGAACATCCGGCTGACCTTCCAGCCCAAGGACAACCCGGCCCGGCAGATCGAGCGGTTCCTGAAGCACCGGCGGGCGGAGAGCGGGATCATCTACTGCTCCTCGCGCAAGCGCGTCGAGCAGCTGGCCGAGACCCTCAAGAAGGACGGGTTCGACGCCCTGCCCTACCATGCCGGGCTCGACCAGGGCACGCGGATGCGCAACCAGGACCGGTTCCTCCAGGAGGACGGCGTGGTGATGACCGCGACGATCGCCTTCGGCATGGGCATCAACAAGCCCGACGTGCGCTTCGTCTGCCACGCCGACATGCCCAACAACGTCGAGGGCTACTACCAGGAGATCGGCCGCGCCGGCCGCGACGGGCTGCCGGCCGACACGCTGACCCTCTACGGCCTCGACGACATGGCGCTGCGCCGCCGCCAGATCGACGAGAAGGAGATCTCCGACGAGCGCCGCCGGGTCGAGCGGCGCAAGCTCGAGGCGATGATTTCCTTGTGCGAGGGCGCCACCTGCCGGCGCCAGTCGCTGCTCGGCTATTTCGGCGAGGCGAGCGAGCCCTGCGGCCGCTGCGACCTGTGCCGCGGCGGCGTCACCCTGGTGGACGGGACCGTGGCGGCGCAGAAGATCCTGTCGGCGATCGTGCGCACCGGCCAGCGCTTCGGCGCGGCCTATATCTGCGACGTGGTCCACGGCAAGGAGAGCGAGCAGGTCCGCCGCAACGGCCATACCAGCCTCAAGACCTTCGGGGTCGGCGCCGACAAGCCGGTGGCCGCCTGGCGGGCGATCCTGCGCCAGCTCTTCGCCGCCGGGGCGATCGCCGAGAATGCCGACGGCTATGGCGGCCTGTCCATGACCGAGAAGGGCGAGGCGATCCTGTTCGGGCGCGAGCCGGTCAAGCTGCGCCCCGACCCGGAGCCGAAGGTCGAATCCCGCGACCGCCGCCGGGCCGCGCCGCGCGAGGAGGGCGAGATCGCGCTCTCCGAGACGGACGAGGCGCTGTTCCAGCATCTGCGGGGCCTGCGCGCCACCCTGGCCCGGGCCGAGGGCATCGCCGCCTTCATGGTGTTCCCGGACCGGACCCTGATCGAGATGGCCCGGCAGAAGCCCGTCGATCTCTGGGCCCTGCGCACGGTCCACGGGGTCGGCGAGCGCAAACGCGAGGCCTATGGCGAGCGCTTCGTGGCGGCGATCGGCGAGTTCCTGGCCCATCCACCGGCGGCGTGAGCGCCGGTCCGGCGCAAGCCCCACGCAGTTTCACCCTCGGCGCGCCCGGCCGCGTCGTGTAGAGCGCTCGCCGCCCACTCGTACCGATCGGACCCGTCATTTCGATTCCCGCCCCCGTCGCCGACACACCGGCCCAGAACGACCCAGGCGAGCCGGCCGGCACGGCGTCGCGGACACTGACCTCCCGCATCGTGTTCTACCTGCCGGGCTTCGACCCGCGCGATCCCGAGACCTACTGGGGCCTGTTCCGCCGCGAGGCCCGGTTCACCGCCGCGCGCCGGGGCGCCGCGATCACGGTCGGCGATCCGGTCCGCTCGGCGGACGGGATCGAGCTCGCCTGGACGGCGGAGTCGCGCGGGGTCTCGACCCGCTACGTGCTGCTGCGCTGGGAGGACATCGTCCGCGCCCGGTTCCCGCAATCCGACTGGACGCGGCTCCGGGGCGTGCCGGCCCTGCTCTGGCGGCTGTGGCGGTCCGGCTACATGGCGAACCTGCGCCGGGAGGGCTGGCGGTTCTCCACGGTGATCTTCTGCGTCCACTACATCTACATCGCGCTGGCGCTTCTCAGCCTCGCGGCGGCGGCGGGGCTCACCAGCCTGGCGCCGGCGGCGCTCCAGCCCTGGGCCCTGGTGGCGGTGCCGCCGCTCGCCTACGCGATCCTGGCCGGGCTGATCCGGGCGACCCGGGGCAAGCCGCTCTACGTGCCCCACCTCGTGGACGACACCGCCTTCACGCATGCCTACGCGGCCGGCGAGGCGCCCGAGATGGATCCCCGGCTCGATGCCTTCGCGGCACGCATCCACGCCGCCGAGGGCGAGGCCGACGAGGTGGTGGTGGTCGGCCATTCCTCGTCGAGCTTCCTGGGCATCGAGGTGCTGGACCGGGTGCTCGCCCGCGACCCGGGCTTCGGCAGCCGCGGCACGCCGGTCTCGTTCGTGAGCATCGGCAGCGTCATCCCCTGGCTCGGCCTCGACCCGGCCGCCCGGACATTCCGCGACAGCCTGATGCGCTTCGGGCGGGCCGCGCAGATCGGATGGCTCGACGTGCGCGCCACCTGGGATTGGCTGTCGATCCACAAGAACAACCCGATCGCCGCCTGCGGCCTCACCCCACCCGATCCCGCCCGACCGGCCGTGCGCTGGGTGGCGATCCACGAGCTGATCACCGGCGCCGATGTCGGCCGGCGCCAGTGGAACCTGTTCCAGATGCATTTCCAGCTGCTCATGGCGAGCCAGCGCGACAGCGGTTTCGACTATCTCGACGTGGTCACCGGGCCGGAGCCGGTGCATGTTCTGGTCGCCCGCTGCCAGGAGGACGGGCCGCCCGAGGGGCCGGGTGGTGAGACCGGGATCTAGCGCTGCGGCCTCGCCGTGCGCATCCGTCCGGGCCGCCTCCACGCCCCCTGCCCCGCGTCGGCGGATGTTGCCAGCGCGGGCGCTTCCGCTTTAGAGCCGGGGCAGCTTGAGATCTCAGCCCGGTTCGGGTTCGCCGCGGTATGCGTCTCTCAAGACGGACCGCTCTCTGCCGAGACCTTCGCATGTTCCGCAACGACGTTCCGATCACCCCCGAGCTCGTGGCCCAGCACGGCCTCACGCCGGAGGAGTACGAACGCTTCCGCGGCCTGATCGGGCGCGACCCGACGCTGACCGAGCTCGGCATCGTCTCGGCGATGTGGAACGAGCACTGCTCGTACAAGTCCTCGCGCAAGCACCTGCGCGGGCTCCCGACCTCGGCGCCCTGGGTGATCCAGGGTCCGGGCGAGAATGCCGGCGTCATCGATATCGGCGACGGGCTGGCCTGCGTCTTCAAGATGGAGAGCCACAACCACCCGAGCTACATCGAGCCCTACCAGGGCGCGGCGACCGGCGTCGGCGGCATCCTGCGGGACGTGTTCACCATGGGCGCCCGGCCGATCGCGGCGCTCAACGCCCTGCGCTTCGGCTCCCCCGACCACCCGCGCACCCGCGGCCTGGTCTCGGGCGTGGTGGCCGGCGTCGGCGGCTACGGCAATTCCTTCGGCGTGCCCACCGTCGGCGGCCTGACCGGCTTCCACCGGCGCTACGACGGCAACATCCTGGTCAACGCCATGGCGGTGGGGCTCGCCCGCACCGACGCGATCTTCTACGCGGCGGCCACCGGGGTCGGGAACCCGATCGTCTATCTCGGCTCCAAGACCGGCCGCGACGGCATCCACGGCGCCACCATGGCGTCGGCGGAGTTCGACGAGGCTTCCGAGTCGAAGCGCCCGACCGTGCAGGTTGGCGACCCCTTCGCCGAGAAGCTGCTGCTCGAGGCCTGCCTGGAGCTGATGGCGTCCGGCGCGGTGATCGCCATCCAGGACATGGGCGCGGCGGGGCTCACCTGCTCGGCGGTCGAGATGGGCGCCAAGGGCGACCTCGGCGTCGAGCTCGACATCGAGAAGGTGCCGGCCCGCGAGGCCGGCATGACCCCCTACGAGATGATGCTGTCCGAGAGCCAGGAGCGCATGCTCATGGTGCTCAAGCCCGGCATGGAGGCGGAGGCGGAAGGCATTTTCGTGAAGTGGGGCCTCGACTTCGCGGTGATCGGCCGGACCACCGACACGCTGCGCTTCGTGATCAAGTGGCACGGCGAGACCGTGGCCGACCTGCCGATCAAGGAGCTCGGCGACGAGGCGCCGCTCTACGACCGGCCGCACCTGGCCAACACCCACCAGCCGGTGATCGCCGCATCCACGGTGCCGGCGCCGGCCTCGCTGACCGACGCCCTCAAGCGCCTCGTCGGCTCGCCCGACCTCGCCTCGAAGCGCTGGGTCTACGAGCAGTACGATCACTTCATCCTCGGCAACACCGTGCAGAAGCCCGGCGGCGACGCCGCGATCGTGCGGGTCGAGGACGGCCCGAAAGCCCTGGCCATCACCTGCGACGTCACCCCGCGCTATTGTGAGGTCGATCCGGTCGAGGGCGGCCGGCAGGCCGTGGCCGAGGCCTGGCGCAACATCACCGCGGTGGGGGCCAAGCCGCTCGCCATCACCGACAACCTGAACTTCGGCAACCCGGAGAAGCCCGAGGTGATGGGCCAGCTCGTCGGCTGCCTCCAGGGCATCGGCGAGGCCTGCCGGGCCCTCGACTTCCCGGTCGTGTCGGGCAACGTCTCGCTCTACAACGAGACCAACGGCGTCGGCATTCTGCCGACCCCGACCATCGGCGGCGTCGGCGTGCTCGACGACGTGGAGCGCCACGCCACGATCGCGCTCAAGCGCGAGGGCGACGTGCTGGTGCTGGTCGGGGTCGGCGAGGGCTGGCTCGGCCAGTCGTCCTATCTGGCGGTGATCGAGGGTCGGGAAGAGGGCGCGCCGCCGCCGGTGGATCTCTCGCTCGAGCGCCGCAACGGCGATTTCGTGCGCGGGCTGATCACCGCGGGCATCGTCGACACCGTCCACGACCTGTCCGATGGCGGACTCGCCGTGGCGCTCGCCGAGATGGCCATGGCCGGCGGCATCGGCGCGGCCCTGCCGGAGGTGCCGGTGAACCTGGCCCCCCACGCCTACCTGTTCGGCGAGGACCAGGCCCGCTACCTGCTCGCGGTCGACGCCGAGGCGGCCACCGACCTGCTCTACAGCGCCTCGGCCCAGGGCATCGACGCCGCCGTGGTCGGGGTGACCGGCTCCGACCGTTTGACCCTGCCGGGCGGCGAGACCATATCCCTGTCCGAGCTGATCGAGGCCCACGAGGGCTGGCTGCCGAATTACATGGCGAGCCAGCCGGCCGCCCCGGCCGCCTGACCACCCCTTAACGCCCCAGGAGTTTCCCGATGCCGATGGATGCGGGCGAGATCGAGCGCATGATCCGCGAAGCGCTGCCCGACGCGCAGGTCGAGATCCGCGATCTGGCCGGCGACGGCGACCACTACGCCGCCACCGTCCTGTCCGCGGCCTTCAAGGGCAAGACCCGGGTCGCCCAGCACCAGATGGTCTACGGCGCGCTCCAGGGCCGGATGGGCGGCGTGCTGCACGCCCTTGCGCTGACCACGGGCGTCCCTCAGGATTGAGGGGAGACTTTCAGGTCTGGCGATGAGTCTAAAGCCCTCCTTCGTCAAACACGTACAGCCGCCGGCCTGGGGTGAGACCTTCGCTTGGGAGCGCGAACTGCTCGGCGCCGTGCTGGGCAACCCATCCCTCCACGAGGACGTTCGCGATCTCATAGCCCCCGAAGATTTCTCGACAGGCATCCATGAGCGCCTGTTCGAGGCCGTACCGCGAATCACGGGTTCGGACGGATCAATCGAGCGAGACGCGATCCCGGCCGCACTGGGGGCTTATGCCTGGGATGCAGAAGGCGGGGTCGACGCTTGGCTCGACCGGCTGCTGGCCGAGCGCGCCCCCGCCCCCGATGTGCTGCGGCGTGCGCGCGACATCCATGCAAACGCCGAACAACGGCGCGCGCAGCCCGAACTGATCGATAGCGACACCGTTGCGTGGTGCCATCAACAGGTCGCCTTGCTCACGCGGCTCGCCGAGCGGTCGGACCCTTTGTCTCATCAGATCGATTGGCAAAACATCATCGGGGAGCTCCTCTACGTGGGCCGCTCGCAGACCAGCGGCGTGGTCCGCAAGATGGAGCTGGTTTTTGAACATCTCGTCAAACTCTTGTCCGACCCGGACGCGCCCAGTCGCAATCGGTGGCGGATCGAGATCGACGCGTTTCTGCTCCGAATCGCGCATGAGGCTAAGCCGTCCATGCGTCGACTCATCGACCTGGATGCTGCCTGGCGACGCGGCGTTTCGGATGCCGCGGCCGGCCTTGCCGAGTACGCGATCCGCGTCCCACGCGACCTGCCGCAGAGCTGTCCGTTTACCTACGAGGATTTGACCAGCGGTACGTTGTCGGTCACCGCCCTCCTTGAGAAGCTAGCCGCGACCGGCGATATGAACGCAATTCAACAGCCGTGAGGTTTCCGATGACCGACGCCAACACGACCATCCAGAACGAGATCGCCTCCCAGGACGTGGTGGTGTTCATGAAGGGCACGCCGCAGATGCCGCAATGCGGCTTCTCGGGCCAGGTGGTACAGATCCTCAATTACCTCGGCGTGCCGTTCAAGGGCGTGAACGTGCTGGCCGATCAGGGCATCCGCGAGGGCATCAAGGCCTTCTCGAACTGGCCGACCATCCCGCAGATCTACGTGAAGGGCGAGTTCGTCGGCGGCTGCGACATCACCCGGGAGATGTTCCAGTCGGGCGAGCTGCAGACCTTCCTGGCCGAGAAGGGCGTCCCGGTGAAGACCGACGCCGCCTGAGTCTTTGGGACTTCGCCGGATGGATCAGGGCGCCTGCGGGCGCCCTTTTTCATGCGCGCGATGATGGCGGCGTCAGCGCGGGCCTTGGGCCGCGAACAGGGCGACGCAGCCCTCGACGGTGATCTCGACCGACCGGAAGCGCTGGTCCAGTGCCGCCCGCAGGGCCGGCAATGTGTCGCCCGTGTTCGAGAACACCCCCTTCCGGTTGTAGACCCGCATCAGGGCCCGCGCCGCGGCCGTGGTCGGGACGCCGCCCGACAGGATCGTGGCGCCGAACACGGTCCCGTCGTCGCGCAGGCAGGGCCGCACCGTGTCGAAGGCGGCGGCCTTGGCCGCGATATCCCCCGGCAGGCAGTGCAGCAGGTAGGTCAGGCCGATCGAGGCGAAGGGCGCGATGCCGGTGGCCGGGCGGCCGCCGAGCACGTCGAGCCGATAGCGCTCGGGCCGGTAGCGGGCGATGCGCCGCGCCGCATAGTCGAGGCTGTCGGCGTTGAGGTCCATCAGGCCGATCCGGGGCGCCGGGGTCGGGAAACGGCAGCGGTCGAGGTACCAGCCGGTCCCGACGCCGACATCGAGATGCGCCGCGCCCACGTGCCGGTCGTAGAGGGCGAGGATCCGCGCGGTCGGGCAGCGCCAGATCAGCGGGTTCGACAGGCGCAGCACGACGAGGTCGTAGAGCTGCAGGGTCCCGGAATTGTAGATCGCCTGTCCGGCTTCGGTATCGCCTGCCATCGCACTCCGTCGGGTCACCTGTGGGCGGCGCGCATTCGCGTTCGCCGGTGCGATCGCCTATATAGAACCATTCAACGCCCAGACACCGCCGATCCCCGCGTGACCGGTGGCGCCTGGGCCTTTGTCGTGACGCGCTCCCTGTCGCCGAACCGGCTTCCCCGTCGGCGGTGAGCGCCCTGAGGATAGATCGATCATCATGGCGACGCCGTCGCTCGACAGCGCCCGCGCGGCCGAACCCGCGATCGAGAAGGCGCCCGATTTCCAGCCCGCGCTGCTCCCCGGCCGGCCGCCGTCGCTGGTCGGGCTCACCCGGGACGCGCTCAAGGCGCAGCTCATCGGCATGGGCGTGCCCGAACGCGAGAGCCGCATGCGGGCTGGCCAGATCTGGCACTGGGTCAATTTTCGCGGGGCGACCGACTTCGCCGCGATGACCAATGTCGGCAAGGCGTTGAAGGCCGAGCTCGCGCGGCACTTCACCCTGGAGCGGCCCGAGGTGGCGAGCCGCCAGGTCTCCCGCGACGGCACCCGCAAGTGGCTGCTGCGCATGGCGCCCACCAACCCGCAGGAGCACAATCGCGGCGCCGAGATCGAGTGCGTCTACATCCCGAGCCCGGACCGCGGCACGCTCTGCGTGTCGAGCCAGGTCGGCTGCACCCTCACCTGCTCCTTCTGCCACACCGGCACGCAGCGCCTCGTGCGCAACCTCTCGGCCGCCGAGATCGTGCAGCAGCTCGTGGTCGCCCGGGACGAGCTCGGCGACTGGGCCGGCCAGATGCCCAGCCGCGACGCCTCCGGGGCCGGCGAGGTCGGACGGCTGGTCACCAACATCGTGTTCATGGGCATGGGCGAGCCCCTGTACAACCTGGACGCCGTGATCGACGCGGTCGGCGTGATGTCGGACCAGGAGGGCCTCGGCCTCTCCCGGCGGCGGATCACGGTCTCGACCTCAGGGGTGGTGCCGCAGATCCCCCGCCTCGGCGAGGCGGCCAACGCCATGCTGGCGATCTCGCTCCACGCCGTGCGCGACGACCTGCGCAACGAGCTGGTGCCGCTCAACCGCAAATATCCGATCGCCCAGCTGCTCGAGGCCTGCCGGACCTATCCGGGCGTGAGCAACGCCCGCCGCATCACCTTCGAGTACGTGATGCTGAAGGGCGTCAACGATTCCGACGCGGATGCGCGCGAGCTGGTCCGCCTGCTCAAGGGCATCCCGGCCAAGATCAACCTGATCCCGTTCAACCCCTGGCCCGGCAGCCGCTACGAATGCTCGGACTGGGACCGGATCGAGCGCTTCTCCGGGATCGTGTTCAACGCCGGCTACGCCTCGCCGGTGCGCACGCCCCGGGGCCGGGACATCCTGGCCGCCTGCGGTCAGCTCAAGAGCGAGACCGAGAAGCTGCGCGCCCGGGCCCGGCTGATGCAGGAAGAAGGCATCGGCGTGGAGAGCTTCTACGCCGGCGCCGACGATTAGAAGACGAATTTCCAAAGGGCCCGAGGCCCTGTGGCGGGGTTCGGGGCGCGCAGCCCCGAGTTCCATCCCAGGGCTCCGCCCTGGACCCGCAAAAGGTCCCGGACCTTTTGAAACCAAGACTTCGGCGAACAGGCGGACCGGGCTGAACCATCACGCCGCGATCCGATGCCCGTCCGCGCGGCGCAGGGCCGGCTCCTCGGCGCCGACCCATTCCGTGCGGTGCCGCGGCAGGGCTTCCGGGTGCTCGGCCTGGAGCCAGGTGATCATCGCCTCGCGGATCACGCAGCGCAGGTCCCAGGCCTGAGGCGCGTTGCGGGCGCTCACCAGCATCCGCACCTCGATCGTGTTCTCCTTGGCGTCCGAGACCTGCAGGTTCACCACCTTGCCGTCCCACAGGGGTGTGGCGGCGGCGATCTCGGACAGCTTCTCGCGCATCCGCGCCACCGGGGCGCGGTGGTCGACGTAGAGGAACACGCTGCCGATCAGCGAGGCGCCGTCGCGGGTCCAGTTCTGGAACGGCTTCTGGATGAAGTAGGTGAGCGGCAGGACCAGCCGGCGCCAATCCCAGAGGCGCACCACCACGTAGGTGGAGGTGATCTCCTCGACCCAGCCCCACTCGTTCTCGACGATCACCGCGTCCTCGATCCGGATCGGCTGGGTGATGGCGATCTGGATGCCGGCCACGAGGTTCGACAGGACCGGCTGCATCGCCAAGCCGAGGATCAGGCCGGCGGCGCCCGCCGAGGCCAGCAGGCTCACCCCGTACTGGCGCACCGGCTCGAAGGTCATCAGCGCCACCGAGACGGTGATCAGGCCGACCAGGGTCACGGCGGCCCGCTCCAGGATGCGCATCTGGGTGAAGTGCTTGCGCGCCAGCAGGTTGTCCTCGGCGTCGAGCTTGAACCGGCGCAGGTAGATCACCGTGGCGATGTGGAGCGCGGTGGCGCAGCACCAGCCGGTCAGCGTGACGAAGGCGACGAGCAGGATCTGGTTGAGGGCCACCCGCACCTCCCAGGACAGGTGTACGGTGGTCAGGGCGAGGCTGATCGCCACGACGATCAGGCCCAGCCGGCTCGGGCCGTGGGTGCGCGAGACGAGCGAGCGCCAGAACAGGCTCTTGCCCGCCACGGCGCGCTTCATCGACCGGTAGGCCACGCCGTGCAGCGGCATCACCACCGCGCAGCAGACGACGACGACGATCAGGCTTTCGGCCCACCACGGCAGATAGGCCAGCGCAGAGGCGGCACGGCCGGTCAGGGCATCGAGGTCCGGCATCGGGCATCACCTCCACGGTTCCGAACGGGACCTGGGAGAAGTGACTGCGCCAGCCGAGGTTCCGCACCGCACCATGTCGCCGCTGCAACGCAGCGGCATGGTGAGGGCGCGGCCGGACGGTTGCGTTCGGGCGGGTTCATCGGTCATCGCGCGTGCGTCCGCGATTCGGCGGCTCGTCCCGAACGCCTGGTGCCGGACGCCCGGTGCCGGACGCCCGAGTCGGCGCCCTAGCGCGCCGCCCCGATCTCGACGCTCCCGGTCGCGGTCCGGCCGAACCGCGCCGGGCGGTACATGTCCTCCACCGAGGCGCCCGGATGCACGTAGGTGCCCGGCGAGACCGCCCGGACCGTGTAGGCCACGGTGAAGAACGCCGACTGGCTGGGGTTGCGGTCGAAGGCGGCCACGAAGCGGTCGTCGCGGAACTCGGTATGGACCGGCTCCACATCCGACTTCGCGAAGGCGAGGCCCTGGAGGGCGTCGGAATCGAGCAGCTTCGGGTTGTCGATCTCCAGCCCCGCCGGCAGCGGATCGACCAGCAGCAGCCGGGCATCCCTGGCCTTGTCCTCGGTGACCTTGAGCACGACCACGAGCCGGTCGTTCTGGCGCAGGCCGTGGGCGGGACCGACCACGCTGCCGTCGAGCCGGTGGAACGTGCGCTCGACCGTGTAGCCCTGTGCGGCGGCGGGCTCCGGCACCAGCGGGTTGCCGTTCACCCCCAGCATCACCTGGACCGGGGCCCGGCCGGTATTGACCAGGGAGATGCTGCGGCCCTCGAGCGCCGGGCTCCGGTAGATCCGGGCGAGCGGCCCGGTCTGCGCCGCACCGTCCAGGCTGAAGGACAGCGACTCGGCCTCCTTGGACAGGCTCTCGGCGGCCAGAACCAGCCAGGCATTCTCCTGCGTGCTGGTCGACCGAAGAAGGTCCTGCCGCTCCTCGCCGATCACCGCGGCGACCGGGGCCAGGGCGGCCTGGGTGAGCCCGCTCTCGGCCGCCAGCGCGATCACCCCGGCCCCGTCGCGCAGGCGGGAGCCGTAATCGGCCCGGTACTGGCCCGAATCCCGCTGGGATCTCAGCAGGGTGAGCGCCGAGTCGAGCACCTTGGCGGCTCGGCCCCGATCACCCAGCAGCGCCAGGGCCGCGGCGAGCTGTGCCCGGGCGAGCCCGGAGCCGAAGGCGTCGAGCTTGGTGTCGGCGAGGTAGCGCAGGTCGCCGATCACCGGCCGGCCGTTGCGGGCCAGCACGTAGGCCGCGTAGGCGAGGTCGGCGCCGCCGTCGCGCACCTCCGTGGCGTTGGCCACGGTGTTGCGCAGGCGATCGAGCGCCTGGGTGAAGGCGAGCTGTGGCACCGCGAAGCTGCGCTCCCGGGCGCGGGTGAGGAAGTCGGTTACGTAGGCGTCGAGCCAGACGTCGCCCGAGCTCTGCGCCGACCACAGGCCGAACTCGCCGCTCGCATCCTGCCGGGCGAGCAGCCGCTCGATCGATTCCCGCACCCGGTCGTCCACGTTGCCGTCGAGGGCGAGCTTGTCGAGCCCGGCCAGCCGGTTGACGTAGAGCAGCGGCATCGCCCGGCTGACGATCTGCTCGGAGCAGCCGTAGGGATAGCGGTCGAGGGCCTGGAGCAGGGCCGGCACGTCGAGGCCCGGCAGCGCCGAGGCCGAGAGCGAGACGCTGCCGGTGCCGGGCAGCAGGTCGGCCAGCAGGTCGGCGCTCACCGTCAGGCCGGCCCCGGGCGCCAGGTTGCGCACCGTGCGGCGCAGCAGCGCCCCGGTCCCCGGCAGCACGCCGAGCGAGAAGCTCTGGCCGAGATGGCCGTCGAGGTCCGGCCCCGACAGGGCGAGGTCCAGCCGCGCCGTGCCCGGCCCGGCGGCGGTGATCGGGATCGCGACCTGGCCCCGGCCGCCGGCCTCCAGCCGGATCGTCTGCCGCAGGGCGCCGGCGCCCAGCAGGATCGGCCCGGACGGGGCGATGTCCACCGTGTAGTCGCCGGCCCGGCCCTCGACATTGTCGAGGGCCACGAACAGGCGCGAGCGGTCGCCGGTATCGAGGAAGCGCGGCAGGGTCGCGGTCAGCACCACGGGGTCGCGGATGATCACGTCCGCCTGTGCCTGGCCGACCCGGTTGCCGCTCCAGGCGGTGACCATCACCCGGCTGGTACCGTTGAAGGCCGGCAGCGGGAAGGTCACGCTGGCCGCCCCGTCCGGCCCCACGGTCACGACGCCGGAGAACAGCGCGAGCGGCGCCTGGGTCGGCGGCGCGTCGGCGAGCTCGCCGCCGCCCGCGTCGCCGCCGGAGCGGATCGCCCCGGCCGAGCCCTGCATGCCGTCGATCAGGTAGCCGTAGAGGTCGCGGAATTCCGGTCCCAGGGCCCGCTGGCCCAGGAAGTACTGCGTCGGGTTCGGCGCCTCGTAGCGGGTCAGGTTGAGGATGCCGACATCGACCATCGCCACGGTGATCCGCGCCGCCTCGCCGGCCTTCAGCCCGGTGAGCTGCACCGGGATGGTCAGGTCCTGCCGCGGGCGGGTGCGCTCGGGTGTCGTGAGGGTGACGCCCAGGCTGCGCCGCTCGCGGTCCACCGAGAACCAGGCGAGCCCCAGCGCCCGGCCCGGCAGGCGCTTGGCCGCCTGGTCGAGGGGCCGGTAGGCGGTGGCGACGAGATAGGCGCCCGCGCCCCACTCGGCCTTCACCGGCAGGGTCACGGTGGTGCCGCCCGCCGGAACGCTGACCTCGATCGTCTCGTGCACCCGGTCGCTCACGACCATGAGGCTGGCCTGCCCCTTGAACTTCGGGCTCAGCTTGGCCCGCAGCGTGTCGCCGGCCGCGTAGGCGGCCTTGTCGAGGGTGAGGTCGAGCAGGTCCGGCGCGTCCGCGGTCTCCGAGCCGCCCCAGCCGACATCGAAGCCGAGGCTCGCGGTCGCCTCCGGGGCGCCCGCCGCCGCGATCTCCAGCCGGTAGCGGCCGAGCTGGGCGACCGGCGCCTCGATCCGGCCCGGGGCCCCGGCCGCGAGGTCGAGGCTGCCGCTGGCGACCCGCCGGTTGGTCTTGACCGCCTCGAACGACCAGCGGCCGTCCGAGCGATACCATTGGTAGCTCCGCTCCACCCGCGACAGGGTCCAGGTCACCCCCGGCCGGGCCAGGAGCATCCCGTCCGGGGCGGCGAAGACCGCCTCGAACGTGGCGCGATCGCCTTCCTTCAGGTCCGCGGAGGTCTTGCGGAGGGCGAGAACCGGCCCGGAGGGCAGGATCGGCAGGGTGAGGCTGCGCGACAGGGCCCGGCCGCCCGGCTCGCCGACCGCGAGGGTGATCTTGGCCTCGAGGGGCCGGGGCGCGGCCACCTGCGGCAGGGGCACGGTGACGGTGGCGTGCCCCTGCGCGTCCGTCGTGGCGTGGGTCGCGAGCTCCTGCACGCTCGCCTCCACCGTCTCGTCGTCGAGGCCGACCGTGTACTCCGCCAGACCCTTGATGCCGCTGCCGGACGCCGCCTGCACCACGACGCTGCCCGACACGTCGAGCCCGGCGCCGGGGGCGCCGTAGAGGTAGCGCGCGGCGACATCGACCTGCGCGTCCTCGCCCCGGTGCAGCGCGGCCTGGGCGGCCTTGAGGGTCACCTCCAGGCGCTCGGGGACGTAATCCTCCACCAGGAAGCTGGTCGTGCCCAAAGCCGGGGCCTTCGGGTCGGTATAGGCGGAGACCCGCCAGGTGCCGTGCATGGCCCCCGACAGCAGCGGCAGGGGCAGCGCCCGGCCGCCGAGCCCCTGGTCCGGCACCGAGACCCGGCGGTACTCGACCCCGTCGGGGCGCTTCACCACCAGGGTCAGCGGCAGGTCGGGCACCGCCGCGTTGCGGGGATCGCGCAGCAGGGCGGTGATCTGCACGGTCTCGCCCGAGCGGTAGACTCCGCGCTCGGTGAACAGGTAGGCGTCGAGCCCGCCGCTCTCGGGCCGGCCCTTCACGCCCCGGTCGGTCAGGTCGAAGGCACCGAGATTGAGGTCGAGGAAGCCGTAATCGTCCCCCGCCTGGGCGACCACCAGGCTCGGGGCGGCGCCGCCCTCCCCGCGGGCGAGGCCCGGATCGAAGGCGGCATGGCCCTGCGCGTCGGTCTTGGCGGTGCCCAGAACCTCGTTGTTGCGGGCGATCAGCCGGATCTCGGCCCCCGGCAGCACCTGGGCGGAGGCCAGCGAGCGCAGGACCACGTGGACGCCGTCCCGCCCCTTCGTGGCGGTGAGCCCGAGATCCGAGACCACGAACCACTGGGTCGCCTGGCTCTCGTAGCCGTCCTCGTCCCGGGCACCCGTGCCGGAGGGCTGGGCCAGCAGCACGTAGATGCCGGGCTCCAGCTTGCCCACCGCCTGAAGGACCGGGAAGGCGGTCACCGCCTCCTGGTTCAGCTCGGCCTTGGCGGTGTCGAGGGTGCCCTTCCAGACGCGCACGCCCTTCTCGGACGCCAGCGTGTTCGCGGTCGCGCCGCTGAGCTGGCCCAGGAAATCCTCCGAGCGCAGGGTCGGCAGCAGGCCGCGATCGCCGATGCGCAGCACCTCGACGTCGAGCTTCGGCGCGTTCACCGAGACCAGGGGCACGCCCGCCTGTCCGGTGCGGGGCAGGACGTAGTTGCGCCCGGTGATCCGCACCTGCGGCGAGCGATCGCGGATATAGATCTCGTAATCGGCGGATTTGAGCAGGCTCTCCCCCACCGTCGAGGGCAGGCCCTCGCGCAGGACCACCGCGTAGCGGCCGCCATGCTTGAGCCCGTCGACGCAGACCTGCGATCCGTCCGCCGTCACGGCGGCGCTGCTGCTGCCCGAGACCGCCACGTAGGGGGCGTAGTCCGTCTTGGGCAGGACCGGCTCCGAGAGGGTGAAGCACAGCCGCGGCGCGGCGGCATCGGCATCGACCTTGTAGCCGAGGATGCGGAAGCCGTGCTCGGCGCGCAGGGCCTCGTAGATCTCGCGGGTCGCCGGGACGTCGTCGAGGGCGAGGCTGGCGGCGTAGGCTTCCAGGGCGGGGCGCCACGCGGATTGCGCGGTCAGCACGGAACCGAGCTGCGCCAGGGCCGACGCCGCGTCAGCGGGTGACCCGGACCGCTCGTAGGCCCGGTAGGCCGCCGCCACGGCCTGTTCCTGCAGGCGGGCGCGGCCCTGGTAGTCGCCCTCCTCCAGGGCCGCCGCGGCCGCGGCGGCGCCCCGGGAGAAGGCCTGCCAGTTGCGGATGTCGGAAGGATCCGCCGCCACGGCCGCGGTGAGCGGGCCGAGCGCCTCGTCCGGCCTGTTGGCGGCGAGCAGCGTCTGCCCGGCGGCGCGGGACTGGCCGGCCGGCTTGAGCGGCCCCCCGGCCTTGGCCTTGAGCGTCGCCTCGAGCCGCACGGCGGCGCTGGCGAGATCGGACCGGACGAAATCCTTCTTGAAGGCCGGCACCGGGGCGGCCGCCGGCCGCGGGGCGGGCCGGGGGGGCGGCGCCGTCTGGGCGAGAGCCGGCCCGTAAGCCAGGCCGGCCAGAAGCGCCAGAGCACCCGCGACCCGGTTCCGCCACGCCATACGCCTGCCCCCGTCGGTCCCGAATCCCGGGCGATTCGCCCCGGGACCGGTCGGCGGGGAGCCTAGCACCTGCAAGGCCCGCCGCAACGCCTCGGGCCCGCCGGCTTCCGTCAAGCCGCCGTCCGTGCGAGGCCTTGGCACGTCGGGGGACTGGATCCCGGGCGCCGCTTCGCGGAGGCGGGACGACGAGGGGGACCGATCTCGGTCAGTCCTTCATCCGAAGACCAGGCCCGTCGTCCCGTGCCGTTCCGGCGCGACGTCCGAAACGGATCAGAACGCCTTGAGGACCTGCTCGGTGTGCTCGACCGAGACCGGCCCGGCGAAGCAGTGCGAGACCAGGGCGCGGTAATCCTGCCAGGGCTGCGAGCCGGTGAAGTCCTTGGTGTGGGCTTCCAGCGTGTCCCAGTGGATCATCAGGCGGTAGCGCTGGGGATGCTCGATCGAGCGGCGCACCTCGAAGGCGCGGCAGCCCTTGGCCGCCTTGAAGATCGCCGAGGCCTCGGTGATGCCGGCCTCGAACGCCGCCTCCATGCCGGGCTTGATCTCGATCTGCGCGATTTCGAGGATCATGGTGTCGGGTCCTTCGCTCGTGTGTGCCTAGGCCTGGAGGGGGCGGCCGAGCTTGGCCGCCAGGATGCGCTGCGGGCTCAAGGCCGGATCCGCCTGGGCGGCGACCGGCAGGTAGGCGGTCTGCTCCAGCATGTAGCGGCCGCCCATCGCCCCGTGCATCACGAGGTCGGAGAAGGTCACCCAGGTCTCGCCGGGCCGGAACGCCACATCGGCTTGGGGGGCGCTCGCCTGATAGGTCTCGTCCTGCTTGAGCGCGTCGTGCAGGTGCAGCATCAGGTGGTCGTATTCGGAGCGCCGGGCCTTGGTGATCCGCAGGGCGGCGAGGACATGCGCCGCGAGCGGGGAATAGCGCGGCAGCCGCGGCAGGAACTTTTCCGCCATCGACCCGAAATCCTCGCCGACCCGCCAGCGGCGGGGCTCGCCCTCCGGGTTGATGTTGCGGAACACCCGCAGGATCCGCTTCTCGCCGATCGGGTTCGACGGGAAGGCATCGACATGCAGCCGCGTGTCGTCGCGCCGCCAGCTGAGCTTGCGCCGCTCGACGTCGAACGGGCGGTAGGAGGTCCCGGCCAGGCTCACCCGGTCGGCATAGTCCGGCAGGTAGGTGCCGATCAGGTCCCGGGCGAAGGCGCGGTAGCGGATCAGGAGCTGGCGCAGGGCTTCCTGCTCCTCGGGCGTGCCGGCCGCGCCGCGCAGCTCGGCGGCCTCACCCCGGATGTTGACGTTCTTGGCCTTGCCGTCCGCGAAGGGCCGCTCGGTGAACCGGCGCTCGAAGGCGCTGAAGGGGAACGGCAGGTCCGGGAACAGCAGCACCGCGCCGGCTTCCAGCTCCCGGGACAGGGACTCGGAGGTCTCGCCGGGGGCGACTGTGCGGATCGGGCTGATCATCGTGTGCGGGCTGAGCCTGCCTGGCCGAACGGGCGCAATCCTGTAGCCGAGCCGCCGCCGGGAGGCCAGGGGCCGCATTTCCGGTGGATGACATCGCCCGTCCACCGGCACCGCCCGCGGCACCGGCCGGGGGCGCTTGCGCAACCGCCGCGTTCCCGGCACGTTCCCCCCGACAGAACCGGCCCACGAGCCCGGCGGAGGATGGCGCCGATGGCGACCCTGAAGGAATTCGAGGAAGCCCTGCGCGAGCATGGCATGAACATGGCGCTGGCGCTGCTGGAGCGCCTGCGCGAGCGCGACCGCGCCACCCGCACGGTCAAGCCGGCCCGCCGGCTGACCGGCCAGAAGATGACGCCCGAGCTCGCCCGGGCGATCCTCGACCTGCACGCCTCCACGGGCATGACCCAGCAGGAGATCGCCTTCAAGGTCGGGGTCAACCAGGGCCGGGTCAACGAGGTGATCAAGCGCGGCAAGTGGCTGTCGGACGATCCCCAGGCCCCCGAGGCGGTGGCCCGGGACAAGGCGCTCGCCCGCATGCGCGGCGACCCCAAGCCGAAGAAGCCGCCCCTGGCCGCAGCCCGGCCCAAGGAGCGCAAGGCGGCCGCTCCGAAGGCGCCCGCCAAGGCGCGCAACCAGGGTCAGCTGGCGCTCGGGGATCTGTAGGAAAAAGCGCCGCGCCGGAAGGGCGGCCCGGTCCTCAGGAGCGAGGCACCTGCTGTAGTTGGAACGGCCGTATCTCCGCGCCGTCCCGACCTGATCAGTTCGCCGGCGCGAAATGCCCGCGGTAGCGCGCGCCGATCGCCTCGACCGGGAGTGCCACGAACACGTCGGTGGTGCCGAACTGATGGTCGACCACGGCGCCCTCCCCGAAGGTCGCGCCGAGCCGGAGATAGCCCTTGATCAGCGGCGGCAGCGCCTGCAGCGCCGCCTTGGGGTCCACCGCCTCGCGCGGCAGCCGGTCCATCGCCACCGCCCGCTCCGGCAGGGCCCGGGCGCGCCACGCCTCCGGGGCGCGGGCATGGTGGTGCAGGAACGAGAGCGGCAGGGCCAGCCGGTCCGGATCCGTGCCCTCCAGGCTGGCGCAGCCGATCAGCGCGTCGATCCGGTGGTGCAGGACATAGGCGTAGATCCCCTGCCAGAGCAGCTCGACGGTGCGCTTGCTCCGATAGGGCTTGAGCACGCAGGACCGGCCGAGCTCCAGCAGCCGGCGGTGCCCTTGGGCCGCCAGGATCGGCTCCAGGTCGTACTCGCCCTCGGAGTAGAAGCCGGCATGGCGCTCGGCGACCTCGCCGCGCAGCAACCTGTAGGTACCGACCACCTTGGGGCGGTGCTCGACGAACGGCTTCTTCCGCCGCGGCGCGGCATGGTCGAGGACCAGGAGGTGGTCGCAGAGCGCGTCATAACCGTCGGCATCGCGTCGCGACAGAGCCGCCAGGCCGGTCGGAATCGCCGCCATCTCTTCGTAGAAGACCTTGAACCGCAGGCGCTGCGCGCGGCGGATCTCGGATTTCTTCGACGCGAGCCGCACCTCGAGATTGCCGATCCGGCCCAGGCTGCGCCCCTCGAACGGCTCGGGCAGGCGGATCGCCCGCTCCGCCGACAGGACGTCGGCGATGCCGGCCGGCCCGGGCTGGGCGAGCGCGTGGCGCCGGCGCAGCTTGGCGATCGGCGCGCCGACACCCCACTGCACGCCCTTCTGCCAGCCGGCTCCGAGCGCGCTGTAGGCTCCGCGGGCGAGATTGGCGACCATGGTCGGGTTCACTCCAGGTGCACGAGCGTGCACCGTCCGGACCCATTAAAGAGCACGAAGCCCACACGTCATTATGACAGCCGCAACACGAAAACGCCCCGGCCTGGGCCGGGGCGCTCCATCACGTTAGCGGGTTCTCAAGCCGGCGGCCGGATCAGGCCGCCTGCTGGACCGCGTCCTTGCGCACGTCACCCTCGATCACCGGCGCGGACGGTGTGCCGGCCGTGGCGATCTGGATGCGGCGGGGCTTCTTCGCCTCCGGAACCTCGCGGACGAGGTCGATGTGGAGGAGGCCGTTCTCCAGCGCCGCACCGGTCACCTGGACGTGGTCGGCGAGCTGGAAGCGACGCTCGAAGGAGCGGGCCGCGATGCCCTGGTGCAGGAACTCCGCCTTGGTCTCGGCCTTGCGCTCGCCCTTCAGGGTGAGGGCATTCTCCCGGACCTCGATCGACAGGTCGGACTCGGTGAAGCCGGCGACCGCGACGGTGATGCGGTAGGCATTCTCGCCGGTCCGCTCGATGTTGTAGGGCGGGTAGGTCGGCGCCGCCTCGGCGGTGGCGAACTGGTCTAGGGCGGAGAACAGACGGTCGAAACCGACGGTGGAACGATACAGGGGGGCGAGATCGAACTGACGCATGACATATCCTCGTACGAGCAACATGCAGGGCTGGTCCGCCCGATGGGCCGGACCCGTCTTTCGTGCCGCCTGACGGCCGGCACAACCGAGATATCGGGGGTGGAAAATCGGCCTTCAAGACCCGCGGCGAGGGCCGAATCCGAGATTTTTTCGGCTACGGTCACGCCGGCGCGCGGACGCAGGGAGGTGGCCCCGTGAGACGGTTCGACGGCGAGATCGGGCGGGAGCCGCCGCTCCTGACCCTGCGCGGCACGCCCGACAATCCGGTGCCGCCCGGCGGCACCCTGATCGCGGTCGGCACCCGCGACGACTGCACCCTGCGGGCGGCCTATTGGCAGACCACGGCGCGGACCTGCCGGGGCACAATCTGCCTGCTCCAGGGGCGGGCCGAGTTCATCGAGAAGTATTACGAGACCATCCAGGATCTGCGGACGCGCGGCTTCGCCGTGGTGGCGTTCGACTGGCGCGGCCAGGGCGAATCGGACCGGCGGGTCGGCGACCCGCACAAGGGCCACGTCGCCCGCTTCGACGATTACCGCCTCGACCTGAAGGCGGTGGCCGAGACGATTCTGGTGCCGCTGATGCCCGAGCCGCATGTCGGCCTGGCGCACTCGATGGGCGGCTGCGTCGCCTTGATCGGGGCCCTCGACGGCTGGCTGCCGTTCCGGCGCCTGGTGACGGTGGCGCCGATGCTGTCGGTCCGGATGGTGCGCTGGCCCGCCGGGGCGGCGTTCCTGTCGCGGGCGCTGCACCGGATCGGGCTGGGCGACCGCTATATCCCTTTCGGCAAGCCGGTCTCGATCGCCACCAAGCCCTATGAGGGCAACCGCCTGTCGCGCGATCCTTTCCGCTACGCCCGCAACGCCGCCGCGGCCCGGCAGGTCGGCGCCGGCGCGGTCGGCGACCCGACGATCGCCTGGCTCGCCGAGGCGTTCCGGGCGATGGCGCGCCTGCGCGACCCCCGCGCCGCCCCGCGCATCACCCTGCCGACCCTGATCGTCGCGGCCGGCGCCGACCCGGTCTGCGGGACCCTGGACACGGAGCGGTTCGCGGCCCGGATGAAGGCCGGCCACATCCTCGTCCTGCCGGATTCCCGGCACGAGATCCTGAGCGAGCGCGACGCCATCCGGCAGGATTTCTGGGCGGCCTTCGACGCCTTCGTGCCGGGCTCGCCCCTGCCCTCCCATCAGGAGGTGGAGGCCCATCACGCCGTGCCGGTGGCCTGAGCGGCTGTGGCCTGCGCGTCATGGCGGGTTTCCAAAGGGCCGAGCCCTTTGGCGGGGTGTCGGGGCGGAGCCCCGATGCATCGGGCGAAGCCCGACACCAGGGCTCCGCCCTCGACCCGCAAAAGGTCGAAGACCTTTTGAAACCGGGACTTTTGCGGTGCGGGCCGAGGGGCTTCAGCCTCCCAGGTCGGGGTCGATGTCCCGCGGGCGCACGAACCGCTCGAGCCGCCCCTGCCCCGGGCCGATCGCCGACCAGTCGTCCGTGTCGAAATCGATCACCGCGTAGGCGGCGGTGGGGAATTCCGTGGCGAGGCGCGTGCGCTCCTTGCGCGGCCCCGCCCCGGCCAGGGCCGTGGCGAGGTCGCCCAGGCCCGGATTGTGGCCGACGACGATCACGGTCTGCGCCGTATCGGGCGCGCCCCGGATCACGCCGAGGATCCGTTCGGCCGGCGCCTCGTAGATCTCGCGGTGGGATCGCATCTCCGGCGTGCCGAGGGCGGCCGCGACCGCCTCCCAGGTCTCCTGGGTCCGGGTGGCCGTGGAGACGAGGGCGAGGTCGGGCTTGATGCCCGCCTCGGCGAGGTGGGCGCCCACGGCCGGTGCGGCCCGGCGGCCGCGGTCGTTGAGCGGCCGTTCGTGGTCGGCGACGCCCGCCGGACGGTCCGACTTGGCGTGCCGCAGCAGAATCAACCTGCGCATGGGGCTCAGTCCTTCTCGGCCTGGGAGGGTCGGCAGGCGCCTGGCGCGCTGCAATGTTGTCGGGGCCGGGTTAGCTCAAAGCGCGGCGCGCGGGAACCTCGGCGGTCTTGTCCGGTTCGAAAGCCTGGGCCGCCGATGCAGGACAAGCCATGGCCGGCGGTCCCTGTCGAAGGAGGTCGCCCGATGGATCGATCGCCCCGCGTTTCCGAGATCCTGTCCTGGTACGGGGCCGACAGCCCCGGCACGCTCACCAACCTCGCCCGGATGCTGGAGCACGGGCGTCTCGGCGGCACCGGCAAGATGCTGATCCTGCCGGTCGATCAGGGGTTCGAGCACGGCCCCGCCCGCAGCTTCGGCCCGAACCCGCCGGCCTACGACCCGCATTACCATTTCGAGCTCGCCCTGGCGGCGGGCTGCAGCGCCTACGCGGCGCCGCTCGGCTTCCTGGAGGCGGGCGCGCGCGATTATGCCGGGCGGATCCCGCTGATCCTCAAGCTCAACAACCACGACCTGCTGGCCGACGAGGACGACCCGGAGCAGGCGATCACCGGCTCGGTGGCGGACGCGCTGCGGCTCGGCGCCTGCGCCATCGGCTTCACGATCTATCCCGGCTCGGCCCACCGCAACGCCATGTACGGCCAGATCCGGGAGATCGCCGAGGAGGCCAAGAGCGCCGGGCTCGCCGTGGTGATCTGGTCCTATGCGAGGGGCTCGGCCCTGTCGAAGGAGGGTGAGACCGCCATCGACGTGATCGGCTACGCCGCGCAGATCGCCGCGCAGCTCGGCGCCCACATCATCAAGGTCAAGCTGCCCACCGCCCATATCGAGCAGCCAGCCGCCAAGAAGGTCTACGAATCCACCGGCATCCCGATCGGCACCGCGGCCGAGCGAGTGCGCCACGTGGTGCAATGCGCCTTCAGCGGGCGGCGGATCGTGATCTTCTCGGGGGGCGCCCAGACCGAGGAATCCAAGTTCCTCGACGAGATCCGCGCCATCCAGGCGGGCGGCGGCTTCGGCTCGATCGTCGGCCGCAACGCCTTCCAGCGCTCCAAGGCCGATGCCCTGAAGCTGCTGGGGCAGATCACCGACATCTATTCCGGTCGGGCCGGCTGAGGCTCAGCCGCCCCGCTGCTCCCGGCGCATCATGAAGGCGAGCTTCTCGAACAGGCTGACATCCTGCTCGTTCTTCAGGAGCGCGCCGTGCAGCGGCGGGATCAGCTTGCGGCCGTCGCGCTCGCGCAGGGTCTCGGGGGAAATATCCTCGGAGACGAGGAGCTTGAGCCAGTCCAGCAGTTCCGAGGTCGAGGGCTTCTTCTTCAGGCCGGGCACCTCGCGGGTCTCGAGGAAGACCCGCAGGGCCTCCTCGACCAGGCGGTGCTTGATGCCCGGATAGTGGACCTCGACGATGCGCATCAGCGTCTCGGCGTCGGGGAATTTGATGTAGTGGAAGAAGCAGCGGCGCAGGAACGCGTCCGGCAGCTCCTTCTCGTTGTTCGACGTGATGATCACGATCGGCCGGCGCACGGCCGCCACGGTCTCGCCGGTCTCGTAGACGTGGAACTCCATCCGGTCGAGCTCGGTGAGGAGGTCGTTGGGGAACTCGATATCGGCCTTGTCGATCTCGTCGATCAGCAGCACCGGGCGCTCGGGGGCGGTGAACGCCTCCCAGAGCTTGCCGCGCCGGATGTAGTTGCCGATGTCCGAGACTTTTGGGTCGCCGAGCTGCGAGTCGCGCAGCCGCGAGACCGCGTCGTACTCGTAGAGGCCCTGCTGGGCCTTGGTGGTCGACTTGATGTTCCAGACGATGAGCGGCGCGCCCAGGCCCTTGGCGATCTCCTCGGCCAGCACGGTCTTGCCGGTGCCGGGCTCGCCCTTGACCAGGAGCGGACGCTCCAGGACCACGGCGGCGTTGACCGCGGCGGTCAGGTCGGGGGTCGCGACGTAGGACTCGGTTCCGGAAAATCGCATCGCGGTCTCGGAGAGGCTGGCCTGGGGTCACGGGTAGCGCGGGGTGGCGGCGTGCCGCAAGCGCGACGCTGTTTCCAATCCATCCCCCTCATCCTGAGGTGCCCGCGTCAGCGGGCCTCGAAGGAGGGCTCCAGGGATCGCGGTGCGTTCTGAAGGTCTCCTTCGAGGCCTCCGCTGCGCTCCGGCATCTCAGGATGAGGCTGAGGATTGGATCCGCGGGTCATTCCCGGGTTCGCCTCAACCCTTCTCGTGCCAGACGCAGTTCCGGGCCAGGATCTCCAGGTTCACGTCGGATTTCTGCGGCTGCGGCAGGGTCTTGGTGTCCATGGCGAGGTCGATCTTGATCTCGACCTGACCCTTCGACTCGTTGGAGCGGCGGGAGAAGTAGCAGTACTGCTGGTAGGGCTGGTCGGCGTTGTCCTTAAAGTTCCAGCCGGTGACGATCTGGCCGTCGAGATAGGGCACCTGCTTGAACACCGTGAAGGTGGTGTTCACGGCGGCCTTCGAGGCCGGGGCGGCGTCGCTGCCGAGCTGGGCCTTGGTTGGGGTCGGCGTGCCGCCGCCGAGCTTGGGCAGGCCCTCGAGCTTGAGGGTGTTGTCGGTCAAGGTGACCTCGCCCTTGGTCTTCAGGGTCACGTCCGAGAGCGCGGCCTGCATGGCGGCGGCGATCTTCTCGGCGGCCGTGTCGAACTGGTTGAGGGTCGCCCAGCCATAGGCCGCCGCCCCGACGCCGATGCCGGCCAGGCACGCGAAGGCGCCGAAGCCCAGCGCCCGGAACAGGAAGGCCCGGGCCGCGACGTAGCTCGAATCCGCGCGCAGGCGTGAATTCACCTGCTGGGCGAGGGCGACGTTCTCAGGGGTGCCGCCGGCGACGTAGTTCATGCGCCGGCTCCCGCGGCAGGTAGGGTCTGCTGGCCCGGAAGGGTCTGGCCGGGCAGGCTCTGCTGGCCCTGGGCCGGGCGGTTCATCGGGATCACCGCGCCCGTGGCGTTGGCCGCCCGGGGCAGGATCGGCTCGGGGTTCGAGCGCAGCGCGTCGGCGATCGCGTCGAGCATGAACGGCGCGGCCTCCGGGTTCACGGCGGCACCGAGATCGTCCTCATCCATGAAGGTCCGGCGGGTCGAGACCGCGCAGAGCGCCAGGATGGTCGACGCGAAGGCGGCGCAGACGGCCGGCAGGAACACGAAGATCCGCAGGAAGGCGTGGACCTGGCTCTCGGTCACGTCGATCGGGTCGACGCCGTAGACCATCGCGGTGAAGGAATGCAGCTGCGAGCGGTTGACCGCGTTCCGGTAGGCCTGCTCGGCATCGGCCACGCGCCGGTCGGCGGCGCCGGGATCGAGCGTCGCGCGCGCCTTGCGGGCCTCCTCGAGGCTCTTGATCAGGGCGGCGCGGTCGGCCGACGCCTTGGTGACGCCCGCCGACAGGGCGGCCACGCGCGGATCGGCCACGCATTTCAGGTTCTGGTACTTGCGGCCCTTGCTGTTGGTGCCGAACACCCGCTCGCAGCGCTGGGCCGGGAGGCCGGCGAGCTGCTGGGCGTTGTCGGAGGACCGCTTCTCGATCTGGTCGAGCTCGGCGGTGTACTGCGCCACCCGCTCGTCCGCCGCCTTGATGCGGTCGCCGATGGTGGCGCGGTCGGCCTGGGCGTCCTTCAGGGCGGTCTTGGTCCTGGCGGCCTCCATCAGGCGGGGGTGGAACATCATCTCGCCGAGCTGCGACACGGACTTGGTGGTCACCCCGGCCGCGAAGATGATGCCGAGCACCGCGAGCCCGCGCACGAAATGCGAGCGCTGGGTCCGGGCCAGGATGCCGAGCGGCACCCGGCACAGCTCCACGGCGGCGTAGACCAGGGGCGCCAGCAGCATGAAGTAGAAGGCGTGCCAGTCGCCGTCGCTGTAGACGCCCGCGAACAGCCAGGCCCCCCAGAGCGAGGCGCCGATCACCATGAACTCGACCAGGTAGGCGATCGCGACGTAGCCCCACTTGATCCGGTAGCCACGGTCGACGTGACGCTGGTGCTGCCACCGATCCGATTCGAGCTTCCACTCGCGGCGCTCGCGCGCGAGGTCGCGGCTCGGCGGCGCCTTGGGGCCAGAGAATATCGACTTGATGGAGATCATCGGCCTCGTCACATCCATCGGGTCCAGTCGTGGGCTCAGTCGTATCGTCGAAGGCGCGGCCCGGGCCGAACTTAACTGCCGGTTAACTCCAGCGTGTATGCGGGCATTGTGCCGATTTTGGGCCGCACCGCACCCATTCCCCGGTGGATCGTCGGCAAACGTCGTCCGGGTGGCGGAAATGTCTCACCTCAAGTATGTATCCGGCTTGTGTCCGAGCGCACCTTGCCGGCCTTGCGGATCGCAAAAGCGGTTGCTCAGGGGGCGGGGTCGACCCATGATCGCGCATCCGTGATCGGCCTCCGCACCGGTCGGAAACAGGAGGTTCGATCCGCCGCCGATGCCAGAGGTCCATGCCGGCTCCTACAAGGAAGCGATCCTGTTCCTCGTGACGGCAGGCATCGTGGTGCCGTTGTTCCACCGCCTGCGGATCTCCCCGGTGCTGGGCTTCATCGGCGCCGGAGCCTTGCTCGGCCCCTTCGGCCTCGGACGGCTGGCCGACACGCATCCTTACGTCCACCTCTTCACCATCGGCAATCGCACCGAGATCTCGCATCTGGCCGAGTTCGGGGTGATCTTCCTGATGTTCATGATCGGGGTCGAGCTGTCGTGGGAGCGTCTGCGGACCCTGCGCCGGCTCGTCTTCGGCCTCGGCTCGCTGCAGGTCGGCTGCTCGACGCTGATCCTCGGGGCGATCCTGTACGGGCTGCAGGTGCCGCTCGCCGGCGCGGTGATCGTCGGCATCGGGCTCGCCCTGTCGTCGACCGCGGTGGTGCTGCCGGTCCTGGCCGAGCAGAAGCGGCTCAACGCCCCCTCCGGCCGCGCCAGCTTCGCGGTCCTGCTGTTCCAGGATCTCGCGGTCGCCCCGGTGCTGTTCGCCATCGCGGTCCTCGGCCGCGGCGACGAGGGCGACAAGGGCTGGGCGCTGGCCATGGCGCTGGGCCAGGCCGCCATCGCGCTGGTGCTGATCGTGGTCGCCGGCCGCCTCGCCCTGCGCCCGCTGTTCCAGCTCGTGGCGCGGACGCGCTCCACCGAGCTGTTCATGGCGGCCTGCCTGCTGGTGATCGTCGGCACCGCGCTGACGGCGGCGGCGAGCGGCCTGTCGATGACGCTGGGCGCCTTCGTGGCCGGGCTGCTGCTCGCCGAGACCGAGTATCGCCGAGCGATCGAGGCGACGATCGACCCGTTCAAGGGCCTGCTGCTCGGCGTGTTCTTCGTCTCGGTGGGCATGAACCTGGACCCGGCCCAGCTCATGGCGGCGCCCGGGGCGATCATCGGCCTGTCGCTGGCCCTGGTCCTGATCAAGGCCGCTGTGGTGATGATGGCGGCCCCGGCCCTCAAGATCTCCCGGCCGGTGGCGCTGGAGGCGGCCCTGCTGCTCGGGCCGGGGGGCGAGTTCGCCTTCGTGCTGATCGGCGGCGCGGTCGCCACCGGGCTGGTCCCGGAGGATGTCGGTGCGGCCGCCCTGATCGTGACCACGGTGACGATGATCATGATCCCGGCGCTCGCGGCCCTGGGCCGCCGGCTGAGCCGCCGCGCCACCAGCGCCGGCCTGGCCGCCATGAAGTCGGAGCCGCTGCCCGACAAGGTCGAGAACCGGGTGGTGATCGCGGGCTTCGGCCGCGTCGGCCGCCAGGTCGCCGAGATGCTGGACCGCCACGGGATCCCCTACCTCGCCCTCGATTCCGATGCGGCGCGGGTCGCCGAGCAGCGCCGCGCCGGTGCGCCGGTCTATTTCGGAGATTCCGGCAACACCGAGATCCTGCGCCGCTGCGACATCGCCACGGCGCGCGCCCTGGTGGTGACGCTCGACAACCCGCGAGCGGTCGAGCAGGCGGTGGCGGCGGCCCGGGCGGAGCGGCCGGATCTGACGATCGTGGCCCGCGCGCGCGATGCCCGCCACGCCTCGGCCCTGTACGAGCTCGGCGTCGACGACGCGGTGCCGGAGACGATCGAGGCCTCCCTGCAATTGTCGGAGGCGGTGCTGGTCGATGTCGGCGTGCCGATGGGCCTCGTGATCGCGTCGATCCACGAGCGGCGGGACGAGTATCGCGCGCTTCTGAAGAAGCGCGAGAACGAGGCCAAGCCGATTTTTCGCGCCCGGCGCACGGTCGGAAAAGCCCTCGGCAAGCCGCCGGCCAAGAAGGAGGCCGCGGCCGCGCGCCAAGAGGCGTGAGCGGGCCTGATCGGGCCTGAGCCGGCCAATTCAGGCCGGGGCCAGATGGGCCTCGGCGTGCTTGGGCTGCCGCGACACGCGGTTGCGCGGCGCCGGCTCGAAACCGTCGGCGAAGCTGCACCGGTAGACCAGCTCGTCCGCCGGCCCGAGGCCGGTGACCAGGGGGACGGTCACGGTGTCCCCCGAGAAGCGCCAGCCCCGCGCCCCCTTGTCCCAGTACAGCCACACGGTCCCGGGGAAACCCCGCAGGGTGAACACCGCGGCCTTGCGCGACAGGGCCTGCACGGCGCGCGGCGCGTACATGCCCTTGGCGCGGTAGGCCTCCCGGGTCGATTCGGGCTGGCGATCCATGAAGGTGTTGCGCACCAGTTGAATCGTGGCACCCGGCTTCCCGAGAAACCGCTTGAAATCCGTCAAATTCCGCAGGATGACCGCCATTGCAGGTCTCCTCGCTTCGCTTGGTGCGGCACGCGTCCTCGCGGCTGAACACACCTGATGCCCCGAGTTGAGCGATTCCCGTGACGGTTTCAGTGACTGCACGAGGCTTGGCCGCGCACATATCAACAGATTCGGCGACTTATGCCCAACTTATGAGTCTCCGCGCCCGCTGAAGACTCTCCGGGTGGCCCTGGACTAGGCCTTTGTCCCTGCCTGAATCTTGTCGACCATCGGCGACGACTCGCAGAACAGGCCCAGAAGTCCTGCCGGGCCCGGCCTGAACTTGGCTGATTCGCCCGGGCTTGACCCGGGCGTTTTGCTGGCGCGTTCTTCGGGGATGCTGCTGCAGTTCTTCACGGCCCTCCGGGATGCCAAGGTTCCCGTCTCCCTCAAGGAGTACCTGACCCTGCTCGGCGCCCTCGACCGGGGCTTGGCCGAGCACGACGTCGAGGCCTTCTACTTCCTGTCGCGCACGGCGCTGGTGAAGGATGAGGCGCATCTCGACCGGTTCGACCGGGTGTTCGGCACCGTGTTCAAGGGGCTGGAGACCCTCGGCGAGGCGGTGGCGCCGACGGCGATTCCCGAGGAGTGGCTGCGCAAGCTCGCGGAGAAGTACCTGACCGAGGCCGAGAAGGCCGAGTTGCAGGCGCTCGGCTGGGACAAGCTGTTCGAGACGCTCAAGCAGCGGCTGGCCGAGCAGAAGGAGCGCCACCAGGGCGGCTCGAAGTGGATCGGCACGGGCGGGACGTCACCGTTCGGCGCCTATGGTTACAATCCCGAGGGCATCCGGATCGGCCAGGACGGGAACCGCAACTTCCGCGCGGTGAAGGTCTGGGACAAGCGCGAATTCAAGGATCTCGACGACGACCGCGAGATCGGCGCGCGCAACATGCGGATCGCGCTGCGCCGGCTGCGCCGCTTCGCCCGGACCGGGGCGGCGGAGGAGCTCGACCTCGACGGCACGATCCGCGAGAGCGCCCGCCAGGGCTATATCGACGTGCGGCTGCGGCCGGAGCGGCGCAACGCGGTCAAGGTGCTGCTGTTCCTGGACGTCGGCGGCTCGATGGACTGGCACATCGAGCAGGCGGAGGCGCTGTTCTCAGCGGCGCGCTCGGAGTTCAAGCACCTCGCGCATTACTACTTCCACAACTGCCCCTACGAGGCGGTCTGGACCGAGAACCGCCGCCGGCACGAGGCCAAGACCCCGCTGTCGGAGGTGATCCGCACCTATGGCAGCGACTACCGGGTGGTGTTCGTGGGCGACGCCTCGATGAGCCCCTACGAGATCGCCACGCCGGGCGGCTCGGTGGAGCATTGGAACGAGGAGCCCGGCGCCGTGTGGCTGCAGCGGCTCCTCGACCATTTTCCGAAGGCGGCGTGGCTGAACCCGGTGCCGGAGACCCACTGGGGCTACACCCAGTCGATCGGGATGGTGCAGCGGCTCGTGGGCGGCCGCATGTTCCCCCTGACCCTCGACGGGCTCGACGCGGCGGCCCGGGCGCTGGTGCGGTGAGGGCTGCTACCCCTGCTGCGCCGGGGTCGAGACGACCAGCCCGTCGAGATTCGGCGCGATCTTGATCTGGCAGGACAGGCGCGAATTCTCGCGCACGTCCGAGGCGAAATCGAGCATGTCCTGCTCCATGTCCTGGGCCTTGCCCACGACGTCGATCCAATCGTCGGCCACGTAGACGTGGCAGGTGGCGCAGGCGCAGGCGCCGCCGCATTCCGCGTCGATGCCCGGGACGTTGTTGCGCAACGCCGTCTCCATCACGGTCGCGCCGACGCTGCCTTCGACGGTCCTCTCCGTCCCGGCGTGGTCGACGTAAGTGATCTTGGGCATGCTCGGCTCCGGGCTCGCGTCGAGCGGCCTCGCTTCGACGGGCGGGGTGACTGCTTGGCGGCTGAGGCCGTGGAATGCAAGCGCGGCGGCGGCGGTCCGTTCCGGATCGATCGCCGCATCGGCGCGCTCGGTCGGAACGCGCGCCCCGGATTTAGAGCGTGCGTCGCCCAAGGGGATACCCGAGGGGATACCCGTTCGGCGAGGGCGTCAGCTCACTGCGCGGGCTCGATCTCGGCCAGCGCCGCCGCGACGGCCTGAACGAGCGCGTCGAGCGCGGCCGGCTCGGCACCGGCGCGCAGCTGTGCCTCGACGGCGTCCGCGCAGGCCCGGACCCGCGTGGCGCCGACGCCGGCGGCCGATCCCTTCAGGGTGTGGGCGAGGTCGGCGCGCTGGGGGGCCGGCAGGGCCGGGTCGGTGAGCCGGGGCAGGATCGATCGGCATTGCCCGGCGAACAGCGCCAGCACCTCATGAGCCAGCTCCGCGTCTCCGCCGGTCTGCGCATCGAGCTCCGCACGGTCGATGGCCAGCATGCTCGCACTCCCGGAATCCGCAATCTTCTGGGGGTTGCCGAACCGATCCCCATGATTCACCCCCCGATTCGCTGGACGGGGATCGCGCAGGGCCCCTCATCTGCGCCAAGATGGTGGGGCCGGAAGGCAGCGGCGCCAGTAACCATACCAGTAACGGTTTCTGGGGTCGGCCGGCGGCTCGGGTATCGGCAATCGGTGTCCGCGTCTAATCCTGTAATGGTAAACGGGAAGTTGCGTCTCTGGCATCAGCCTCCCCAGGTGCCGGTGAAACCCGTGTGACGAGGCGTTGAATGGCGACCGAGAAGAAGCTGAAGGACCCGGCCGAGGCCGCGCTCTCTGCGATCGAGCAGGCGCTGAACCTCGACGCCCTGACGCCGACCGGCACCGAGAGCCGCGCCGAGCCGCGCCTGCCCGATGTCGGGGATGCCGATCCCCTGCTCGACGGCGCCCTCGATCCGGCCGGCCGCCAGACGCCGCCGCGCCTCGACCTCGACCCGCCGCTGGCTTCCGACCTGCCCCCGCCCGGCCGCGAGCGCCCGCGCCGCGAGGGCGGGCTGCTGCCGCCCGACCGCTCGCTGGTGGCGAATGACGACCGGCGCAACATCGGCATCCTGCAGCAGACCCTGCGGGTGCGGTCCTCGCCCAAGCCCTATATTTTCGCCCTCCTGGCCGGCCTCGCCTGGATCGCCGGCCTGGTTCTGGTCGCCTGGCTGCAATCCGGCGGCGACCTGCGCGGCGTCGTCTCGGGCCTCACCGCCCTCCAGGCGACGGTGGGCGCTGCCGCCCTGCTCGGCCCGGTCGTCCTGTTCGTGATCGCCGCCATGCTGGCGGCCCGGGCCCAGGAGATGCGCCTCGTCGCCCGCGCGGTCGGCGAGGTCGCGGTGCGCCTGGCCGAGCCCGAAAGCTTCTCCACCGATGCCGTCCTGACCATGTCGCAGACCGTGCGCCGGGAAGTCGCCGCGGTCGGCGACGGTGTCGAGCGTGCGCTCGCCCGGGCCGGCGAGCTGGAGACCCTGGTCCGCGGCGAGATCGCCACCCTGGAGCGGGCCTATTCCGACAACGAGATCCGCATCCGCTCCCTGGTCGAGGAACTGGTCGCCCAGCGCGAATCCATCGTCACCAACGCCGAGCGGGTGCGCGGTGCGATCACCGGCTCGCACCAGAGCCTGAGCCAGGAGCTGGAGGGCGCGTCCGAGCGGATCGTCATGGCGCTGACCGGAGCCGGCGAGCGCGTGACCGGGGCGCTCGACGCCCGCGGCGCCGCCATCACGGCCTCCCTGGGCGACGCGGGCGACCGGGTCGTCAACCTGATGACCGGGCGCGGCGACGAGCTGATCGAGAGCCTGGCGAACACCAGCGAGAGCGTGCGCGGCAGCCTCCTGGAGGTCGGCGAGACCCTGACGCGGGCCTTCGAGACCCGCGCCCGCGACGTGAGCGGCGCCTTTGAGGCGACCGGGAATGCCCTCACCGGGCGGATCGCCGAGAGCACCGCCTCCGTCGCCCAGAGCCTGGCCGAGACCGGCCTGCGCGTCAGCGAGACCCTGGAGCGCCAGGGCGGCGTCGTGCGCGAGAGCTTCGAGCGCTCGGTCATCGGCCTCGAGAACGCCTTCCTGTCGCGGGGCTCCGAGCTGACGGAGCGCTTCGGCGCGATGGGGACCCAGATCACAGCGCGCTTTGCCGAGACGGGCGCCGCGCTCACGCAGGACATCGCCGGCCGCGGCCTGGCGCTGCGCAGCGAGATCGAGAATGCCGGCCTCTCCGTCGCCGAGGCGATCGAGAGCCGCGGCCGCGACGCGCAGGCCGCCCTCGCGCTCGCCATGGGCGGCGTCGGCGAGACGCTGACCAACCAAGCCGGCACGGTGCGCGACGAGTTGATCGGCACCGCCGAGCGGATCGCCGAGACGATCTCGGAGCGCGGCAACGCCCTGGCCGAGCGGATGGACGGGATCGCCGCGCGCCTGCACGACACCGTGACGGTGCAGGCCTCGGATCTCGAGACCCGCGTCGAGGCCGCGGCCGAGCGGGCCGGCGGCCATATCACCGACCGGACCCAGGCCGCCACCCAGACCTTGGAAACCGCCTTCTCGGCACTGGGCCACGGCTTCGAGGCCGGGGCCGCCGCCGCCGTCCAGTCCCTGCGCGGCTCCGCCAGCGCGGTCACCGGCGAGGTCGAGGCCCATACCCGCGACGCATCCGCCCGCCTGGTCGATACCCTCCAGACCCTGCGCCACGGCTCGGCCGAGGTGACCAGCGCCGTCGAGGCCGAGACCGCGAGCCTGCTCGCCCGCTTCCGCGACGCCGCCGACCGCGCCGGCACCGAGTTCGGCGAGCGCGGTTCCGCGGCGGTGACTGCCCTGCGCGCCGCCCTGGACGACCTCAACCGCGAGCTGTCGGCCCGCACCAGCGATGCCACCGGCAGCCTATCGCAGGCCGCCCGCGCCATCTCGGACGACCTCGCCGCCCGCATCGGCGAGATGGAGGCGGCCTTCGGCGCGCACGGCAAGGGCGTCGCCGAGCTCCTGGCCAGCCACGCCGAGGAGACCCAGACCCGGATCAGCGGCACCGGCCGCGACATCGTGCTCGCGGTGGCGAGCCAGGGCGCCCGCATCGCCGACACGCTCAGCCAGACCGGCGCGAGCTTCGCCGAGACGGCGGACGGCCGTGTCCGGGCCATCGACGAGACGCTCGGCAGCCGCCTCGCCGCCCTGCAGGAGACCATCGCCCGCGGCGACATCCTGGCCGACCGCATCGGCCGCGACACGGCCCATCTCGGCGAGACCGTCGGGGCGCGGCTGGAGGAGATGGACCGCCTCATCACCGTCAAGGGCCAGGCCGTGGCCGAGACCATCGCGACCCGCGCCCGCGAGGCCGGCAGCCTGGTCGAGACCCATCTCGGCACGCTCGAGGAGCGCTCGGCCAAGCGCGCGGCCGAGATCGGCGAGCTCGTGGCGAACCTGGTCGACCATGTCGACAACCGGATCGACTCCCGCGGCAAGGCCCTGGACGAGGCGCTGGCCGCCCGGACCGGGGAGATGGCCCGCATCATGGACGAGAGCAGCCGCAACCTGGTCGCGGTGCTCGATGGCCGGGCCGAAGGGCTCGGCCAGGATATCGACCGGCGCACCGCCGAGATGGCCCGCCGCATCGCGGGCAGCGCGGAGCATTTCGACGCCGGCGTCATCAACCGCCTGCAGGAGATCGCCAACGCTCTGGAGGAGCGCGCCCGCCTGGTGGACGAGAGCTTCGGCGTGCAGGCCTTCGAGGCGATCCGCCTGATCGAGGCGCGCACCCGCGCGGTCGACGAGGAGCTGGCCGGCCGGACCCGCGACCTGGTCGCCACGATCACCGACCGGACCGGCGGGATCGACAAGGCGATGGCCGACAGCATCGGCACCCTCACCGGCGCCGTCGCGGAATCGACGCGCGTCCTCGAAGCCTCGCTGTCGGGCCGCATCCAGGAGATCGTCCAGCTGGTCGACGAGCGGGCCCAGAGCGCCGACGCGGCCCTCTCCGCCCGCACCGAGGCCGTGCGTGCGGCCTTCGCCGAGCGCTCGGAGCTGCTGGCGAAGCTGATCGACGAGCGCATCGCCGCCATGTCGAGCGAGCTCGACGAGAAGGGCCGGACCGTGTTCGGGGCGATCGGCGGCCGCATCACCGAGCTGGCGCGCCTGTTCGACCGCGGCGGCACCTCGCTGGCCGAGCTGATCGACCAGCGCGGCGAGAGCGTCCTGGCCAAGCTCCAGCAGACCATCGCGGATGCCGAGCGCATGCTCGAGGCCGGCGAGGGCCGCCTGGGCCACACCCTGTCGAGCCGCACCGCCGACATCAGCGGCCTGCTCGACGAGGGCGTGCGCTCGGTCCACGGCCTGCTCGACGACCGCACCAACCAGATCCGCGTGATGCTGGACGGCCATGCCGGCACTTTGGCCAGCACCCTGGACGGCCGCATGGGCCCGCTCAACGAGGCGCTGGATACCCGCAGCCGCGCGCTGATCGCCGCCGTCGAGGAGGCCTTCGGCAGCGCCGCCGGCAGCCTGGATTCCCGGACGCAGGCGCTCGGCAGCCTGTTCGACGAGCGCCTCGGGCACCTGGAGAACCTGGTCGAGGGCCGCGGCAACCGTCTCGCCGAGACTCTGGATGCCCGCGCCCAGGGCCTGCGGACCCTGTTCGAGGAAGCCCACAACGCCCTCGACGCGGTGGTGGAGGGCGGCGGTGGCCGCTTCGCCGCCTCGGTCGACACCAAGATCCAGGCCCTCCGGACGATGCTGGAGGAGGCGCCCGCCGCCGTCACCGCTCTGGTCGAGACCCGCGAGCGCCAGCTCGCCGCGACGCTCGACAGCCGCACGCAGCGCCTGCGCGCCCTGTTCGAGGAGGCCCAGGCCGGTCTGCGCGACCTCGTGGAGGTGCGCGGCCAGGAACTCGCCGACACGATCACGACCCGGACCGAGGGCCTGCGCCAGACCCTCGACGCCGCCCCCACCGACATGGCCGACCTGCTGGACGCGCGCTTCGCGGACCTGCGGGCCCTGTTCGAGCGGGCCCAGGCGGAGATCGACCGCCTGGTCGACGGCCGCAGCCGCGAGATCGCCGGGACGATCGAGCACCGGACCCAGGCCCTGCAGAATGTGATCGAGCAGGCGAGCCCGGCCATCGCCGGCCTGATGGAGGCGCGCGAGCACCAGCTCGCCGACGTGTTCGAGGCGCGCAGCGGGCAGCTGGAGGCCCTGTTCGAGCGGGCGCAAGCCGATATCGACCGTCTGGTCGACGGCCGCAGCCGCGAGATCGCCGGCACGATCGAGCACCGGACCCAG